>MNXM01000016.1 GCA_001872605.1 Armatimonadetes bacterium CG2_30_59_28 | reverse complement strand
GCAGCTACACGATGGAGGCTACCCTCCTTTTCTCCCCTTTCAACCCGTGTTCGTGCCGAACACGGGTTGAAAGGGGAGAAAAGATGTCCTTTCTTGGCGCTCGGTAGTCAGTTGTGTGAGCTACCGGACGCTGAAGCGATCCGGCGTCTAATGTCGAAGAATTTACGAAAGGATGCACTACATTCTCGTCCATAGTGCGAATAGTATACAGCGGTGGACAACCATTCGCCAACGGGGGGTGCAAGTCAGATTTGTGAGAGGCTGCGGCAACCTGCGGCAGTGGGAGGGTGTAGGCTTGGTTAGCTCTAATTGGCACAAATCTGCCTTGCACACCATTGCAGCGCCGTGCAAGGGAACCCCTCGGCCCGGACACCGTTCGTGTCTCCATCATGGGACAAAGCCCGTTGTTCGGACAGGCCCGAAGTTAATGGAGACTTCAACGAAGTCAACGTTGACTGGGAGAACCGCCCGGAAGGAGTCACGAGGCGGGAATCTGATTGTTGGCATTGGCCGGGTCGGCGTTCCAGAGCGCGACCAGTTCTTCCGACGTCTTCCCGATGTTCTCGGCGTTTTCGATGACTCCGTTGAAGTTCTTCCGCACGTCTTTAACCAGGTCGGGGTCTTCCTGGAAGTTGATGCGGAACCCGCCGTCCAGCGCTATTTTGGATGCGAAGCTGCCCCCATCATCGATGTGCACGGACCGCCTTTTTTAGAGATAAAACGTCAGCGCTTCCAGTACATTGGTGAACGCCTGCTTGCACTCGCCCTTGCTCTGCCCCGTATTTCGCACCATCAGGTCGATCAACTGCGATGTCGACACCGGTCTCCCCGGCGCAATCCGGGGACCGTACTTCACTATCGCCTCGATCTTCGTAGCCATACAAAACTCCTCCTTCGACACGTGAAATCTACTGCACACGGCAAAGCCGTACGCCATCGGCTGTCAGCCACCACCCTACCGAATGCCTTTTCCCTCCAACTCCTGAGCGTTGACAACAGTCCTTGCGGAGGGAGCTACTCGGTATATCCTGGAAAATGCAGATTCACCAACTGCGGCTGGCCTATGTGCAGAAGCAGAATCTGCACGGCTTCGGGCGCTCCGTTGGGCGTCAGAAGTCTCTGGCGGCGACACGTGCGGGCCATGTAAGGGAACCCAGGGAAGACCTCCGAGTCACTTCTCGCCCAGTCGGGGTGCGCGACTTCTGGCACAAGGAACTGATGCGGTTCCGGTGTTTTCTGTTCAGCAACAGAAGTTCCGGGTTGCTCAATGTAGACCCATGCTTGTTTGCCGATTTCGGAAAGGACGATGATGCCAAGGTTCCCTCGCCGATAGGAGCAGTAGGCTGCGCGTTCGCGTGTCGGTCTCGCCCCGTTCTCAAAGACGTGCATCATCTCTCGTGAGGGCAACCATTCCAGCTTCAGGAACTGAGTGAGGTCGTTCCATGCGCGCAGTCGCCACCATTCCTCCTCGGGTTCCGGCTTGAGGGGTGAGAGAAACTTGCGTTGCAGGACAATCTGTTCGCGTTCGCCTTCCGGGATTGCGGTCCAGGCAGGACCCACCTTGGGAAGGAAATAGACTGCCTTCTCCGGCAGCGCCCAAGTCTCCGCGCTCCCCAATACAACTGCCTCGCCAGTTGTCATGACGCGCACATTGATTGACCGTCGGAAGACGACGGCGCCCCAAGTTACAAAGGTTACCGTCAACTGATGTGCGCCCGTTGTCTCCAGTGAGCACTCGAGCCTTCCGGAGGGTGACATGAGAGGGGCATTGGGGATGTCGATTGTGACTGTCGTTTTGGCACCCATCGCTTCAGCCTGGAGGTGGGGAACAACGGAAACAAACATCGTCCGGGGAGTGCGATAGATGATAGGGAAACCTTGTGCCACAGACACCAGTGCGGGAGCAAGGATTTCAAGCTCCGGGATGGATACGTTTTTCCCTCGCGGTGCAAGCTTCGCGTCGCTCTGCAAGGCGGCGTCCAGCTTGCGGGCGAAGACCAGCGCGTCTTCCTGTGTGCCGCGAAAAACGAACTGACTTACGACATTCAACCGGCGCAGTGCGACCTGATATGCTTCGGATCCTATCAATCGTGAGACTCGAAGCCGGTCAGCAATCCCCGTGACAGCTTGCTCTTGAGCGTCTTGAGGAGGCGTTAGGTTTTTCCACACCGAATCAGCCTCACCCAACGTCGGATGGACACCTACAAGGAATTTATCACTGACTCCCATCCGCCGGACAAGGCGCACAACGCAACCACGATCATCTACGCTCAATTGTCCTTTCATCCCCAGCATGGGTTCCAGGGCGGAGCGGTCGATCCGGGTGACCAGTGAAGCCTCGTCAGCCTGAACGACACCACCTACCCCGTGAGAGTGAACAACAGGAAGCAGGAGGCATAGCAGGACGACGGAGTATGCTTTTGGTTTTGGTTGAGCTATTTGCGTTTTCATTCCGAGATGTCGGGATATCCCCGTGCAAGCAAGAACACGTTCAGTCGGCGTCTACGGATAGCCCGGCGAGCGAAGGTTGAGTTCGCCCGGTTCTCTCCATTTCATCAGCAGAATTCGCACCGGTTCATACGGACCTTCAGGCTTGAGAGCTCGGTAGCGATGAAATACGCGGGTCATCACTTCATGGGGTGGGAAAATGCCCTCTGCGGTTTCTTTTGATCCAGCCTGAAACACCTCCGGTTTGAGGAGGTCCTTGGCGGTTACAGGAGTAGCGCCAGCGGGGAGCGGGTCGGGCTGCTCCACGTATACCCAGCATCCCCGGCCAAGCTGCCCCATGAATATGACTCGACTTTTGCCTTGCAGAACAAATGCAGAGTGAGCCACGTATTCCTGAGGGGTAGGACGCCTCGCATCCCGTTCCACAGTGATGAGGTCACTCTCGGGCAGCCAATCACCGTTAAGCACTTCCCCCCATTCCTTCAGGGCTTGCTGCTTCAACCGGTCAATCTCATCCTGAGATTGGATAATGCCGAAAGTGCCGCGCTGGACCGAGAACCACTCCTTTTGGCTCGACGGAAGTTTTGACCAATCGACGTTCGGTTTTTGCAAGAAGTATAGATCCCTAATCTCAAGAGAATCAGAGATCCTCCACGGAAGCGTGCGCCGACGTGAGTCAAATTCCTTTGGAGAAAGAACCTCAATGGAGACGGTTTTGGTGAAGACAACGTTACCCTCGGAGGCCATGAGGATGGAAATCTCATGGTTTCCCAGTCTCCCAGTGTCATGGTAGTAGAAGTCTCCTGATTTGGCCAGAGCACCTTCGTTCGTGTTCAGCCAAAAAAGTTCTTCCCCAGAAGTGCTCACCACGATGCGGGCATGACTGCCTTGGCGGATCGTGCGGGGGGCGGATAGCTGCAGCGGTGGAGTAGCAACAACATCAACTTTTGGTGCGACTTCGTTGGAATGGACTAACAACTCATCGAGTCGTCTCGCCAAGTCGAGTGCGTTCTTGGCGGAGCCATCGTAGCAGAACGATAAAACAACATTCTCCCTCCTCAAAAGGCACCTGTGCGGCCAACCATCGGTACCCCGTGTTCCCGTCCAGAACGCAAACTGGTCTCCAGGCAATGTCCCCTTTTGCGTGGTCCTCATGACGGGTATCATTGACGACATCTCTGCAAACATTTGCTTTGCCGCATCCCTGGTTGGGGAAACTCCCACAACGAGCTCAGACGTTATCCCGCTCTCGGACTTGCTCAGTTGATAGCGGACCCCGATTGGCAACACGATCACCTTGCGAATTTGCAGTCTCAACTCGGACTGCAGGAGATGCATGTCAATCCTACCAATCAACCTGGTGCTATTCTGTTGTGTAAGGGCCTGTTGCGAAATCAGCCAACCGGTTGCCACAACCAGGAAGATCCACGTTTCCGCCAGTTTCTTCATGGAATTACCCACAATCGTAATTACTCGCTGCCAATTGTTTTGAGTCTTAAGGCCATTGGTGCTCCGGTAAGGGCGTATCGAAGTCAAAGCCCAAGCCTGAATCAGGATAGATGCCATACGGGGGATGTTTAACCTCATAGTCAGGGTGATGGTGCAATATATTCGGCGTCCCCAAGTGCTTCAATGCGGAATCGTAACGACCATCCGATGTCTTCGCGATCACATGGAAGTGCCACAGATTATCTGGTGAAATCAGAATAGTTCCTTCCTTACCTGTCGCTGTCCATTTCCAAACCTTTCCCAGAAAATTGTCCTCTCCGCCATACCACCGCTCGGTGTTCGCTCCAATGCCGATCGATCTCAAGAGGCAACAAAGAACGTTCGCGTGGTCAATGCAGCCCACGCCCTCCTCCCAATCGTCGTAGGCGTCCAATGGATAGGTGGAAGGATAACTCCCGAGCGGCTTGAATCTAATACCGATCCCGCTCATGATGGCAGCAGCGCAATCATGCTGTGTGTTGGGGGTGCCGTTTATGTACGTGCAGGCCTTGCTCAAAGCCAATCGAGCAGGTGGATTCTCTCCCTCTATCGGCGGTTGTGAGAATATCTGGTAAAGAGTGGATGTATCGTGGTGGTAACTCTTCCACGGGTTGTTTTGGCGGATGTTGATCTGGTGCGTGAGTGAATAACTGTCAACGGCCGCGTTAGTCGAAATGCTGAACTGACCCGTATTGCCTGAACCGTCCATTGTGTTTTCGTTGATGACGGTTGAGGGGCCGTCGTGTACCGTCCACGTATACCTCCAAGTCAGGCCTGAAAACGACCGGTCCGACGGCCACGCGCTGATTTGGATCGTGGAGAGAAAACTGTCGTTGCGGGCGTCGCACACCGGTTGCTCAATCGCAGCCAAGACCAATTGCCCGTCTGCATTGAATTGTGCTTTGAACAGGATATTGTCGTGCACATTCTTGTTCGGGATGTTGCTCAATCTTATGTTCACATTGTTGGAAGCCTTCACTTCTGTCACTGCAAACTTCGTAGGCTGAGCATTGCCGTCGTCAGTGCTCTTGTACGAAGCAGGACTGTTCTCAACAACGCTCTCATCCAGTACCTCGAACTCCACCGTGCCCGCTTCTGTTCCTACGGTGTAGACCGTCTCTGTTATTCCGTCACCGTCCGTATTGTCGTTGGTCGGATTGAGGCTTCCGTATCCGGAAGGGGAGCCGCTCGGTGGATCGGCCTGGTAGATTAGAGTGCCATTGCCATCCCAAATTCTGCTGATGCGCCAAGTCATTTCATGCTGGTCCACGCTGTCGCCGCTGTAGGTCAGCGTAAGCTTGACGTTTGCTTGAGATTCCCCATCGGCAATCAACTCCTGAGGGTCAATGGACCATGCGCCAGTGGCCTTCTCCATCGTGACCTGCTCCGTCTCAGCCTCGACTTCGTCGTACTTTGCCTTGACCTTGACCGTCGCACCAATTTTGCGACTGGAGGTCAACGTCGCTTTCGCCTCGCCATTCGAGTCTGTTGCGGCGGAGACAGGATCGATGGTTGCAGGATAGTCCGGGTGAGAGTTGGTGAGGGAGAAGGTGATCATTGTGCCTGAAACAGGCTCTCCGCTTTGATAGCTTAGAGTGGCAGTGATGGTGGCTTGATGGGGCGCTGAATCAATTCCTCCAGCACAGATTGCTGTTTTGTCGCTCGAGATGGATAACGCAAAGTCGTCCATGTTCCCTGCCCAACTGGCCTCAAAATCAATGGGCTGGCCTCCACCGCCACCAGTTCCGCCGGCAATCTTGCCCTTCACATCGATGGAGAAACTTCCGCCCGTGTCAGGCGAGCTCCACGTGAGATAGGTTTCTCCGTCTCCGCCACCCCATGTTCCCCAACTGGGATCACTTCCGCCTTTCCCCGGATACGTCCAGGTGGGACCCTCTTGAAGCTGACACCTGACGCAGGCACAATGCGGAAGGTCCATACATTCGCATCCCCCCTCGAACGCAGGAGGCCGGTTTGTCCTGGTGGCTTGGGCGACTCGCAACTGATCGGCATATCCTGCGGAGTGGTGGCGGCGAAGGAAGTCTTCACTGCCGCGCCTGCAAAGACGAACAACGCTGCAACGCAAAGAAAACGACGACTGGTCATGGCCATGTTCCTCCTGATTTGATCTTTTCCTGAAATCTCGCCGTCCACTGCGTTACCCATTTGCTCCGTGGACTCGACGGATACTTCTCATACAGTCTTTGCAGCAAAGGAAGCGCGTCCTGGAAGCGGTTGTTCCAGGCACAATAAAACGCTGCATGCCACAGAGCCTCCGGTGCCTCGGAGCACTCAGGGAATTGATCGGCAACGCGGCGCATCATGTCGATGGCGCTGGAGTAATCTTTGACGGATTGACTGCCATAGGCAAAACCAAGGAGGTACATCGCCTTGGGAAGGTAAACGCTCTGCGGGAACGTGACCACGAAATCCTGAAGCTCAGATATCTCCTGTTGGAGGTTCCCCTCCGTTCCCAACGCACGACTCCAGTGGTACAGCGCGTAGTCGGCCATCGGCCCCTCCGGATTCTCGAGGTACATCCTCTCGTAGTATTCCCGCGCCTTGCTTTGAGGCACACCGAAGTTCCGTTCCGGCTTGAAGTTCTCATCGCCTCGTTTCCTATACACAGAAACGAGAACAGGCACAATCTTCCGTATCTCGGCTTCCGCAACGCGAGCGTATTCGGTTCCCGGATGGTTCTCGACGATGTAGCGATACGCTACCTTCGCGTCCTCCAGCCGGTTTTCGAGTAGAGCCTTCTTCGCCTGATCCATGTACTCAGCGACAATTACCGCCTCAACTTCGTCCAGCTTCTTCATCGCATAGTTCCGTATCCGCTCATCGTTCTCCATCAACCAGACGTGGTTCAGTTCCTCCAGCAGCAGGTCGCGGGTGGGGCGGCTGCATTGCGCCTTCAGTATCTGCGTGACGGCGATGTCGAGGGATGCGACGTAGAGGTTGCCGACCTGGCGGCGTTGTTCCACCACGGAGCGGCGGCGGGCCTCCTCACCCCGACCAATGACCCACCAGTCCTGCACTTGCGGGTCGTAGTGGTCTTTGCCGGGGGCGTTGGTAACGGGGTCCCAATAGTCGAACGGCGGCAGCTTGTATTCTGGGATAGCGGTAAGGTGATCGCAGCACTGTTGCCGCGTTTGCCTCCACGCATCCGCAGCATATTGCCCCGCGGGGTTGGACTTGCACTTGAGATAGATGTCGAGGAGACTCACGTAATCGGGATGCAGCAGGTTGACGCATTCGACGCAAGCGTCCGATTCATCGGCGTCCGCCTTTCGCTTCGCCAACCAGGTTCGGTAGGATTGCAGCGCGGTGTCCGCGTGAGGGGAACATGGATAGCGCGCGAGCAGCGTTTGCCACGCCCACGCGGCGTAGGGGAGTTGTTGCTTCGCCTGCCAGATATCGGCGATGCGCCACAGGGCTTCGGACGCCTCCGGGGATGAGGGATGCTGGCGGACGAGGTCGTACAGGATGTCGAGGGGCTGCTCGCTCTGCTCTGCCGTACGCAGCATGTAGGCGGGCGACAGCGGTAACTCCGCACCGACGGGAACGGCAGCACAAGCAGCGACCACGGCAATGGAAACGAGGAGAGTCCACGACGCCCGTAGCAGCAGCGCCGGGCGACTTGCGCGACGACGGTTTTGATTCGCAACCTCTGTGAGCACCAGCCTCACCACATCTTCGGTCAGACTGCTACGGCTCAAACGAGCTAAACGGCTACAACGAATCCGTAACGGCACGTATTATATCAGGAGGGGGGGGGTTGTCAAACTGCGGGAAGGCATCCGCGTGCACCGGATAATCGACGGTCAAACTCGTATCGAATGGTCACCGTACCATTCACTGTGGCGGAGATGAACACGGTGAAAGGAACGCTACGGCGGGCGATCCCTAACCGGGTACGGTCAGGGCCGTTGCCAACTGGTTTCCGTCGGGATGGTGAACTGATCCCCCGGTTGCACGTCGCAGTAGGCGAGCTTGTCGCCGGCGTGGAAGCCTTTGGAGCTTTCCACGGTGAGGGTCAGGGGCACGGTGCCGGGGGTGCCGCTGAGGACGCAGGTGGACGCGCCGGAGGCGGCGCGGATGAGCTTGCCTTTGAAGAACCAGGAATCTCCCGTTCGGTTGACGGCGCGGAAGTATTCGTGCGGGGTGAGACTGCTGAGGGTGTTGCCCTCCGCGGGATCGTCCTCCACCTCGCCGCGACCGAGCACGAAGGTCTGCTCCTCGACTTCCACACGCGTCCCCTGAGGAGTCTGCTCGACACGGCGGATGTGGTAGCAGGTGTTGCGCGAGTACGCCGGATTGGAGAAGACGATCGTGCGACCCGTGAGACTCCCGTCGGTCGGCAGCTTCGCCGACGTGACCATGACTCCCTTCTCGAAGTCGGCATCCTTGACTGTTCCCGTGATCTCAGCCGCGGGCGCAGCGAACTTTCTACCGAACCCCTCGAAGCGGGTGGATCGGGTCAGGTCGAGTTGCAGCAGTTGTCCCTTCGCGTCCACCCTCGCCCTTGCGAAGGCGCCGGTGAAGCTGACCTTCTCCCATTTCAGGGTCGCTGCCGGATCGAGCGAAGAGAAGACGTAGTCGGTCGCGCCGTTGGATAGAGTGACCCGCAGACCTAATGGTTGGGAGCTGACCGATGAGCTTGTCACCGGCAACCTTTCGATGCCTGTGACCGGACAAGTGACCTTCGCGTTCTTCTCCTGCTCCACTTCCTCGCCGGTCTTGAACACCAGCGACTGAATGCCCATCCAGAAGTTGCCCGCGGCGTCGCCGGAGGAACTCGCTTCGATCCTGAGTCCGAACTGATGCTTGCCGGCGGTCAGGCGGACGCTTCCCAGCTCAACCTCCCGCGCCGGGGCCGTGGTCTCCGCGGTGCCCTTGATGACCGGCCCGAGGGGCTTGCCATCGAGCAACACCTGCGCGCTGCCGTAGCGAGGCGAGTTGTATGGGTGCAGGACGATCGTGTAATCTCCTTCCTTCTCGACGGTGCGCTCGAAGGTCATCGTGTCGCCCGCAGCCGTGCCTTTGTAGAGCAGGATGTCCATGCCGTCAATCGGCTTGACCTCGCCGCGTTCGGCGCGGGCTACTTTGGCGATGTCCGGCGCTCTCCACTCCTCGCCATAGCGACGTGGAGAGTATGCGGACACCACGGAGGCGAAGGCGCTGGCAAGCGGCTGATCTCCCTCGGCCTTGCGTCGGGCCACGACGTAGCGCGCCTTTGGATAGAACGGGTAGATTCCGGGAGCGCGCGCCGAGATGACCTCCGTGCCCGGCTGCGCGGCCATCAGCAACCGCACTCGAGTGCTCACGGCGTCGCTCAGCGTCCACTCCACCTGCCACGCACTGCCGGTCTTGCCGCGCTGCGGTTTGATGAGGAACCCGTAGCCATTCCCCGGCGGTGGATTCCAGTAAGGCTTGTTGGGGTAACCGGCCATGTCGCCATCGTTCAGTTGCTTGTCTCCCCACGAGATGTCGGGGGCGGCAAGGGAACCTTGCTCCTCTGCTCCCATCTCGACACCCTCGACCTTTGCGTTGTCGGTCAGGGAATGGAACATGAAGTCATGTTGCTTCCCTCCGACCACTCGGAAGATGTCGAGGAGGTATCGGTCGGCGCCATCACCGACCAGCGCGCAAGTGCGGCGATAGGTCGTCACTCCCCGGTCGGCGTAGCTCGGCTCGGAGGAGGCTCCCACAACCTTGCAGGTGGGATGATCCATGAACAGGTGCAGACGGCCGCCGCTGCCGGACTTCCCGCCCTGGGACTTCTCGTCCACGACGACGAGGTTATGGCTTGCCGTCTGGCGCGACCAGCCGACCTGCGTGTGCGTGCTGCCGAGACCGTAGCCGAGGTCGTAGGTCACCTCGTAGCCCGCGGCGAAGTAGTTGATGTTGAGATCGTCCTGATGTCCGTGGTTCATGGAAGGGCCGAAGCGCAGCAGCACCGACTGGGCGTCCTGCCCGCTCCCCGCCCGCAGGATGCCGAAGCCTTTCTGCCCGACGAAGTCGGATTCCATCAGCCGCCGCTTCCAGACCTTCGGAAGCTCGACAGGCTCGTTGGCAGCAGCATCGGACACATCGGCGGCATGGAACAGCAGCCAGATCTTGTCATTGGAGCCGTCGCGAGCCTTCTCGATGTCCGGGTTCATCCACCGGAGCAGCGTCTCGAACTCCTTGCGCTTTGCCGGGTCGTTGGTTCGGGCAACCTGATACTCCAACAGGTTGCTGTCTCTTTGAGAATTGGGTTGGTTGGTGGGCACAATGCGGGAAGTGTCCGGGGCGTCATCTCCGTACCGCGCCACATGGCCGGCGCACTGGATCATCAGGTTCGGAAAGACGTAGAAGCTCTGGAACTTGGGATTGTCGTAGAGGTTCAGCCCGCTGGGATACAGGCTGCCCCGGTAGTTGTACAGCGGATCGGAGAAGGTGAGGTAGAGGCTGCGGGTGTGGTCGGAATACATCTGCGACACCTCGAAGTAGTGGCCGCTGCGATCCACGTTGTTCTCCAGCATCGGCAGAATCCCGAACGGCCCGGTCGTCGCCCAGTGGACATACTCCGGGACACCGAGGCAGACGCCGACGGCAAGGCAGCCGCGGATGTAGTCCGCCTCGCCGTTGTGCAGTCCGCCGTGCAGGCTCTGGTCGTAGCAATACTTCGCCCCGTTGAGCAGCAGGTTCTCTTCGATGTTCTGGCGTCGGGTCATTCCGGCGCGCACGGAGGGGGCATCCAGCGACTTGCTGTTGCAGATGCGGTCGTAACCATCCACATACCAGATGAGCACTCGCGCCACCTGATACCACGGACGGTCGAAGCGGCCGCTGGGCGGATTGGAGGGATAATCCCAACTGCCCTTGTCGCACGAGGGATAGATGTTGGCGAACCCGTCGAGGATCACCGCACACTTCTCCGCGTAGCGTTCGTCGCCGGTCAGCGAGTAGGCGAGCGCCAGGTTCTCAGCGGCGGAGAACTCCAGTTGCTCCACAACCCACGCATTGTAGGACCCGACGAAGTAGTGGATGCGACCATCCTTTCCCACATATCCGGTGCCGGGGTCGGGATGCTCGGCGTCGGGAAGGACGCGACCATTCGCACATCGCACGTGACCCGGATTGTCCCAGGTCGCGTTCGCCCCCTCCCACGTTCCCCAACTGGCGTTGCAGATCGGGCAGCCTGTGAAACCGTACGCAAAACACGCGCCGTGAGCGGGGAGGACCTTCAGGAACCAATCGTTCGGTTTCGCAACCCACTGATCGGCAAGGCGGAGGATGCTGTCCGACATCGTTTTCGCCCATGCGTGGTCCTTGACGCGCTGCTTCGCAGCGGCCACGTCCTCCGGCGTGAGATAGACGGTCGGGTGTCGTGTCACCGGCTCCCGAGTCAGTTTCAAGTCTCGCCACTGTTCCGGCGCGGACAACCTCACACCCACCTTCTTCTCAGGATCATTGAAGGCCATCAACTCCGCGCAACCGACGTAATTCTTCTGTCCATGCGACGACAGGATATTGACTTGCAGCCACTCTACCGTATGACTTCCGAGCCGCACGATCTGAGCAAAGGGCTTGTCCTCCAGCGCCGCCGTCACCTTCGCGCCATCGGAGAGCGTCACCTCAATCTGCTTCCAGTTCGCGTAGAGGGTCGGCATGTCCACGCCGGAGACAACGAGCGTGTCTACTGCCGTTGGCTTGTCGAAGGCGACCTTCACCCACTGCGGCATTGGAGCGTTGTTCGCGCAAGCCCACCAGGTGTTCGGCGACCCGTCCTTCAAGTCGTCCACGTAATACTTCCCTCCGGGGCCACCCGCGTTGGACGAGGCGGTGACCTTCGAGACGAGAGTGAGGTTGGGCAACTTGCCGGTGGAGAGGTTGGCAGCAATCAAGGATTCACTCATCCACGTGATGGTGAATATCAGTAGCATCAGGCGTATCACTTCAAAGTTCCTCCAGCGTTTAGGAATGGGATGTCCTCCCGGGCTATGCGATCTGCGCGAATGCCGCGGACATCTTCTCCGGCAACGCCCGCGGCTTCATCGTCGAATCCACACACGCCATCGTGGTCGTGGCTTCAACGAGCAGAACACCTTTGGAGTTTCGTATCTCGTGAGTAAGCGTGAATCGCACGCGCTTCGCTTCCACCAGTCGGGTTGAGACATCCACCACGTCGCCGTAGAAAGCGGGAGAACGATAGTTGACTTCGATGCGGACGACTGTGAACCAGATGCCCTCCTCCTGGTAGCCCTTCACGGAGAAACCCAACTGCTCCATGAAATCCGTCCGGGCGCGCTCCAGGTATTTCAGGTAGTTGGCGTAGTAGACCACGCCGCCGGCATCGGTATCGTCATAGTAAACTCGAATCTGCAATGGCATTCCATCCTTTCGAAGGTGGTCAGTATCGAACGGTGAAGATACTGCATAAGAAGCCGGAGATCTGAGGAACCTACACCAGAGCCTCAGGCGTGCAGATGACGATCGGTGGGTAGCCCTGTTCCATGTTGACCTCGTTCACACCGGTCATCACTTCTGCGCGGACGATGTGACGGAGGTTGTAGCTGGCGATCACGGGAATGTGGTTGACTACGGCGACAGCGATGTGGCGTGCATCGTTGTCGTAGTTTGACGGGATGATTCCACCATCGATGTAGAGTTGGGCAATCGCGTTACTCTCGTCTGAGGCGGCAACTACTTTCAGTCGTGCTTGTCTCACCACCCGCTGCAAGCGAAGGAACGTGTGGGTGGGTGCTTTCTCCATCTCTTCAAGTGTGACGCGAGAGATGTAGCCCTCCAATTCGCGTTGTTGCATTCGTCGCAGCAAAGCTCTCGCGGCTCGGCGACGTGGTGAAGGTGCCGGATGCAAAGTGACCCCAAGAACCGACGACTCCACATAGACTTTCCGCACCGCCATCCTGGCGACTTCCTTCAATCTTCTTTGCCGACGAACTCCAGCCCAAGCTTCTTGGTGAGTCTTCTTCCTCGCTCGTTTTCTACTCGGAGTCTCTCTTCGGGAGGCACGTCTTTGTATTGCTCGTGCAGCTTGAACCGGATCGCATCAAACATCTCCGCCGGGTCTTTCAGGAAAAGCCGGTTCAGTCGGTTGAGTTCTCGTTTCGTCCACACAGGTTCTTGCTGAAGCTCTTGTCCTTTCATCGCCGTTCACCTCACGGTGGCATTATTTCACCCTGGTCGCTGTAGCGAACACTTCCTCTGAAGGGACACCGCGCGCTATTCCCTCTTCGTATTCATGGATCCGTCGCGAAATGGTGTCATGCCACGCCGTCTCGATGTCTGGGGAAGCGTAGTTGTCAACGCT
>MNXM01000225.1 GCA_001872605.1 Armatimonadetes bacterium CG2_30_59_28 | reverse complement strand
GATGCGCCGGGCGAGCAGCTCCATAAGGATAGCGGCAGCCCCAAACTCGCCCAGGTCGCTTGTCTCTCTCAACTCCCGTCGCCCCTGCAAAAGCAGATCTTCCGTCTCCCCGCTGGTGCGTCCGGGGGGAACCGAAGGACCACCGGGAAGATCGCTCCAGTTCACTCGGTCAAGGCGTTTCCCCGCAGCCCGAGCAACCCACAGTTGAACGGTCGACAACGCGACCCCATACCGTCGCGCGACCGACCGTTCCGAAGCACCTCGGCGTACCGCGGTTACCATCTCGCGACGCCTTTGCTCCTCAGACCCTTTTTAGTCACTTCGGACTCTGCGAGTCCGCCCACTACCCTCCAGTAAAGTTTCTGGATATCATAACCTGACCGGGAGTTGCTTGCACTCAAGTGACCGGGAGTTACTTGCACTTGTCCGCTGATCCGTCAGACCCTGTACAGCATCGTCGTCAATGCCATCGAAGCATCTGCCGAAGGGGACCCCGTGGGCATTACGGCATCAGCGACAGACGGAGAGCTGCGCATCGACGTTTCTGACCATGGGAATGGGATTCCCCTGTCGATATCCGTGAGCGTATCTTTGAGCCGTTCTACACGACGAAGGCCGGACGCCCGGGAGCGGGGATGGGAGTTGGCCTTGCCGTGTGCAAGGATATTGTGGAATCCCTCCGTGGCAGGCTGGACTTCGAGACGGAAGAGGGTGAGGGAACCCGGTTTACGGTTCGCGTTCCAATGGCGGGATAGGAATGAGTCCACTGAAAAAACCAAACGTCCCGCAGAATACGCAGATACCGCAGAAGGAAGAGACCACTTTGGGACCCAGAACCCGTACTGAAGTTTCCGCGCATTCCGCGTGTTTTGCGGGAAAAGCCGCAGGTGTGTTATCGCCCCCGCATCCGACTAACTCTCTTTCAGGTCATATTTCTTCATCTTGGCGATGAGGGTGGTTCGGTTGATCCCTAGCGCTCGAGCCGTTCGGCTTTGGTTCCCCCCAGACGCTGACAGCGCGTCCCGAATCGCTTTGCTTTCATACTGGCCTAATTGCTCTGCAAGCAAACCCGTGAAGGACTGCTCCTGAATCTGCGTAGAACCTCCTCGCAATTCAGCCGGCAGATCTGCGACCTCAATCTTCTCCGAACGCCCAAGGACAAGGGCGCGCTGGATCATGTGCTCCAGCTCCCGGGCGTTCCCCGGGAATGCATATTCTTGCAGCGCGGCAAGAGCATCGGCGTGGATTCCTGTCACCTTGCGAGAAACCTTATTCTTGTGTTTTTCCAGGAAGTGTCGGGCAAGGAGTGGGATGTCGCTTCTTCTGTCTCGCATCGGTGGAAGTTGAATGGCCACGGTGTTTAGTCGGTAGTACAGGTCCTCGCGAAAGGTTTGGTTTCGCACGAGTTCCATCAGGTCCGCATTGGTGGCGGAGAGAATCCGCACATCCACCTCAACCGTGTCCGTGCCCCCCACTCGCTCAAAGCTCTTGGTCTCCGCGGCGCGGAGGAGTCGCTGCTGCAGTGCAGGACTCATCGTGCCGACCTCGTCGAGGAACAGCGTGCCATGATGGGCGACCTCAAACTTTCCATAGCGTCGCTCCCGCGCATCGGTGAACGCGCCGCGCTCATTCCCGAACAGCTCAGTCTCCAATAGCTCCAATGGCAGGGCCGCGCAGTTAACGACAATGAAAGGGTACTTTGCGCGATTGCTGCCACGGTGGATGGCCTTTGCGACAAGCTCCTTCCCGGTCCCAGTCTCCCCGTATATCAGAACGTTTATATCGCTCTCGGAAACGCGGGCGATCATCTCGTAGACTTCCTGCATGGCAGGGTGTCTGCCAATGAGTCCCGCCCCTTTCGCGGCGGTACTCAATTCCTGCTGCAGGGCAACATTGAGGTTCCGCAACTGTTGGTTCTCAGCGATGTGGTCAAGGGTGATGAGCAGTTCATCGGGGTTGGGTGGCTTTGTGAGGTAGTCGTAAGCGCCCGCCTTCATCGCCGTGACGGCCGTCTCGATGGTTCCATATCCCGTCAACAAGATGAATTCCGTACTGGGCGCCGCCGATTTGCCGTGCCGCAGAAGCTCAGTGCCATCCATGCGAGGCATCTTAACGTCGGAAACAACAGCCATGAACGGAACATCTGAAATAGCTTCCTTGATGGATTTTAGCGCCGCCACTCCGTCCTTTGCCGCGATAACTTCGTAACCTCGGCGGGTCAGCACTTTGCTGAGTGTCTGTAACAGATCAACGTCATCATCAACGATGAGAACTCTCTTCCGACTCATTCCTGCACGTTCCTTCCTTCTGTCGGGAGTGTGACGACAAATGTCGTGCCCTCTCCTTCTATGCTCCGGACATCAATCCGCCCGTTCATTCTCTCGAGGATTTTCCGGCAAATCGAGAGTCCCAGCCCCGTGCCCTTGCCAGGTTCCTTCGTAGTGAAGAACGGGTCGAAAATTCTGTCCAGCAGCTCTGCAGGCACTCCGTGTCCCGTGTCCGATACTCGCACGGTCACTGCGCCGTCCTGCATTTCGGTTGCGAGCGTGAGTAGCCCTCCGTGAGGCATCGACTGCACAGCGTTAAGGACCAGATTGCTGAATACCTGCTTGAGGTCGTCCTCACCTGCGTAAACACTGACGGGAGCTTTGAGGTGTTCTTCAATACGTATTCCCTGCAGCGCCGTGTCTTTCTCGGCCAGGCTAAGACACCCCTTCAGCAAGGCGCCGATCTCAATCCATGTCGGCTCATGTTTCGCTTCCCGGGCGAACTTGAGAAGGTTCTCTATGACGCCATTGCAGTCCATCACATTGCGCTCGATCAGCTCCAGTTGCCCCCGCGCCTCGTTGACGGGATTGTCAACGTTCGCGGTGTGCGTGATTTCAGAGAGAATATCCTGAACATCGTAAGCCGCGAGGCGAATCACTGAAAGGGGGGTGCGTATTTCGTGCGCAACGCCTGCCGACAGCAACCCCATCGCGGCGAGTTTTTCGCTCTGCACCAGCTGGCGTTGCAGCCCGGCCTGCTCGGTCACGTCCTCAAGAACCAGCAGTACCTTGTCGTCCTGCTTCGCCTTGCCGGGAAGCAGCACAAGGTGGTAATTGATGATGGTGTCTCCCCGATAGGGGGAGTGGTGGCGGGAATCCGATACCGTCAGGGGATGACCTGTCGCGAGCACGTCTCGCATCTTCGCCGCCCATCCCTCGTTCTCGATGGTTTCCGGGGGAAGCAACTCAGACAGGCTCTTCCCATGCACGTCGTCCCACGGCGTCCACTGCTGTCGGTAGACCGCGTTCGCGAAAACAAGATTCAGATCTTGATCGAAGATCAGGACGCTGGCCGGAACGTTTTCAACAACCGCATGATAGAGTTCGTGAAGACGAGCAAGCTCCTCTGCGCCCTCGCGCAAGGCGGTCTGAGTCTGCTTGCGCTCGGTGATGTCCTCCCCGGAGCTCAGCGTGCCCGCAATCTCTCCGTCGCGGTTGCGGATAACCGTATTGCGCCAAAAGATCAGACGTTCCTCACCGGATTTCGTCCGTACCCTGCTCTCATGGTGTCCGTTCTCCGCAATTTTCTCTGAAATGATATGGGAGAACAGTCGGCGTAGAGCCGGTCGCTCTGCCGTGGGTATGCACTTCTGAAACCAGTTTCTGCCAAGGAGGTCGCGTTCGTTATAGCCGAGAATGTTGCACCCCCGCTGGTTGATCATGGAGACGTTTCCTTTGGTATCCAGCGCTACCAACATAACGCTTGCAGTGTCGAGATACAGCTGGGCGCGATCACGTTCCTCTCGGATATTCCTCTCGTAAAGTCGGGCGTTCCGAATTGCCGTGCTGGCCTGAGATGCCAGCATGGAAACAAGGAGCTCGTCTTCTTCGGAGAATTCTTCCGCCCCTTGTTTCTCCGCCAGGTACAGTCGCCCCACCGTGTGTCCGCGAGCAACCACCGACGCGCCAAGGAAGGACTTCATCTTCGGGTGATGCTTCGGGTAGCCTGAAAAAGAAGGATGTTCCTGGACGTTGTGAACACGAAGTGGCGGCTCCGGTTTGAGTGGAAGCCCGAGTAACCCGCGCCCCACCGGTGTGTTGCCGATAAGTCGGACTTGCTCATCGGTCATCCCTGAATACAGAAAGCGTGACAATCTCCCGTTTTCCTCAAGTACCGCCAAAGCGGCGTACTTGGCATCAATGACATTGCAGGCCGCGTCCACGATCTTCTGGAGCACAGCGTCGAGGCTGAGTTCTTGCGTAAGCGCAAGTCCTGCGCCTACCAAGGCCCGCAACCGACTCTCGTCGATTGCAGTGGATGCAGGCTTCCTGAGAGTTCGGGAGGGAGATGAGGACTTCTTCCGAGCAGGCGGGCGATTTGTGCTGTCTTTCCTCAAGGTGTCTCACATGCGTTTCGGGTAATACCGGGAAGGGGACAGGCCCAGAGAGCGCCGTTCTCACTATCCACCCTATCGTAAATACCACAATCCCCGTCGTTCGTCAATGCGGCCGGCGTGCCCATGCGCCCATGTGGCTCGCGGATTTGACAGTGTGGTGCACGGGAATGTAACATCCTAGATCAGCCTTCAAGGTGGAATTCAGGAGGAGGAAACCGCCATGAGAAATCCCGAGCGAAACGTGAATCTCTACGACGTGCTTCAGTACTGGTGTACGCACTGGCAGCCTGATTGCGTATTTGACGGAACAACAATAGACGACTATAAGTCCTGGCGCAGGTCCTTCAACCGCCACTACCGCAGGTGTCTCGGGCGTTGGCCGGAGCGCGTCCCTCCGAATCTCGAAGTGGTTGAGAGTGTTGATAAGGGGGACTACATCCGGGAGAAAATCCTTTTTGATTCGACGTTCGGTGTGACCGTCCCTGCGTATGTACTAACCCCCCAAGGACTTCCCCCCGACGAAAAGCGTCCGGGAATACTCGCCTCACACGGGCATGGGAACGGAAAAGCCGACATCTGCGGAGTAACGCGGGAACAGGGAAGTGAGCAATCTGCCCAAACACTCGACGCCCTGAACTACGAGTATGGCGTCGAAGCAGTCCGCCGTGGGTATGTTGTGATCGCGCCCGACTGGTGCCCCTTTGGTGAGCGGCGTCCGCCGGATTGGTGGGTACGCACACCAAGCAGAGACGCCTGCAACATCACGGACTTGGCCTGGCAGTATTTTTGCCGTCCCCTGATTGCGCAGAGCATCTGGGATGGAATGCGGTGCGTGGATGTGCTGGTCAACCATCCCCATGTGGACAGGAATCGCATCGCAGTCATCGGTCTCAGCCAAGGGGGCACGATGGCAACTCACATGCTCATCAATGAACGACGAATCAAGGCAGGGGTTGTCAGCGGATACATCAGCACCGTGCGGGGCGACGCTCTCGGTGAACGAGGGAAAGGCAACACGTGCGGCGCCCAACACGTTCCGGGACTTCTTGTCCATGGCGACATCCCGGACATGCTCGGCCTCGCCGCGCCCAAGCCGATGCTGTTCGAGATGGGAAAGCAGGAGACCTGCTTCCATTATCCTGACATGCTGAAGGCTTACCGCCACCTCCGGAAAATCTACAAGGCTGCCGGATTCCCCGACAGGATTGGCGGAGACCATCACCCGAACGACCATCAATGGAGCGGGAAGAAAGCATGGAAGTGGTTAGAGAAGTGGCTCGCGTAATAACTCCCTCTCCTTGCGACTGAAAGTGCAGGTGTCAGTAATGTCATTCCGACATGAGAAGTTCCCGGTGGTTGTCTGCGAAGACCATGACGCGGTCGCAGAGTCTGTTGCCGATGAGATTATTGAGCATCGAGCGAGGGACGCCCCGCAGTGCTGGAACTGATGAGAACCTCCTCCGGAAGGCTGGCGGCATTGGGGTTCAGATTCTGGGCATCAGCCGTCGCGATGATGGCTTCGGAGCAGTTGATGGTATCCGCTCTGATTTGCTATAATCCGCTCACACCTTTTCCCGGGAGACCGTAGACCTCATGTAACCGCAGGACACCAGACATGCGTATTGCTTTAGCCCAGATCAACACGACGGTTGGCGCTTTAGACCAGAACACCAACAAAGTGATTGCCTGGATGGCGCGCGCCCGTGAACACGGCGTGGACATCGTGGTGTTCCCGGAACTGGCCATCACCGGCTACCCTCCCGAAGACCTGCTGCTGAAGCCTCGCTTCATAGACGACAACCTCGCATGTCTGGAGTCCGTCGCTCAGCAGACGGGAGACGTTGTTTGCGTCGTCGGGTTTGTGGATCGATCCGATGACGTTTATAATGCCGCGGCGATCATGCACAAGGGCAGCATCGTTTCCGTGCACCACAAGCATTTCCTGCCCAACTACGGTGTCTTCGACGAGAACCGCTATTTTCAGGCCGGGACAGACATCGAGGTGGTATCCTTCGGATCGGCGCGCATCGGTGTCAGCATCTGCGAAGACATTTGGTATCCAGGTCCTCCGATGACGGAGCAGGCTCTATTGGGTGACGCCGACCTGATCGTCAACATCTCCGCGTCGCCCTACCACGCAGGCAAGGGCGTGTATCGGGAACACCTTCTGGCCACTCGCGCGACGGATAACGCCACCGTCGTGGCGCTCTGCAATCTGGTGGGAGGGCAGGACGAGTTGGTCTTCGACGGGCAGAGCATGATCGTCGATCAGGACGGGAAGCTGCTCTGTCGCGGGAAGCAGTTTGAGGAGGATCTACTGATCGTCGATCTGGATCTGGGGGCCGTGTTCCGGCGACGCCTGCACGACCCGCGCCGTCGGAAGGAGAAGCTGCTGGCTCGGCAGAGAGGCGCTCCCGTGCCGAAGGAAGCGCAGATCGAGGTGGTTCCATCGGGGTCTCGCGAAAGGGGCGCCATCGAGGCTGCATTCGCGCCCAGATTCGAAGCGACCGAGGAGATCTACCACGCCCTCGTTTTAGGAACACGCGATTACGTCCGGAAGAATGGCTTCGAGAAGGTGGTGCTTGGGCTGAGCGGTGGGATCGATTCGTCACTCACCGCTGCCATCGCAGTGGATGCTCTCGGCGCCGAGAACGTCATCGGCGTCATCATGCCGTCGCAGTTCTCCTCCGACCACAGCAAGGACGATGCTCGTGCGCTCGCGGAGAATCTCGGCATCCGGCTTGAGAATCTGCCGATTCAGAGCGTCTTTGAGTCGTATATTGCCCTGTTGGCCGATAAGTTTGAGGGACTTGCCCCCAACCAGGCCGAAGAGAACATTCAAGCGCGCATCCGGGGGAACTTGCTGATGGCCTTGTCCAACAAGTTCGGGTGGTTGGTGCTGGCGACCGGGAACAAGAGCGAGAACAGCGTTGGCTACTGCACCCTCTATGGCGACATGAGTGGCGGGTTGTGCATTGTCAAGGATGTGCCGAAGATGACCGTCTATGATCTCGCAATCCTGAAGAACCGGCAATCGGGCAGAGCGATCATCCCACAGAATGTCTTGGACAAGCCACCATCGGCGGAGCTTCGACCGGATCAGAAGGATGCAGACAGCCTTCCCGCTTACGTGGTGCTGGACCAGATTCTCAAAGCCTACGTCGAAGAAGACCGCAGCGTCCTTGAGATTGCCGCATCGGGCTTTGACGAGGCGCTGGTCCGCGACGTTGTTCGCATGGTCGACAGAAATGAATATAAGCGTCGCCAGGCGTCGCCGGGGATCAAGATCACACCACGCGCCTTCGGCAAGGATCGGCGACTCCCCATCACCAACGCTTATGTAGAGAAGGCTTCCTGCCGGAGCTAAAGGATTCGACCGCCCATGCTTCGTATCTGTATCCTCAGTGAGAACCAGGACGTGCAACAGGGATTGCAGGCGCGACTTAAAGACATGGGATATCGGGTGACCGGGCTGGGGTTCAGCGACGGCGTTGTGGACAGCCTGGCCGTGGATGTTCCCGACCTGGCGCTCGTTGATCTCACATCCGCGTCGGTGGATGGCCTCTCCCTGTGCAGGTCGCTGAAAAAGGACGAGGCGCTCAACGACACTTCTCTGGTTGTCGTGGCGGATCTGGACGCCGTCCGGGAGCTCGACTTCTCGCTTGGCATAGATGACTTCGTCTTCATCCCGGCCAACACCGCGGAAATTGCGTTTCGCATCCGGCACACTCTCTGGCGCGCCAACAAGGTAGACTCCGAAGACACGGTGAAGATTGGCGACCTGGTCATTAACCTCGCCAACTACCAGGTCTCCGCGATGGGCCGGGCTGTCGAGCTGACGTATAAGGAATATGAACTGCTAAAATTCCTCGCGACCCACCGCGGAAGAGTGTATACGCGTGACGTGCTGCTGGAGCGAGTGTGGGAAGAGGAGTACTTTGGCGGCACCCGCACGGTCGATGTTCACGTGCGTCGCCTGCGGGCCAAACTGCCGCATCCTATCTGCGACCTCATCGAGACCGTTCGGAACGTCGGCTACCGTTTCCAGGCGTAGAGCGACTCACCGCCCGGCGCCGTGCCGCGCTTACTTTCTCATCGCCTGACGCGCCTTAGCCAGCAGTTGTTCTGCGAAATCCTTCCACTGGCTGTTCGGGTAGCGCACCACAAAGTGGCGGAGTGCATCGGCGGCCTCTTTCGGGCGTCCCAGTTGCTCAATTAACAGTTGAGCGTACCTCAGCGTTGCCGTCTCCGCTTCCGCGCTGTTGGGCGCCTCCTGGATAATTCGCTGGAGAACTCGAACGGCGCCTGCATGGTCCCCAAGCTGGGCGAGACACGTCGCGATTGCGAGGCGCAATCGCGAATCCATACCGTTAGTGGGATACAGCGACTCCAGTTCCGTGTACAGCGCCTGCGCCAACTCGAGGTTGTGCTTCTGCAGGCTGTCCTTCATCAGCGATTCATACTCAGGTATGAAATCCTCGAAGGGCCGCGTGTGCATCCCGGAACGGACGTGAACGAGACGCGCCTCAGAGTTCGCCGGTTCTCGTTTAACCACTTCTCCGGACAACTGAAGAGCCCTGCGATAGTCCTGGCGGTCGAGGGCGTACACTGCGTCGGCAAGGACGTACTCTGATTTCCCCTCGCTCTGAAGGTTGATGAGTAGAGCGTACAGCATCCCCAGCCCAAATCCACCGATGTGAGTCCAGTAGGCAATATGGGAGCCAACGTCGGGAGACCATGCACTCATCGCCGCGCCGAAAATCTGTTGCGCTATCCATATTGCGATGAACCACACGGAGCCAATCTCGAACTTCCCCCAGCGGATGAAAAACAGAAGGAAAACGAAATACCACATGCGGATTCGGGTTTGATAGAAGCGCAGAGCGTACATGCCAAGCAGCCCGGCAATGGCGCCGGAGGCGCCCACCAGGTGGGTATTCGCGCCGACCGGATCGGTGGCCATGACGATGCTGTAGTGCAGCATCATCGCCACGCAGCCGGATAGCAGGTAGGTAGGCAGGAATATCCACCAACCCAGCGCACACTCCAGCGCGCAACCGAAAAGCCACAGGTAGAGCATGTTGCCGGCAAGGTGACTCAACCCCCCGTGCAGGAACATGTAGGTAAACCATGACATGCCGTTCAGTTGGTTGGGGATAAAGGCGTAGCGATCCATCACAGCATCGGAATTAGACACCCCGTATTGCCAGGCAAACACGATGACGTTGATCGCGATGAGGGTGTACGTGATGAAGGGAAAACTCCGGGCAGGCCGGTCGGTGCCGTAGGGAATGAAGAAGAACATGCCAACGTGTCCCGAGGATCAAACCGTGAACGAATATGACAGGCATCTGCTCGAGCAGACACAAGCGTGCAGAAGAACGCGGGAAGTGTAACAAACGCAGGGAGGGAAGTCAAACCGGGGTCGCTGCCACCGCACTCCAAAGTTGCGCTCTTGCGCGCTGTGCTATATCCCAGTCCGTTGACTGATGCGATCCTCGTCCCAACGCGAAGTCGGGGCACCTGACGTTGTTTGGTTGTTTTCTCAGGTCGTAAGACACTCCTTCTGGAGGGCGGCCAGGATGCGGCTGGAGACGTTGCGCAACCTTGCGCTGGAACCCAACCTGCAACTCACGGAGGAGTATAAACCCAAAACCCGTCAGAAATGGGAAAATGCCGCAGGCAAACACGCTATCAGCAGAGGCTGAGGCTTTGCCAGCAGAGGCGCGGGGTTTGCAGGTAGAGGCAACGACTCCGCAGATACATTCCGCCCATACGGGCGTCCGCAGGGACGCAGTCTCTACCCCAAATTCCGCATTTCTGATGGGGGGAATGCCTGGGATCGCAGGATGAATTTGGCGAACGTTGGCGTGGCAGATGGAATCCTCCCCACACGCAAACACTATTGAGGAGACTCGCAGGGGAGGGAAACCTCCTTCTCACTTATCTGAAATTCCAGCATAAGAACGAAACTTTGCCGGGACGCCCACGATTTCATATCGGAGGAGCCTCACAATTAGCCTACATTCGTTTTCCACCCACTTCCTGGGTTTGGCGACCATCCCCTTCCGGCATTAGGTCGGAAGGGGATGGTCGCCAAACCCAAAAAAGCAGTACGACAGCACTTGTAGCGAGAACGTGAGGCTCCCCCGATTTGAAATCGTGGGCGTCGAACCTTATGCTGGAACTTCAGTCACTCATCATTCTCCTTGACTTTGGTATATGCAGCGGTTATCCTCACCATTCGAGTGGCAAGTGAATGCAGCAATCCAGCACAGCAATGGGGGTAGCAGGTTGAGAAGCAGGAGAGTTTCAGTACTGGCTTGGGCGGCGGTGGCGGTGACGGGCTTGGTGGGAAATGGGCGCGCCCAGATTACGTTGCCTCCCGGACCGGAGATATTTTCCGCTCCGCAGGCGTTGACTTTCGCCAGTGTCCGCACGATGGGAATGGGGAATATCTCCAGCGTCGTTGTCGACCCGTATTCGCGCAATCCGGCGCACGCGGCGTGGTTGGAGGAGCCGCAGGCGAACGTGGTCTACGCTAATTACAGCTTTAACGGCGGACTGGACGCGGACTACACGATGTTTCGCTATGAGTTCCCGGTGAAGTGGACGAAGCACAAGGATGGGCTGCAACTGGTCTACTTCAATCTGGACTCCAACCGTGGCGGGGTATCAATTACGGGCGCTCCTCCCGGAGTGCCGACGCAGATTCAGATGGAAGATCAGGGGGTCTATCTGGGTTACGGTTTCTTCATCACCGAGAAGACAGCTCTCGGAATTTCCACCGCCCTGCGCAACAGCAGGACCCGCGTGTATGCGCCGATTTCTTTCCCCGTTGGGCCGATGACGGAGGTCGCCGAGGCGGACAGCGACAGCGTCATCACGCCGAAGTTCCGTGTTGCTGTGCAACACGAGTTGGATGACCAGTGGGACTTCGGGGCGGTCCTGACCGCGTCGGATCAGCGCGCAACTATCACCCTTCCGGGGTTCGTGGCTGCTGACGCGACTGATCACTTTGACCAAGTGGACTATGACGTGGGGTTCGCCTATCATCCCAACGACAAGGTGACACTCGCCGGTGAGTGGTTCAAGCGGAAGCTGACCTCAGATTCCTTCGCGTACCGCGATGAGGGGCTGAACTTCGGGGCAGAAGTGAAGGCTGGCGACCAATGGGAACTGCGCGCCGGATCGCATGAAGGAAACCCGACTCTCGGCTTCAGCTACACCAACAATGACTGGAAGGTGGAGTACGCCTTCGTGAAGGACTTCGAGCAGGACGACCTCGCACCACTTTTCGGCGATGCCGACCTGCACACTATCAGCCTGACGAAGAGCTGGTGAAACGGCGGATGGCGGATGGCTGATAGGGATAGCTGGTCATCAGGATACCAGCTATCTATTACCCAGTTCCCGTCATTACCCAATCCCCCAGTTACCCTTATTTCCCCTCGGCGTAGATGGAGTAGACTTCGTGGCTGAGGTAGCGTTCGCCGGTGTCCGGGAGAATAACGACGATGAGCTTGCCGTTGTTCTCTTTTCGTTTCGCCACCTGGATGGCCGCGTGGGTGGCGGCTCCGGATGAGATCCCGGCAAAGACGCCCTCCTCCTGCGTGAGGCGACGCGCCATCGCTGCCGCTTCATCGTTGCTGACCTGAACGATTTCGTCGACGAGGTCGGTCCTCAGGACGTCGGGGACAAACCCCGCACCGATTCCCTGAATCTTATGCGGTCCAGGTTGTCCGCCCGAGAGGACGGGGGAATGAACTGGTTCGACGGCAATGGCCTTGAATTCAGGCTTCCGTTCTTTGATTACCTCGGCAACGCCGGTGATGGTGCCGCCGGTGCCAACGCCGGATACCAGGATGTCCACTTCCCCATCGGTATCCTTCCAGATCTCTTCAGCAGTAGTTTCGCGGTGAATCTTCGGGTTGGCGGGATTTTGGAACTGTTGAGGGACAAAGGAATTGGGGGTTTCCCTGGCTAGTTCTTCTGCCTTCCGAATCGCTCCAGGCATGCCGTCGGGTCCGGGCGTGAGTACCAGGTCGGCGCCGAGGGCCTTGAGCAGTTGGCGGCGCTCAACGGTCATTGTCTCCGGCATGGTAAGGACCAGCTTATATCCCTTCGCCGCGCAGACGAAGGCGAGGGCAATGCCGGTGTTCCCCGAGGTTGGCTCGATGATGATGGTATCCGGGGCGATCTTCCCTGTCTTCTCCGCGTCCTCAATCATGCTCACGCCGATGCGGTCTTTGACCGAACCGAGGGGGTTGAAGAATTCCAGCTTGGCCGCCACCTCGGCGATGCAACCTTCGGTCACCCGGTTCAGCCGAACAAGGGGTGTTCTCCCGACTAGTTCTGTTGTGTCGTGCGCAATATTCACTTCGTTACCTCCTTGCGGCGACAAGCCCGCGATTTCAGACGGTATATTTCGGTGCTGGGCGAGGGCGCGGCTGCCGGTCCATGTGGCTGCAGAATTGTGAAGTAAGAGCCAGCCTTTTGACGTCTGTTCCCAGCCCACAGTATAATCCACTCGCGCCAAAAGAGACAATGACGCAATCAGAGAACACTTTCAATAGCCCGAGTTACTAACGCGCATGGCGACAGGAGTTCCCGTTTCCGTGACGATTTCCAAGGTTGAGTTAGGGCAGACTGGCATCGAGGTCTCGCTGCTTGGTATTCGCACGGGAACCGACGGTTGGAGCGGTAACTGCAAGCAGACACTCGGATGTTGCGACGGAAAGGGCTTGCGGACGTGTTGAGCAGGGCGAAAGACTCCGGCGTGGTTCGGGCCGTTGGGCGCTCCAATCACGAGTTCGGGGCACTGTGTGCGTGTGTCGATGATCCGTGGAGGGACGTGGTGTTGGTTCGACTACATGCCTGCGGCATCAACATGGATGCGGAGACGGACAAGGTTGTTCCCGCCATGAAGGCGCTTGGGAAGGGCGAGATGGACGACGCGCGCGCCGCTATCGGGTTCCAGCTCGAGTCGCCGGTGGACGCCTTCATCGTCGGTGTGGAGAGCGGGGAACAGGTGACCGAAAATGTTCGGCTGGTGCAGGAGCTCATGGTTGGGAAAGCGACGACATAGGCTGTCTGCACGAAAGATTGCACACGCGGAGACGCTTTATGGATATCTACATTGTTCGGCACGGAGATGCCGCTGGCTTCCAGGGGTATGTGAGTGATGCAGAGCGCCCGTTGACCGATGCGGGCGTGCAGAGGATGCAGCTTGCAGGTCACGGACTTGAGCGCCTCGGCGTCAAACCGGAATTCATCCTGAGTAGCCCCCTGGTGAGGGCGCGGCAGACGGCGGAACTGATCGCAGTGGCCTTGGGGATGGAGGAGGAGGTGCAGACGCGCGCCGAGCTTTCACCGGGGTGTGAGATCATCGAGCTGGAGCGCGTGTTGGAGACGCTGCCTGATGTGAAGTCGGTGATGCTGGTAGGGCATCAACCTGATTGTGGGCTCATGATTGACCTATTGTGTGGGTTGGCGGGAACCCCCATGAAGCCGGGTACGGTTGTGCTGATCCATCTCCGTGAAGGAGTTGCCCCGGGGAGCGGGACGCTCGTCTGGCTCAAAGAAGCGGATGACCTGATTGCGCTGACCACCGATTGATGCTATGCAAGTACCTGTCGCAAGGCCGGTTCGAGATGCGGGTACTTGAAGGCGTATCCGAAATTCAGAGCTTTTATCGGCAGCACTTTTTGTCCCTGCAGCAGGACGTCAGCGAACTCTCCCATTGCCATTTTCAGGGCGAATGAGGGGACCGGCAGCATTGCCGGTCTTCGGAGGACATGGGCGAGGACCTTCGTGAACTCCCGGTTGGTGACGGGGTGCGGCGCAACGCCGTTAATCGGGCCGACCACGGCCTCCTGCTCCAGTGCAAAGACGAAGATGCCAATGAGATCCTCAATGTGAATCCATGACATCCACTGCCTTCCATCCCCCAATCGTCCTCCCAGCCCCATTCTGAAGGGGCGCAACATCTGCTGAAGGGCGCCGCCAGGTCCCAGCACTATGCCGGTGCGTACGGAGGCAACCCGGATTCCCTGCTCCTCAGCCCGAGATGCTTCCGCCTCCCACGCGGCACAGACTTCGGGGAGGAATCCGCTTCCCGCGGGGGACGATTCATTCACTTCAGTCTCTTTGCAGTCGCCATAGTACCCGATTGCTGACGCGCTCACCAGAACGCGGGGACGCGTCGGCGGGCTTAACTGCTGCAATGATCGCACCAGGTTTCGTGTCCCGGTAACGCGGCTGTTACGGATGCTGGTTTTCTTCCCTTTGCTCCACCGTCCCGCAATGCTCTCCCCGGCGAGGTGAACGACGGCATGCACACCATCCAGCGATTTGCCGAGGGTTCCATCAGGGTCCCACTGCAGGAAACTGTCTACTTGGGGCAGCAGCAATCGACCCCTGTCGGGCTGGCGCGTGATGACTGTCACGCAGTGACCTCTAACAAGCAGCGTCTCGCACAATTGCCTGCCCACAAAACCTGTCGCGCCTGTTACAGCGACTCTCATTGAGGACTGCTCCCTTCACAAGTGAGAATGAACGATTGCAGGATAGCGGACAGCGAACTCTGCGTCAAGCACCCCCGGCGGCTTCCCGGCAGAAAGAAGTATCGAGGCGTTGTCGCTGAGGGATCCGGTGCATGTATTGACGAGTATGGAACGACCTCCTACAATGGGGCGCGTACAAACCTTGTTCAGTGAGGCCCGTGGTATGACAGAACTTGCGTGTCGCATCCAGCGTTTTCAGGACATGGTGCAAGACCGCGGACTTACATGTGCGATTGTCTCCGTCCCGCACGACGTGACCTATTTAACCGGCTACCGGAGCTACTGGGAAGACGGCCCTGCAATGCTGGCAATGGCGCCAGGCGAGAAACCGATTGTAGTGATTCCCTCGGCGCTTCTGTGTCCATTTCCGTCGCTGGACGAGGTGGATGTCCGGCCATACGAGAACTACCCTGGGCAGTCGGAGGGGAGCGGGTACCTGAACCTCGCGAGGCAGGTGGTCGATGTCCTCCGACGATGGCGGGTGAGGGGGGCCATGATCGGCGTGGAGATTGAGCACGTTCCCCACTTTCTGATTGAGTTTCTCCAGTTGAAGATCGCCGATTTGGAGGTGGCGGACATCACCTCGCTCCTGCAGGAACAACGACTGGTGAAAAGCAATGCCGAGGTCGACGCCTTGTGCGAGTCGGCGCGCGTGGCCAGCGTTGGGCAGGAAGCAGCGCGCTGTGCCCTCGTAGAGGGGCGGTCGGAGATCGAGGTGGCTGCCGACGCACGGCGCGCCATGGAGGTGGAAGTCGGTGAAATTGTGGAGGTTTCCCTGGACGTGGTTTGTGCGGCACGGACGTCCGTGGATAGCATCGGCGGATTGCCCAGCGGGAATGTTTGCGGCAAGGGAGGCGTTCTCGTTTGTGACATTGCGCCCAGAGTTGATGGATACTGGGGTGATTCCTGTTCAGTCCTGTCGGTGGGCGACCCCCCCGCAGGCATCTGCGACATGCACGGAGTCTTGCGGGAAGCAATGGTCCTGGGGCTGGAGGCGGCAAGTCCCGGAGTGCTGGCTTCGGAACTGGACGGCGTAATCCGTGACCATGTGCGACATGCTGGTTTTGAGTGCTACCAGCACAGCGGGCATGGTCTCGGGGTTACGAAATTCGAACGACCGGTTTTGTCTCCCGCAAACTACGAACCCCTGCGCAAGAACATGGTCATCACGCTGGAACCAGCCGCGTTTTGCGAGGGAGTTGGGGGGATTCGTCTTGAGCAGATGGTGCACATCACCGACTCTGGAGCCAGACTGCTCTTCGACCATTCCCCTGAAAATGCGGATTCCGCATTCCGCGCTCTAAAATCTGCATTTACGGGGGAGTGACCGCGATCTCTTACCCAACTCAGACCTCACATGGAAGTGGCACCAAGGGTCCCGAGGGAAGTGGTGAATATGAGGCTACCGTGGACGTGCGTGACAATCAGCGTCTACGCTGCCTGCTGGGGAACTTCGATGAGAATATTTTGCTGATTGAGCGAGAACTGGGCATCCGGATTGTGGTGAGGGAGAATTCCCTGCATGTCTTCGGGGAGGAAGGGCGCGCGTGTCGCACGGCACAGTTGCTTTCCGAACTGTTAGAGGTGGTTGCCGAGGGAAAGCCGTTGTCCCTTGAGGATGTCTCCTACTTCGTCCGTCAGACCAAGCAAGATCAGGGTCGCCTCGATGCACGAGATATTCTCTCCGACGTTCTGTTGACCAGTGATCGAGGGAAGAAGATTTCCCCGCGGACGGAGGGGCAGAAAGCCTATGCAGAGGCCATACGGGAGTACGACCTGGTATTCTCGATTGGCCCCGCTGGAACCGGGAAGACTTACCTCGCTATGGCCATGGCCGTAGCGGCGCTGAGAGCGAAGAGCGTCACTCGACTGATCCTGACGCGTCCCGCCGTGGAGGCGGGGGAAAAGCTGGGGTTCCTGCCAGGCGACTTCCAGGAGAAAGTGGACCCTTATCTCCGACCGCTGTATGACGCTCTGTACGACATGATGGGGGTGGACAAGGTCCAGCGCTACATCGACCGCCGCGTCATTGAGGTGGCCCCGCTGGCGTATATGCGCGGACGCACGCTGAACGATTCCTTCATCATCCTGGATGAGGCCCAGAACACCACGCCCGCACAGATGAAGATGTTTTTGACGCGGATGGGTTTCGGGTCCAAGGTAGTGGTGACCGGTGACGTCACGCAAATAGACCTCCCGCGAGGCGCGCAGTCGGGCCTCAAGGAGGCGCGCCGAATTCTTGCGGGCGTTGAGGGGATATCCTTTGTGCAACTGACGGACCGGGATGTTGTGCGGCATCGGTTGGTACAGCGCATCGTCTTGGCCTATGACCGGTTCGAGAACCCGTCAGTGTCCACAAGCGAGGAGAATCTCTCTGACTGATTGGTTGCGGGGAGACTGGAGGACTGCTGCATGAGGACAAAGAAGCGCAAGCCCGGGCCACTCATGAGTCTCGCGCTGTGCTGGGGCGAGCAATGGAGCCAGCTCGGGCTTCGGCGGCAGGTTGTCGCTCTGGGGATATTCACGTCTCTGGCAGCGGCGCTGGCTCTTGCCCTGGAAATCCCAACGAAGTCTGTTCCTCTACAGGCAGGGGAAACCGCAACCGAGGATATCCGGGCTCCCAGAAGCGGCTACTACGTTGACATTCGTGCAACCGTGGAGAATCAGCGCGAGGCTGAATTAACGGTTCCCCCCGTGTACGACGTGGCCCCCCACGTTTTCGACACCGCTCAGTCCCGTATCCACAATACCTTCGAGAATCTAAGGGCCGCGCGGGAGACCCCGGCGGTGAGCACCGCTGAGAAACTCGCCGGGTTGAAGGCCGAACGCAACCTCAAGCTGGTGGGCGATCAGAATCTTCGTGAGGCACTGTCGGCCAGCAATGAGAATCTGGCCGGGGTCGAGAAGTCGATCAAGGACGCGGTGGGCGGGGTGTTTCATCAGGGAATTCGCAGTAACACCCAGGACCTCGAGATCGCTCACAGTATGCTCCGCACACTGCTGCAGGGGTCTGAGGTCCCCAATGCGCTGCGGGGATTTGCCGCCCAAGTGGCTATAGCGGCCGTGCAGGAACCCAACTTCATCTACAACACCGAGGATACGGAGCGTCGCCGCAAGGAGAAACGCGATGAAGTGGAGCCTATCCGGAGGCGCATTGAGGCCGGAGAGGTCATCGTGAAGGCGGGACACGAGCTGACTCAGTCCGAAGTCGACAAGCTGGTCGCGCTGGGTTTGCAGGGACCTCGCCTCGACCCGAAACGCGCTGCTGCGCTGTTCCTGCTAACGCTGTTCTTCGTGTCGGTGACGGGGCTGTATATGCGGCAGTACTCCCTGAAAATCTTCAACGCCGACCGGAATATGCTGTTACTCAGTATGCTGGTTCTGCTCGGACTGATCTCGTTCAAGATTGCAGCCCAGTTCCCCGGCGTCGACTACGCGGCCGTGCCCATTACCACCACGATCGGGATGGTCGTTTGCATCATGCTCGACGCTCGCTTTGCTGTGATGGTGGCGATGATGGTTGGAGTGCTGGCGGCGACCCTCTCAAGCAATCAATTTGCAGTCCTTGTTATGTCATTGGGGAGCGCACTGGTGGGGATTCGCAGTGTGGCCGAGCTTCATTCCAGAGCGCAGTTGACGCGGACGGCTTTCCTTCTGGGTGGGGCAAACGTCATTCTCTCCGCAAGCGTGGGCACTCTGACGAATGACACGACCTCCGACATTCTGATCGAAATGAGTTGGGGGTTGGGGAGCGGGATTGCCTGCACAATCCTCACCCTTGGACTGGTCATGTTCCTCGAGCGACCTTTTGGGATCACCAGTCATCTTCGGCTTTTGGAGTTGTCGGATCCCAATGAGCCTATACTGAAGCGGCTGCAGATAGAGTCCCCGGGGACCTGCACCCACAGTATCATGGTCGGCAATCTCGCGGAGAGCGCAGCCAAGGCCATCAATGCAGACGCTCTCCTCACGCGCGTGGCCAGTCTGTATCATGACATTGGGAAGATCAAGCGACCTTCCTGTTTTGCCGAGAACCAGTTCTCGGCGGACAATATCCATGACAAGCTGACTCCAACGCTGAGCGCCCTGGCCATTATTGCGCACGTCAAGGAAGGCATTGAGATGGCCCGTGAATGCAAGCTGCCTCAGGCGATCATCGATATTATCCCCCAACACCATGGGACAAATCTGGTGAGCTATTTCTACAGCCGCGCTCTCGAGAGTCTGAGCGAAGGCGAAGTCAACGACGCTGCCTTCCGGTACCCCGGCCCCAAGCCTCAGACGAGAGAGGCGGGGATTATTATGCTGGCCGACGGGGTGGAGGCCACGGCGCGCTCTCTGGCGAATCCCACCCCCGCGCGTGTTGAGGCGATGGTGAGAAAGATCTTCCGCGAGCGGTTGGATGAAGGCCAGTTGACCGAGTGCGACCTGACTCTGAAAGATCTCGACACAATCGAGAAGACCTTCGCGCACATGCTGAAGGGCCTTCTGCATACGCGCGTGGAGTACCCCGGGCAGGACAGGGACCTCCCTGCAATTCCCTTTGATCCCTCAAAAAAACGAAGGAAAGGAGACGCCTCAGATGCCCGTGTCAGTGTTGTCCCGAGGAGCGAGAAGGGGGCTGGTAAAGAAACGACCGGTCCGTCACATCATCTCCGTCGTATCTCGGGAAGAGGGAGTTGACCCCCTCGGGGAGCTGAATGTGCTCCTGACGACGGACGAAGAGATACAAGACCTCAACTGTCGCTTCCTCGGAATCGATACCGCCACGGACGTTATCGCGTTCGGGCACGACGACCCGGAGGGTGGAGAGACGTTCCGTTTTGCCGTGCCGGATGACGCTCCCGGCATTATTGGCGATGTCGTTATCTCTGTTGAGACGGCGGTGCGCCAGGCAGAGGAGAATGGACTTTCTCTGGAGCAGGAGCTCGCGCTGCTTACCGTGCATGGAGTGTTGCATCTTGTGGGTTATGAGGATACCGCGCCGGCAGAAAAAAGAAAGATGCGGCGGAGACAGCGGGAAATTATGCTGATGGTGTATCCCGATTTGGAGGGACGTCTGTGACGCGAGTGGAGAACGCGGATCTGGGTGTGGCGTCAACCCCCACAAGCAACGCGCAGGTCTTCAGGCATCTTCCTTGCCTTTTCTCTCGGCAATGAACTTCTTGACCTGCGCGAGGGGGCGCTTATTTTCCGATTCCTTGACCCATTCCTCAAGAACCCTCAGCCGTTCATCCAAGGCGCTCAGAAGGTCATACAACGGATTGGTTTGATGGTTGATGACAGCGATGGCTTCCTGCAGATGTTCGGTTTCTCCGATGGTTGCGTGCAGGTCGCGCTTTAATTGATCGGAGTGCTGCTCCTCGGTTGATTCAACAGCCCCTATACGGGCGCTCAGCGCCTTGAGCGTCTCCTCATGGTGTCTCAGGCGTTCGCTCAGTGTGGACAGGTCCCGCTCGAGTTGCCGGGTTACCTCAAAGCGTCCCTCGATGACGCCGACTCGCGCAGCGACCCCGGCCACTTCTTTGACCACGGTGAGAAGCCGCTCCTCAATGTCCCCGGCAAGAGGGGCCTCCGGAGCCGGGGAACGGACAGCCGGGAGCGCTTCTTCATTGCTCCCTTCGTCCTCAGCAATCACGTGTGTGGAGGAGCTCCAGTTCTCGGTCGTCAGCTCGGAAGCTCTGACGACTTCTTTGTCGGCACGCTGTGGAGGCGTGGGCGTGTCTTCCCTGTGGAGGTTCTGCATGTACCCGGAATCGACAAGACGCCGACACACGTCCCTGTCGATGAGCCGATACCGCTGACCGTTGGGCGTGATGTGCATCCGACAGGGCAGCAGACTTCGCTTGATGAGACGCTCAACTTCCTGGGGCGTTGTGTCAAGCATCGCCGCAGCCTGGTCGACGGTGATTTCGTTGTCAGGGAGCATTCTGCCACCTCCACGAACCTGCGGAATGCGGAACTGAGCCGGCATGCCCATCATTCGGGGCGCCGACACGTCGTCTTGCATGAAGTCCGTGCGCGTATGAGTTCAACCCTCCGCTGAGGAATGTCGGAGGCGGCAACACTTAGACGTGTTCACGCCCTTCCTCGATCTCGCGCAGATAACCAGAGAGTGTCTCCGCATACTTCGGCAGGACTTCATCCGGGGGGAGCCAGTTGATAAACTCTCCCGAAAGATGACCATCGAACCCGATCGTCTGCAGCAACTGCACCGCCTCACGGTGGTCGACGATCCCTTCTCCCGGGAAAGTGAGAACGATATTGCCGTTTTCTCTCCTGCCGTCGTGGATGTGGCAGTGGACGACATGGGGTTTCACGTGGGAGAAAGCTTCTGCCATGGTCTCCCCGTGGCTCACGGGGTGCATGATGTCCCAAAGGCAACGGACTCTCGGATGGTCTGTTTCGTTGATGACCGCAACGGCGTCTCTGGCGAGGCTAAAATGGTCATGCGTCTCAAGACCCACCACAACATCGTGTTGATCCGCGAACGCACCCAGCTCACGCAGCGCCTCCGCGATGTAGCTTGTTGCAGTTCTTCTGTCGACTCCTTCCGGGATGGGACCTCCGAATACGCGAATGATGGGGACCTCGATTGCTGCTGCAAGCTCGACGTAACGCTTTGCCACGTCCACTTGCTGCCGTCGCTCTGCCGGATCGTTGGAGGAGAATCTCTGTGATGTAGCGATACACGGCGTCTCCACTCCAGCGTTGGCAAAGGATTGCTGCACCCACCGGAGATGGTCGGGAGACGCGTCAAGTTCAACTCCGTGTTTGTGGTCGCACTCCACCCGGAATTCCACTCCGTGGTATCCGTACTGCCGACACTTCTCGATAATGGTGGGCGTATCCCATTCGGGGCAGACCCATGTCATGAAACAGAACTTCATTACTCGTCACCACTCCATATTCGTGTGTAAACGGAAACTCATGCCGACAGTTTCACGAGTACCTCTCGCTGACGCGGCCCGTCGAATTCGCACAGGAAGATCGATTGCCAACGCCCAAGCTGTAGTTTGCCTTCTTCAACAAAGAGCGTCTCAGATGTGCCCACAAGGGCAACCTTCAAGTGCGCGGGTGCGTTTTCCTCAATGTGTTTGTATGGCAGCACTCCCTTGACGGGGATGAGGCGGTCCAGCCCATCGATGATGTCGACCGCAACATTGGGGTCATCGTTTTCCTGAATCGTCACCGCTGCTGTTGTGTGGGGGACGTATACGGTGCAGATTCCCTCATGGGCCGCTGCATCGGTGACAACATTCTGCACTTGACAGGTGATGTCGATCAACTCGTCGCGTTGGTGGGTTTCCACGGCAAGGCGGAAAATCATGTTATCTCCTCTCAATTATCTGCGGAAGAATGATCGTCCTGTACGCAAGTGCGCAAGGCATTCTCGTCCACCTCGATGTGCGCGTCTTTCCGGAGGCGCTGCAGGAGGTCTGATTGTAACGCACGCGCACGCTCTTCGACAAGCTTGTTCTCAATTTGTCGACGTACTTCCTCAAAAGAGCGTTGGGAAGCCGGGGTTCTCTTCTCCAGCTTCAGGATATACCAGCCGTCGGGCGCCTCAATGATGGGACTGATCCCTCCCGGCTTCATGGTTTTCACGGCGTTGGCCAGGTGTGGCGCAAGTGAACCCACGGGTAGAACACCCATGTCGCCGCCAGACTCGTGTGTGGCCGGGTCCGTAGAGAATGCTGTAGCAAGTCCTGAGAAGTCCCCTCCCGACTTGAGCACCTTCAGCAGCTCTTCTGCGTTCTCCCGGGTATCCAGTAGCATGTCGCGAAGATGAACCGATTCCTGGGAAATGAAGTCGCCCTTGTGCTCGTCGTAATAGTCACGCGTTACTCTCCTGGAAACCTGCGCTGATGCCTGCGCGCGGCTGATTTTCTGGATGAGGACGGTGACGCGCAGTTGGTCCCTGATTTGTGCGAGCGTCTGTCCCGATTTCTGCAGCGCGCTCTGAAACATTTCCTCCGAGGGATGCTGCAACCGGAGCCGGTTTGCTTCAGCCTCGATGTCTTCGGCTGTCACGGTTACAAGATACCGTTGAGCGGCTTGCGCCAGCAGCATTTCGTCGATCAGTTGGTGCAGGAGTCTTGTTCCCTGGCGGGAGACGAGGGTGACCATCAATTGCTGATGCGTGATAGCGTGTCCATTGACTGTGGCAATTGCATCCTGACCCTCGCCGGGATTGTCAGTGGACGCGTCCTTTGCGGACAACATGCCGCCGGCTACCAGATGCGCGATAACGAAGGCCATCACACAGGCACGCGCTAACGGGTGGGTGATTCTGAAATGGTTCACTTGCGCGGACATGGGTCTCCTTCTCCGGATCAATCCATCAGGCCGGGAGCGCCGCGCGGCCGGGGTCAGTGGCATCTCTTCGGGCGCGTAGACTCGATTCCACGTAGTCCACCCCGGCCACGGTAATCTGGAAGTCGGCGGAGCTGCTCATACGAATGTAGCCTTTCTCAAGGAGGTACCAGCGGGCAAATTCCAAGTCGTCCGGGTCGACGCCGATGACAGCCGCGAGCACCTGGAGTTGTAGCTCAGGCTTGTGAGGATCGGAGATTCGGTTCTCGTAGAGCACACGCACAACGAGGTCTCGAATGTCCTGCTGGCTTTCCGGTTTTGGGAGGTCATCATCCGACAGCGCATCCCGTGGGTGCGCCTCGGCTGGCTTCGCCGAGCCAAGAACCTCCAGATCGTACTCCTTCCGTCTCTTCGGATCGGAGAGCGTTTCGTATGCCGTGCAAACTTCGCGGAACCGCTCGGCGTCACCCGTTTGCTGGTTGTCGGTGTGGTACATTGCAGCCAGGACTCTGTACACCTTGTTAATAAGGAGGTGGTTCGCCGTCGGCGAAATCTGAAGGATCTCGTAGTAGTTATTGGTTGCCATGCTCATCATCCTCCACTTGAAGGTTGCGTTCCCCAATTGCAGTCGCGAAGCCGCGCGCGACGGGTAGCCGACTGACTGCAATTCCGACACGGGGATGTCTGTCGGTCACTCAATCTTCTCGACCCCACCCATGTACGGACGAAGAATCGGCGGTAGGTTAACTGTCCCGTCTTCGTTCTGATAATTCTCAAGTATGGCTGCGAACGTTCGGCCCACCGCAAGTCCCGACCCGTTCAATGTATGCACAAAACGCGGCTTGGCGCCGGGCCCTGGCCGATAGCGGATGTTGGCTCGACGCGACTGGAAATCCTCGAAGTTGCTGCACGATGATATCTCCACAAACCGATTCTGACCGGGGAACCACACTTCGGGATCATACTTTTTCGCCGCTGTAAAACCGAGGTCGCCAGTGCATATTTCCACTATTCGGTAATGGAGTCCGAGGGCTTGAAGGATGGCTTCGGCATTGCCGAGGAGCGCCTCGAGTTCCTCATAGGACTTCTCCGGTTCCACAAACTTCACCATCTCCACCTTATCAAACTGATGCACGCGAACCATGCCGCGTGTGTCCTTTCCGGCTGCTCCGGCCTCCCTCCTGAAGCACGGCGAAAAGGCGACGTGGCAGATGGGAAGCATGTCGAAGTCGAGGATTTCGTTGCGGTACAGGTTTGTCACGGGAACCTCTGCGGTTGGCACGAGCCAGAGGTCGTCCAGCTCGCAGTGAAAGGCATCTTCGCCAAACTTGGGCAACTGTCCCGTGCCCACCATGCATTCGGAGCGAACCAGGACGGGAGGGTAGATTTCACTGTAACCGTGCTGATTGACGTGGTAGTCGATCATGAAGCTGATGATGGCTCTCTCCAGTCTCGCCCCCAATCCCTTCAGCACATAGAACCGGGCCCCTGAGATCTTGACCCCGCGGTCGAAGTCGATGATGCCGAGCCGCTCACCAACCTCCCAGTGAGGTTTCGGCTGAAAGCTGAAGGTTGGGGGCTCTCCTTTACGCCGCACCTCAATATTCTCCGCTTCACTGGCGCCAACGGGCACGGATGCGTGGTGAGTATTGGGGATTGATAGAAGAAGCGCGTTCATGCGCTCCTCGCTCAAACGGACTTTCTGGTCCATCGACTTGATTTGGCCCGACAGGTCCCGCATGGCAATGATGTTTTCATCAGCATTCTGTCCTGCCTTCTTCAGACGGCTGATCTCCTGCGAGGTCTCGTTGAGCGCATGTTTCATCTGCTCGACCTCGTGAAGGAGTCGACGGCGGTCTTCGTCGCAGGCAAGCAACTCGTCAACCGGTGCGGTATCGGATCCCTTGTTCCGAAGGGCGATCTTTACCAGGCTTGTGTTCTCACGTATGTACTTAAGGTCCTGCATGGGTCATGTCCCTCAATCCAGTGGTTTCCTTTCGAGCGATACATCCCTGTTACACATCGGACATCTCTTGCGGTGAGATCGAAAGTGTTTGTTGCATTCGACGCAGTACCGAACCGGATGACGCTTATCCCATTCTCTGAGTTTCAGCATTCTTTCCGCCCAGGAGCGAAGCGTCGCCTGCAGTTCTCTATTGCGGAGATGATCCGTGCAGGAGGCGACGGTTTCGTGATGGGAATCGGAGAGATTGACACTGTCGATATGACGGTTCCACGGGTACAGCGGCGTCCGCGTGGACTCTCGTGCTTGCGACTTCGCCTGAGTCCGGAACCGTATCTCGGTCACGACAGGTTCGTCGAGACGGGAATTGACCTCATCAATGATCTTCGGTTTCAGGTAGGAAAGTTCCTGCGACCAGACCGGGCTGTCAGTGACAACGTACAGCGTTCCCTGCCTAACACGCTCTACGTATGCATGTTGGGCAATCTGTCTCCCAACGCAATCGCCCCATACATGCGTAGCCATTCCCAGGATCAAACGCTTGCGGAGCCCGGCGGCATCGATAAATCTTGTGAGTGAGGGAGACAGCGTTTCCACGACGACTACTATCTCATACGTGATTCAGGTTTTCAACCATCATGTATCGAACACGAGGGTCGCTTCCCACCCCTCGTCTGTCTGTTTAACCTCGAGTCCATGGTAGGTAACAGCTTTGATGTGCCGCAACAGCTCATGGTGTTGCGGGTCAAAGTTCACCCATTGCACTTCAGCCAACAGGCGCTGAGGCGAGATGTCTCGGATGGCAAAGTCCACAGGGAGTTGGGAATGCAACTCAAAACGGAACAGCAATTCACGTAGCCACGAAACCAGAAGCGACTCCCAGTCCGCTGACTCAACGGTCACTTCTCCCGGATATCCATCTCCCGGCGTCTCGCCCTCCGCAATCAGCGTAAACATTCCGCGTGCCGCGCTGATGAACAAGTGCGCCAGGGAGTCGCCGCACGCCCGCAGGGCAACATCGGCGGTGTGATCCGCTACTTCGAAGGATGCGTGGGTTGGCAGGGTCATCGTCTTTCGCGTCTCCGTAACTGCAAAGGTCAGGCGGTGCGTCTCTCACCCAGGGATGTGCCGCCGTTGGCTTTCGCCGCAAAGGGCGCTGCAACAACACCCTGAGTGCGGCGTCATACGCGGAACGGCATCCTTCCCGCGGTTAATCGGTGGTAGCCGAACAGTCACTCGTCTCCCTTGATGACGCGGGCAACGGCGCGCACCAAGTCTCCCTCGCCCAGGCGAATAAGGCGCACGCCTTGGGCGCTGCGGCCGGTCTGTCGAATGGTCTCGACGGGCTGGCGGATCACGACGCCCTTGGCGGTAATGATCAGCAGTTCGTCATCGGCGTCGACAACGTGCATGCACACAACGGGGCCGTTGGTTTCCGTGATGTTGAGTGTAATCACGCCTTGCGTCCCTCGCGCCGTCTTCCGGTAGGCATCAATGGGGGTTCTTTTGCCGTAGCCCTTTTCACTGACTACCAGCAGGTCGGCGTCCGTGCGTCCTGCGTTCATGGAGACGACATAATCGCCTGTCTTCTTAAAGCGGATCCCTCTCACTCCCGCGGCTTGACGGCCCATGGACCTTACTTCTTCCTCGTTAAAGCGCACCGCCAGCCCCTGGTGAGTTCCGAGGATGATTTCTCGTTTGCCGTCCGTCCAACGAACCCACTTAAGTTCATCCTTTCCTTGCAGGTTGATGGCGATGATTCCCTTGGAGAGTCGAGTGTTGAATTCCTCCAGAGCTGTCTTCTTCACGACGCCATTCCTGGTGCAGAAGAAGAGGCAACCCCCCTCGCCAAAGTTGGATACGGGGACGGTAGCGGTGACGCATTCTCCCGGCTCGATCTGTACCAGATTGATAATCGGCGTTCCGCGGGCCTGACGGCTGGCTGCGGGAACTTCGTACGCCTTCAATTGGTAGACACGCCCTCTGTTGGTAAAGACCAGGATGAGGTGGTGAGTCGTCGCAACGAACAGGTGTTCCACCGCGTCCTGTTCCTTCTTCGTAAGGCCGATGACACCTTTCCCGCCACGCGCCTGAGTACGGTACGTGTCGATGGGCAGGCGTTTGATGTACCCATCTCGCGTGATAGTGACGATCATGTCTTCTTCGGCGATGAGGTCTTCAATGGAAATATCTTCGGCCTCGGTCGCATGGATTACTGATCGTCGTTCGTCACCGAACTCCTTTTTGACGTTCTTCATGTCTTCCTGAATGAGGTGCAGCACCTTTCTTGGATCGGCGAGAATGCCTTCGAGATACTCGATCGTCTTGAGCAACTCTTCGTATTCATCCTTGATCTTCTTTTGGTCGAGTTGAGTGAGCTGCCCCAATTGCATGTTCAGGATGGCTTGAGCCTGGTCGTTGCTCAACTCGAACCGTTCCATCAGTTTCTTCCGAGCTTCCTCCCGATTGTCAGCGTTGCGGATGATGGCAATCGTTTCGTCGAGGTTTCGCAGGATAATCCGGAAACCTTCCAGAATGTGGGCCCGTTGCTTCGCCTTGCCGAGTTGGAACCGGGTTCTGCGCGTAATCACCTCGCGCCGGTGCTCGATGAAATACTGCAGCATCTCCTTGAGCGTCAGTACCTTAGGCTCCCGGTCGACCAGGGCCAGCATGATGACACCGAAGTTCTGGCGCATCTGGGTGTGCTTATAGAGGAAGTTCAATACGACGTTGGGATTGGCGTCCCGCTTGAGTTCGATGACGATGCGCATGCCGGAGCGATCCGATTCGTCCCGCAACTCACTGATACCCTCCAGCCGCTTCTCGCGAACGAGTTTCGCGATCTGCTCGATGAGGGTTGCCTTGTTCACCTGATAGGGGATTTCCGTAACCAGTATGGCGTTTTTGCCGCTATCCATCGGTTCGATGACCGCGCGCGCCTGCATCGTTACTTGACCGCGTCCGGTCGAATATGCTTGCTTGATGCCCCGTGTCCCGAGTATCAGGCCTCCCGTGGGGAAGTCGGGTCCCGGAATGATCTTCATCAGCTTTTCCAGTGAGATATCTGGATTATCGATGATTGCTGAAACAGCGTCGCACAGTTCAGTCAGGTTGTGCGGCGGAATGTTTGTTGCCATTCCAACCGCGATTCCGGCAGAGCCGTTGGCGAGCAGATTGGGAAAGATCGACGGGAGAACGACGGGTTCTTCCGTGCTTTCGTCGAAGTTGGGCGTGAAATCCACGGTCTCCTGTTCAATGTCCTGCAGAAGCTGAATGGCGAGCGGAGATAGCCGGGCCTCCGTGTACCGGTAGGCGGCGGGGGGGTCCCCATCCACGGAGCCAAAGTTCCCGTGACCGTCTACCAAGAGGTAGCGCAGAGAGAAGTCCTGCGCCATGCGGACGAGGGTGTCGTACGCGGCCATGTCGCCGTGGGGATGATACTTGCCGAGGACTGCGCCAACAGTGGTCGCGCACTTTTTGTGCGGTCGGTCCGGCGTAAGACCAAGCTCCTGCATCGCATACAGAATACGTCGGTGGGCGGGCTTCAGCCCGTCGCGCACGTCCGGCAACGCGCGGCCAACGATGACGCTCATCGCGTACCGGGTGTACGATTCCTTCATTTCATCTTCAAGGGTAATAGGAACGACGTCCTTACCGTTAGACAACTGTGTCGCCTCCATTGATCGCAGATTGGATACGGGTCGAGGGATATCGAGAAGGGCAGGCAACGGCCTGCAAGCTTCCCTTAGATATCGAGGTAGCGCGCGCTCTTTGCGTGGTTCTCGATGAATGCCTTCCGGGGCTCAACCTGATCGCCCATGAGCACGGAGAATATTTCGTCGGCCTCAATGGCGTCGTGCAGGGTCACCTGCAGGACGGTGCGCTTTTCCGGGTCCATGGTGGTTTCACGCAGTTCCTCGGAGTTCATTTCGCCAAGACCCTTGAACTGTGTCACGCTGATATTCTTCTTGCCGATCTCCTTGAGCAGGTTTTCCCGCTCTGCCTCATCATAGGCATACATGGATGTCTTGCCTCGTTTGATCTGGAACAGTGGGGGTCTTGCGATGTACACATGCCCATGGTCGATGAGTGGTCGCATGTAACGAAAAAGGAATGTCAGCAGCAGCGTCCGGATGTGACTTCCATCTACATCCGCGTCAGTCATGATGATAATGCGTCCGTAGCGAAGCCTGCTGAGGTCAAATCTGCTGATGGCGTTCCGCTTATCTCCATTGCCGTTGTTTTCGCCGTCGTCATCCACATCACCATCGCCGTTTCCGTTGTGGTCGATATTGTGTCGTTCAGCGATCCCGGTTCCCAGAGCGGTAATCATTGCTCGAATCTCTTCATTCGCGAGGATACGGTCCAGCCGGTTCTTCTCAACGTTGATGATCTTCCCGCGCAAAGGGAGGACCGCTTGGTACCTTCTGTCCCGTCCCTGCTTGGCGGAACCTCCGGCTGAATCGCCCTCGACGATGAATATCTCGCACAGCGCTGGGTCCTTCTCGGAGCAATCGGCCAATTTGCCGGGAAGCGTTGAGTCCTCCAGAGCGCTTTTCCGCTTGATCAGGTCAGCAGCCTTTTTGGCCGCTTCCCGCGCCTGCGACGCGGTGATGGCCTTCGCCACAATTCGTTTCGCGATGGAGGGGTTCTCCTCCAGAAACTCCACGAGACCTTCGTGGACAATGGAACTCACATATCCTTCCACTTCCGTGTTGCCCAGTCGTTTCTTGTCCTGACTCTCAAAAATGGGGTTGAGCAGCTTGATGCTGATGGCCGCAACAAGACCTTCCCGAACGTCGTCCCCCGTCAAATTGGCTTGCTTCTCCTTCAGGAAATTGTTCTTCCGAGCATATTGGTTGACGACTCGCGTGAGGGCCGTCTTAAATCCGCTCTCGTGCGTTCCTCCGTCCACGGTACAAATGTTATTTGCAAACGAAATGATCGTGTCATTGAATCCGTCGTTGTACTGGACGGCGACCTCAACATCGACCTCCTGGCGGCTCTTGCTGAAATTGATGGACTTTCGGTGGAGAGGGTTTTTGTTACGGTTCAGGTGCTCAACAAAGGCCGCGATGCCGCCTTTGTTGTGGAAAACGAACGTCTCGTTCCTGACCTCGTCCAGAAGCGTCAGTTCGGCGACGGGGTTCAGGTATGAAAGCTCCCGGAGTCGTTTGATAACCATCTCGCGGTCCAGTTCCGCCGAGGTGAATATTCCGCTGTCCACTTTGTACGTGACTTTTGTGCCGGTCTTCGTCGCCGTGCCGATAACGCTCACTTTGGTGACGGGAATACCAAGTTCGTAGCGCTGGTGATACACCTTGCCATCGCGACTCACCTCGACTTCGAGCCATTCGGAAAGAGCGTTAACGACCGATACGCCCACTCCATGCAGACCGCTGGCAACCTTGTAACCGGCAGTCCCGAACTTCCCACCGGCGTGGAGCATGGTCATGACAACTTCCACGGCCGGGCGCTTCTCCTGAGGGTGAATGTCCACCGGAATCCCGCGTCCGTCATCCTCGACGCTGACAACGCCGTCCTGTGTCAGCACGACTTTGATCTTCTCCGCCTCGCCTGCCAGTACCTCATCGATACTGTTATCAATGACTTCGCGACACAAGTTGAACAAGCCACGGGTCGAAGTGTCTCCGACGTACATCCCCGGTCTCTTGCGGACTGCCTCAAGTCCTTTGAGCACCTGGATGTCGACGGCATCATAACTCTCTCGTTTGGTGGCAGTACTCATCTGTTTTCAATCCCTCCATCAATCGTCAGCCAAAGCCTCTGCGTACTCAACGAGTCCGCAGGTGGACCCCATGAGTCCGCAAGCGATGGTGCGTTCATTTGATAAGCCCTGGTTCCGTGTCATCGTCATGCAACGGGCGCAGAAGTTGTGCGGTACCCGACGGCTGCAGAAATGATATAATACTCACTCAACGTGGCTCACACGATCTTCGGGTGGGCCTGCTGCCATTGATAATCAAACGAATCGGGTGGCCAAGGGAGCGCGCTGGTATTGAGAACTCGATTCAATGCTGCGTCTGATTACTTCCATGAGTCGTTTGTCTGTTACGTCCATGTCCTGCCAAGTGCATGTGAACTCCTTGAGTTCAACGTGTCCGTGGTGACGAACGAGGAGAGAACTCGGTGAACGAATGCAAAGCCTTTGAGAATCCATGTTGGCCCTTCATCGCCCAGGCAGACCGGTACGAGGGGTTCGCATTCGATGGCTGTGAGGTATGGTTTTCACGGCTAACTTCTACGTTCGGGAAGACCCATCGCATGACTCAAAAGCTGGGGTAATTATACCAGTCAATACCCCCCCAGTCAAATTGAGTGTTCGGTCAGACAATGGGGCGACGAAGCCTCCGAGAGCCTATGATTTCAGGAGTTTGTTGGGAGTATGGAGCCATCGTGGTTTGAGCGACCGGCGGGGGTATCCAAGGGGCACTGAGGACACCGCATGAGAACCGACCGCAGAACATACAGAACACGGTCAGCTTTGCGCAGGGAGAAGTCGCGCGCGCGCGCCATTCGACAGCGAACGGCCATCCTTGTTGTCCTCCTTCTGGCGGGGGCATGGCTCTGGGGAATGGCGCTCAACAGCCCTCGCGACGTGGCGACCCCTTTGTGGGCGGTCGATATCGGGTCCGAAATATCCGTCGCACCGGCCTTCGCAGACACCTGTATTTACGTATCCGGGGCGGACGGCGATCTTCGCAAACTGGACAATCTGACGGGACGACTCGAGTGGCTGTTCTCGTCCGACTTCCCTCTCACGTCAACGGCGGGATTGGTCCATGGGCGCGTGTTCGTGGGTTCCGAAGATGGGGTCGTCTATGCTGTTGATGGAGCTACAGGGAAACTCCGGTGGGTCATGAAGGTCGGGGCGACCGTCGTTTCTTCTTCAGCCGGTGAAGCGTCGACAACCGCAACCCCTCTGAAGGTTGTAGACTATTCTACAGCGCCGGGCAACGAATTGACTCCGGACGCGGCCACGGTTCGCAAGGAAGCCCTCGGTCATGTCTACGTTGGCACTGACGATGGCTACGTTTATGCTACCGAATCGATTACGGGCAAGCTGATGTGGAAGCTCAAGGCGGGGGGGGCTGTCGCGCCCTCGCTGTGCATCGCCTCGGTGGAGCCCGTCGGCCAGCAGCCATTGCTCATTTTTGGCGCGAGTGACAGCCGGGTCTATGCGCTGGAGTCTGCCACAGGAGCGCGACGATGGTTTTTCCAGACTCATGGGGCGGTTCTCTCTCCATGTACCGTGCATGGCAGAACCGTTTTTGTTGGCTCGGATGACCAAAATGTCTATGCTCTAAACGTGACTACCGGCCGACGCGTATGGGAAGTGCAGACCGGTGGCATTGTGCGTTGCGGCTCCGTTGCGGACTCAGACGCCGTCTATATCGGTTCTAATGATGGTATCCTGCGGGCGTTGGGATGCACAACCGGGTACGAGCGGTGGCGGCATAGCCTGGGAGATGAAATTCACTGCGATCCCGTGCTGTACGCAAATACGGTGCTTTGTGGCGCTGACAACGGCCTCGTATGTGGTATTGATCGGGACACAGGCGAACGACTGTGGCAGTATGACGCAGGTGGTCCCATACGCGGCATTGGGATTGTGTCGGACGGGTTGGTCTGTCTCGTGACGGGGAACGGCCGGGTGATTGCGCTGCAGGTGCCTTGACGAGCTTCTCCAACGCTATGAACTCGTCCAAGGACAACTTCGCACCCGCAACTTTGTTCCGCTGTTGAATTTCGGCGGGTGCACTGTGGGAAACGCGGGTTAGTTCTTGGACGAGTTCTATGCGATCGTTTCTCCCAGTGGCCAACGGGCGTGTGTATCGAATTCCAGCCCGGATTCTTCTCCCGCCGCCAAGTGATGGTGACCCGCGCAGGCGATCATCGCGGCATTGTCCGTGCACAGTTCCACAGGGGGAATGAGCAGTCGAACCCCTGTCTCCTGCGCGCGCCGCTCCATCGCTTTGCGCAGAGAAAGGTTCGCGGACACACCCCCAACCATTCCCACGGTCGTTACCCGGTATCTTTCAGCGGCAAAGAACGTCTTTTCCACAAGGGCGTGCACCACAGCACGCTGGAAACTGGCAGCCAAGTCTGCTGTGGATAACGGCTTTTCGGGAGAGTCAATGCCTTCCGCTCGTCGGAAGACCGCAGTCTTTAGTCCGGAGAAGCTGAAATCGAGACTGTCGCCGAGGTCTGCCGTGGGGAAATCTGCTGCGTAGGCATTGCCCTCCCGGGCCAGTCGGTCAATTGCCGGGCCTCCGGGGAATCCAAGGCCCAAGGCCCGCGCCACCTTATCGAAGGCTTCTCCCGCGGCGTCGTCACGCGCCCTCCCCACCCGGATGTGCCGATGGGGTCTATCCGCCGGTATGTCCATCATCCGCTGAGGATGTCCACGCATCAGCACCAGATCGGAGTGTCCACCTGAAACGATGAGGTTGAGAACCGGAAACTGAATGTCCTCGTGTGCAAGGAAGTTGGCGTAGATGTGTCCCTCCAGGTGATTGATGGCGATGAGGGGGAGCTTGTGGACATAGGCGAGCGCCTTGGCAGTGGCGACGCCGATGAGGAGAGACCCCACCAGCCCAGGCCCATGAGTGACGGCAATCCCGTCCACCGACTGCCACTGAATTCCCGATTCCCGCATCGCCTCCTCAACAGCAGGACCGATCAACTCGAGGTGCTTCCTCGATGCTACTTCAGGGACAATTCCCCCGAACTTGGCGTGAATGTCGATCTGGGAGCAGATGACATTGGACAACACCCGCCTGCCGTCCTGAACGACGGCAACGGAAGTCTCATCGCAACTCGTTTCAATTCCCAGGATTAACATCACAAGCGCCCAATCTGCCGTTCCGCAAAGTAGGCTCTGATTAAACCACGCCGCGACGATGAAAGCAAGATGCAAGCACAATCAGGGTGGTTGTAGTCGAAACCCTTGTGGTCGCCTTCAGGATGCTCAGGGAGTTGGACTCCTTGAGCCTGGAGGGTGCGCGTGCAAGCTTTTGCTTGAATCCCAGGAATTGTATCATAAAGGAATGCGGGACATACGCTGATCTTTCTGCCACCGGCGCAAAGGCTCGAACGGGTTGTAGGGCAGAGTCTCCGTCCCTGCCGAATCCGGTTTTCTCGGCTATGCAGTGGATGGGTTTTGTTGGATTCATGCTCACCGACGAGTTGCGTTGGATGAAGGGCTGGACGAGGCTGTTACTCAGGCAGGGACGGAGACTCTGCCCTACAACCCATTCCCTTTCAAGCGACGGTAGCTTCCTAGTGCATCGTTTTGGAAGTTCCCCCACAAAAGGAC
>MNXM01000299.1 GCA_001872605.1 Armatimonadetes bacterium CG2_30_59_28 | reverse complement strand
CTCGTCCCGAGCGCTCGGGACGAGTTGAAAGGGGAGAAAAGGAGGGTACCCTCCATCGTGTAGCTGCCTGTGTGAGCTACCGGACGCTGAAGCGATCCGGCGTCCTTTTGTGGGGGAACTTCCAAAACGATGCAGTAGTGTGCGGCGCGGGAGGTCTCCAGTGTGGTGCGGGAGTGTTGTCCGGCGACGGGTGTCGAAATTGTACAGATCTCATAACTGCCCTTCGCCTGCCGATCAAAGAAGAATCCCGCGGCGCGAAGACGCACAGTGACCTCCGCGTATGTCAAGGCGGGAAGTCGGCTCATGCGACTGCCGCCCCCATCTCGATTCCCACCGGCACTTTGGTGGTGGCTCTGCGTTGCTGCTTCTTCAGGGCGGCCTGGACCGCGGGCGGAAGCGGATTCCCATGTTCCAGACAGGACTCAATCAGTCTCCGGGCCACGTCCTGAGCGATCTCCATCGTCTCGGCGACAGTGCGTCCCTGCGCGAGCAGCCCCTGGAGGTCGTTGCTGGTCGCAAGGTAGCCTCCCTCTTCCAGGGACTCAATCTGTATCGAAATCAGTACTTCAGCCGTTGTATTCATCTCCTTCCACTGGTCAGAATCTCCCGCGGGCTATCCCGTCCGGCCCCGTGCATCGAGGGCTGACAGCAAACCTTACCTGTACGCCAACTCCACCGACAGATCGAGGTAGCGCTTCACCGCTTCTCCGGGTACGTTGAAGGGGATGTGGTTGCCGATGCACATCATGTAGCCGCCCGACATCCTCCCGGTCTCCACCATTGATTCCACCATCGCGCGGATCTCCGCAGGGTTGTTTCGCATGAGCACGCGGTTGTCTCCCTCACCGGCGATAAAGCAGTTCTCGTATTTTCTCGCCAGAGCCTTGTAGTTGGTGAACGGTTCACTGATGATGCCGCGGGCGCCGCACGCCATGATGTCATCAGCGAACGCGTCGACACCGCCGTCCACCATGAAGATCACTTCCTTGCCCGCGGACTTGAGGATACTCCAGAATTCCTCATAGCGGGGGAAGATGTGCTTTCTCATCCATTTCGGGCTGCACACGGGTCCGTTTGAGAGCACGATGTCGTCGTGGCAGATGACAAAGTTGACCGGCAGGCGAGCGAAAGCACGAAACACGCGGCGGTTGATTTCGGCAAACTCTTCCATGATCCTGTCGAATTCGGGTTTGAGGCAGATGGAGAGGAAGTTCTCATACCCAAACACCAGCAGGGGCCACATGAACATTGTGTTGTAGAAACCGACGGCAGCGGAGGAGTTCTTCTCCGGCGCCTTATCTCCCCATTCTTCGGGGAACTGCGAGCGAAAGCGTTCGTAGATGACTTCTTCGCTGCTGTAGTCGCCGTCCACGACGACTCTCCAGCCGGTGAAGTCACCTTGTTCGAGGGGACTGAAGCGCAGCATCTCCTCGAGGCTGCCGAAGCGTTTCGCGGCTTCCTCCTGCTGCCAGTGGTCGCGGTATTCGTGTCCCCAACGCCCCTTGCCCTGATCCCGTTGCTCGTCCAGTTTGGGCAGCGGATCGTCGCTCGCCGGCGCGCCCAGTTCGAGGAAGGGGTAAAGTTCGTTCAGCCTCAACATGCAGCTTCGCGGCTGCTCGTAGTAGTCGATCCCGGTAATATATGTTGCTGCGTCGGGGTCAGACCAGTGCTCCCAGTGGGCGATTCTTTTGGGGCCGAGGCCCATGTAGCTTTCGTAGCGTGGGTCGCTCATTGGCATATTTTGCTCCTTTCAGCCTCCGCCCCGGTAACCGCCATCGGCTTCTCGTAGAAGATGTTGCCCCCCTCCTTGCAGAAGATCCCACGAGCAGGCTATGGCTGGCGTTGTCCGCGCAGATGATCGTGGTGTTGATTTCCCTGTCGAGCGCGGCATCGATGTCGGGGCAGCAGTTATACTCATTACGGGTGAAAATACCCCCTCACCCTCGAACCCAAAGGGTTCGAGGGTGAGGGGGAAAGGTGGATTTTCATCCGTAACGAGTATACGTCCATCGCTGCAAATCATAACTGAAAACGCGTCGTTATGGCAAAGATCGTGAGATCAGTTTGTTACGTCCCGGCGAGAGTGAGCATTGACAGCAGCCTGAAGTCGCGAATAGAGTAAGGACGCGCGTATCGTTTATCCCCCGCCCGTATTGGTGAGGACGCACGAGGAGGTCGGTGGAATGGACAATGGATTTGTTCGTGAGGCGCTGTTGCAGGAGAAACTGGAGACGGGTGTCGGCTGCCGAACATGTGAACGGCGCTGCGAGATGGCGCCGGGCGAATCGGGTTGGTGCAAGTCGCGGATGAACCGCGACGGGAAGCTGGTCACTCTGATCTATGGAGCCATCTCATCGCTCGCGGTGCACCCCATTGAGAAGAAGCCTTTCCATCACTTCCACCCGGGAACCAACGTTCTCACTGCAGGCGGATGGGCGTGCAACTTCGCCTGCCCCTGGTGTCAGAACTGGGAGGTCAGCGCGGTGCACTCTCCTGAGGAACGCGATTTCGCATCCCCGGAAAGGTTCGTTGACCTGACGCGCATTCATGGATGCCAGGGAACCTGCATCTCCTTCAACGAGCCTACGCTGTCGCTGGAATGGTCGCTCGACGTTTTTCGTCTGGCGAAGGAGAAAGGATTCTATAACACTTTCGTCACCAATGGATACATGACCCCCGAAGCGCTCGCGCAACTGGCGGACGCGGGTCTGGACGCGATGAACATCGATATCAAGGGCGATGCGGTCTCATTGGAGAAGATCTACAAGGATATTGATATCGAGAAAATCTGGGCGGTATGCAGGTTGGCGCTTTCATACGGGATACACCTTGAGCTGACCACACTCGTCATCCCCACCGTCAACGACCGCGAGACCGCGCTTCGCAGCATCGCTGGCAGGATTGCATCCGACCTCGGCACGGAAGTCCCGTGGCACGTCAATCGGTATGAACCCACTCACCAGTTTGTGGAGGAAGCCACTCCCATCGGGAAGCTGGAACAGGCATGGCAGATTGGCAAAGACGCCGGGCTGCAGTTTGTGTACATCGGGAACACCCATGGACACAATACCGCCGACACTTACTGTCCTGGATGTGGTGAGCGTTTGATTCGTCGCTCTGGAGACGAAGTGGTTATGAACCTTATAAAGAACGATCGGTGTTCTGAGTGCAATTGTGAGGTGGCTGGAGTTTGGGGACGCACGTAGGGGATGCCATGCTGAATCGGCGACGACGGGTCCGGTGCAGTGTTCACTGGCGGACAGAGGCGTGCCAATGCCACGCGGCGCTTACTTCTTGAACACCTTCCCGAACTTGCGTCCCCGCTCATTTTCCATGGAAACCGGCCCACGGATTTCCGACCCGCGATTGTCTCTCACGAGCAGCTGCTGGAGGTCTTTCTCTTCTTCGGGGCCGATGACAGCGATGATTTCGTCGCCTGGGATGAGGCTGACGTCGCCGCGCGGTGTGACGACGCTGCCGCTGCGAAGGATCGAAACAAGGGTGCAACGGTCGGGGAGCTTGACATCCTGGATGAGTTTCCCCGCGGCGGGAGACCCCTTGGCGACGGTAACTTCCACCATGTCGAGTCCGCAACGTCGGAGGGAGATGAGCGGTACCAGATCTCCAGTGCTGAATTCATGCTCGATCATGTGTGCGAGCAACTCACTGCTGTTTACCACGGCGTTCAGCCCCAGCTTTCGGAAGGTAGACTCGTTCTTTGGGTTGTTGACGCGACCTACAGTGCGGATTCCAGGGTTCAGATGCCGTCCGACATGACAGACGACCAGGTTGTCTTCGTCATCTCCGGTGGCAGCGACGAGAACCTCGGCTCTGCGCACTCCCAGCTTTTCCAGCATGGCCGGGTCGCAGCCATCCCCCTCGAAGATGACGTTTCCGACGCGCTCTCTCGCTTCTGTGACCTTCTCGGGACGTTTGTCTACCACCGTAACTTCGTGCCCCCGAGACAGCATGTCTTTGCACAGGTAGAAACCAACTTTCCCGCAACCGACAATGATGAGATACATGGAGAACTCCGATCAGGATTATGAATGCCGAGTTTGAGCGCCTACCCGGAGTCTGCGTCAGTCGCGCGCAGCGCTATCCGTACCCCGTCTGCTACGTCCGTCCTGACCAGGACGATGAGACGATCCTGGGCCTCCAGGCGTGTATCGGGCAGCGGCGTTGATGCGGACCCCGCCCGGATGAAGCCGGCGAGGAGCGCATCATCCGGCAGTGGGAGCATCCGGATCTTCTGCCCAACGTATTGCGCCGGAGGGGTGATCTCGAGCATCGTATGAGTGCCCTCGTCGACCAGGTGGGATGAGAGCGCTTCGCCGGGTTGGATCATCTGATAGATATGCGTCGCGCCCAGCAAGGTGGGGCAGATGGTGTTGAGGCCCGTATCCCGGTAGATTGCGGTGCGCAACGGATCGTAAATACGAATGACGACGTGAGGGACATGGAACTCCTCGCGGGCAATGAGAGCGGCCATGATGTTTGTATTGTCCCCATTGGTGCAGGAGATGAAAGCGTCTGCCTCGCGAATTCCCGCGCGTTCCAGAACTTCCGAATCGATTCCTGCTCCGACGATCATCTGACCGGTGAAACCCTCGCCGAGACGTTTGAATGCGGCCGCGCTCCAGTCAATAATCGTGACTTCGTGCCCGTCCGCGCAAAGCATCTTGCAGAGCTCCGAACCAACTCGTCCGCAACCCAAAATGACCACTCGCATCGAACTACATCCTTTTCTCCATTGTAGGAGGCGTCTTCAGTAGGCGACCGTGTACTTGCTTTAGCCGGGCGAGTGGGCGGGATGACGAATCACCCAGACAAAACACGGCGCCTTCTTCAGTATGTACTCGGTATTGTGGCCGAGGTAGGTTGACCGCTGGCGCTTGGGATGGCTGACGACAAAGAAGATGTGGCTCACCCCAAGGGCTTTGGCCTGCTCAACGATGGCGCGCCCCGCCTCTCGGTCCTTCAGAACGTCGGTGACCACCTGCACCCCGCAGTTTGAAGCGATTTCTTCAGCTCGTTCCATGATCGCCTCCGCCCCGTCCAGACCGGGTGCTTCCTCGTCGTCCATGGCGTGGGTCAAAGGCACTTCGACCACACAGACAAGCGACAGCTTCGCTTTGAACTCCCGGACGATTCGGCAAATCGCTTTCAGGGCGTCCTCGTCATCGGGAGTCCCCTGAAAAGGCATCAATACATGAGAGATTTCCATGTGTGTTTTCCTCGTGAGCGGACCCCAAGTACTACTATCGGCAGACTCGCTCCCAACATCCGACATTCTAACTCTTTGCACAGCCTTCGCGCAACGCTCGCTCGCTTCGCCGGTCTGCGACAGAAAGGGGCGCCTTCGCACGACGGCGCCGTTAGGTCTGCTGAAGCCGGAAAGAGACTTCAGTTGTGCAGCACGTACCGAATGTTGGTGACCACCACGTTGGGCTTGAACAGCAACACCAGTTTGAGCAGCAGCCCGGAAGCGTTGTGCAGCATCCGGTGCCAAAGCTTTGTCGTCACGAACTCGGCGATCACCACCGTCACCAGATCGACCTTCTCCTCGTTGAGCAGCATGTCCACGTATCCCAGAACAGGCTCCGTCATTGAACGCCACGGAGACTTCAGGACGCGCAATGGAGTGTCCATGCCAAACTGCCTCCATTCCGCGACCACTTGAGAGGTCTGCGCGGGATCGATCTCCACGTAGACGCCTTCCGGGTCTTCAGAGATGGTGCGCGCATAAGCCAGTGCGCGCAGCACACCGCGGTGAATTCCTGGCACCAGCACAATGACATGGTGACGCAGATACCTCCGCGGTGTCTCTGTCCCAATATAGAGCTGTTCCTTGCATATACGGTAGTGGCGGTTCACGGCGATGAAGTGCCAGACAATCAAGGGGATCAGCACACAGACAATCCAGGCACCGTGGGTGAACTTCATTACGGCGATGACCACAAGGACGACGCCGGTGGTGATCGCTCCTATGGCGTTGATCGTCGCGCTGAGCTTCCAGTGGCTCCCCCGGTGGAGCCACCAGCGGCGCACCATCCCGGCCTGTGAAAGAGTAAACGCCATGAATACACCGACGGCGTACAATGGAATGAGGCTATGAGTATTGCCATGGAAGGCGATCACAAGCACCGCCGAAAAGACACCGAGGAGCAGTATGCCGTTCGAGAAAACGAGCCGGTCCCCAAGGTTGGCAAGCTGCCGCGGGGCATAGCCGTGTCGCGCGAGAATTGAGGAAAGCCGAGGGAAGTCGGCGTAGCTGGTGTTAGCAGCGAGAATCAGGATCATGGCGGTTGCCGCCTGGATGACGTAGTAGAACCACCCCCTCCCGAAGATCCCACGAGCCAGTTGTGAGACGATGGTCTCATCGGGTTTGGGGATAGCCTGGAAGGCATGGGCAAGGAAGGATATCCCAAAGAAAAGCACTGCCAGAATTGCGGCCATCCAGAAGAGCGTGGTTCTGGCGTTCCGGGACTGCGGCTCTTGGAAAGCCGGCACTCCATCGCTGATGGCTTCCGTTCCGGTCATGGCGGAACATCCCGACGCGAACGCGCGCAGGATCAGGAAGATTGTGAGCGGCTGCGAAGCGCTAAGGGTTTCATGGGTCAGCGGCTGCAGATGGCCGTGGTGAACGACGTACTGAAAGAAGCCGGCACCGATCATCACCAGCAGACAAAGGATGAACAGATACGCCGGACAGGCAAAGAGCTTTCCAGACTCCTTGCTCCCCCGTAGATTCGCCAGACTCACGAAGCCAATGAACAGGAGACAGAGCGCCACCTTATGGTTGATGAGGACGGGGACAGCCGAAGTGATGGCAGCCACCCCAGAGGCGATGCTGACGGCCACAGTGAGCACGTAGTCGGTCAGGATGGCCGCAGCCGCAATCAGCCCGGGGTACAGTCCCAGGTTTTCGCATGCGACGATGTAGGATCCTCCACCCGTGGGATAGGCCATAATCGTCTGCGAGTAAGACAGGGCCACGATGGCGATGAGCGCACATACGGCCACGGCGATAGGGACCCCGTAGGGCAGGGCCATCGCACCGGCCAGCGAGAGTGCCAGGAGAACCTCCTCCGTCGCATACGCTGTTGACGACAGCGCATCAGAGGCAAACACCGGCAGTGCCAGGTACTTGGGTAGCAACTGGTGCTTCATCCGCTTTGTGGGAAGCGCCTGACCAAAGAAAACTCGCCGTAACAATCGGAAGTTCATGCTCATTCACACCCGACCGCTCCCCATTTTATCTGTGCCCCCGGCCAAAAGGCAAGCGCACCCAAGTGAGTGCAAGGGCGCGCCAATGAGTAGTGTGGGTCGGTTCTTTCAGCGCCACGGAACATGTCGCAGAATGTCGTGAGCCTACGCTGATCCTGTTCCCGTGATGTATCTACTTACGTATTCGGGCAGGATGTACAGGATCGTCTCGAACTCGCAGAGTTCGCAAGGATTTCATGGAGTATGTGCTCGTGGGAATATCAACGCGTGGCGGTTGCACTCGGACTCTATGAGTCCGCATTGACGGGTTAGCCAAATCCTGGCGCACTCATAGAGCCCGAGGCATCCTGTCAATCCTGTCAAAATGTTGTACATGAGCAGTTACCCCGTGAGATTAGCTTCGGAAAGCTCCATCGTGTCGACGAGACTGCCACGTTTGCTGAACATGACGGCCAGCGCCAATGCCCCCAAGGCAACCATGACGATGATGATCCGGGTTCCGGTGGTGATGCTCGCCTGAATGACAATCGGAGCGATCAGGATCGCAACCAGGTTCATGACCTTGATCAGTGGGTTCAGCGCAGGGCCGGCGGTGTCTTTGAAGGGATCCCCCACGGTGTCACAGACAACGGCCGCCTTGTGGTATTCCGTGCCCTTCCCGCCGAACAGTCCGTCCTCAATCTTCTTCTTGGCGTTGTCCCAGGCCCCGCCGGAATTGGCGAGAAGAACCGCCATCAACTGTCCAGACAGGATGGCGCCGGCAAGGTAGCCTCCCAATGCCTGAGCGCCGGTCAGAATGAAGGACTTCCCTCCAATCTGCACGACCTGACCACCGATACTCATCCCGAACCCAACCAGCACCGGAAGCGCAATGGCGAGGATGCCGGGGCCGAGCAACTCCTTCTGGGCTGCTGCGGTGACGATGGAGACGCACGTGGCGTAGTCCGGTTTCTCGGTCCCCTCCATAATGCCGGGTTTTTCCCTGAACTGCCTTCGCACCTCTTCGATTAACTCGAACGCTGATCTTCCGACAGCGTTGATTGCGAAGGAAGAGAAGAGGTAAGGAGCTGCCCCACCGATCAACAGGCCAATGAAGATCTCCGGCAGATTAATCGGCAACCCGACGTCGGTCAGTTTCGCGTCCTCTACAAAGGAATGGAACAGGGCCGTCGCTGCCAACACCGCGGTTGCGATCGCAAATCCCTTCGTCAATGCCTTTGTGGTGTTACCGACCGAGTCGAGTCGCGACACAATCTTCTCACCAGATAAAACGCCCGTCGCTTCCCCCTTCTCCTCCTGTTCCTTGAGGGCTCCAGACATCTCAAAAATGCCGTTGGCATTGTCTGAGATGGGCCCGAAGGTGTCCATCGCGAGGATGTAGCCGGTGGTCGTCAACAGTCCCAGTCCCGCCAGAGCGATGCCGTAGAAGGACAACAGCGTGCTGCCGAACAGTGGCGGTGGGAAGATTATCAGTGGGGCGAAGAGGGCACCGGCGATGGCGAGAACACTCCAGACGCTGCTTTCGAGTCCATAGGAAAAGCCTGAAATGATCATGGTTGCCGGTCCCGTTCTGGAGGAGTACGCAATCTCGGTGACCGGCTTCTTCTCAGTGGACGTAAAGTACTCCGTTAGCCTGCCGATGATCATCGCCAGGGCGATGCCGACAAACGTCGCCAGGAAGAACCGCCACCATTCCACGGGAACCTCCCGACTGGCGTATCCGAGCGGGCTTTCAACTTGGACGACAATGTTGTTCATATAGAACAGACTAACCAGTCCGAAGCCAATGGTTGCGACGATCGCCGAGACGACGAAACCGAAGTTGATCGGCTGCATCGGGTCGAGGTCAGCGTCTTCACTGCCCTTAACGGACAGAATGCCAACCGCAGACGCAACGACTCCTACGGATCTGACGAGAAGAGCGTACATGATGAGTTTCGTCACGAAGCTGGAGCCTTCACCAAAGAGGGGAACGGTTGCCGCGCCGAGGATGATCGCCGCGACGAGTGTCACCTCATACGACTCGAAAACGTCGGCGGCCATACCTGCACAGTCGCCCACGTTGTCGCCCACGTTGTCGGCGATGGTGGCGGGGTTGCGGGGGTCGTCCTCGGGGATACCGGCCTCAACCTTCCCTACGAGGTCCGCTCCGACGTCAGCAGCTTTGGTGAAGATACCACCGCCAACACGCATGAAGAGCGCCGCCAGGCTACCGCCGAACCCAAACCCCACAAGAACCTTCATGGCGTTCTCGCGATAGATCAGGAAGATGATTACCGCTCCCAGCAAACCGAGCCCTACCGTGAACATGCCCGAAACGGCTCCCGCTCGGAACGCGCATTCCAGAGCGCCCTTGAAGGATGTGAGCGCCTGGTTCGCCGTGCGCATGTTGCCTTTGACGGCCATGTCCATTCCGGCCAGACCGGCGCAGTAGGACGCCGCCACGCCCAGAAAGAACGAAAGTGCAATCCCCAGCGACAAGCTGGGATCGTCTGCATAGACGGGTTTGTACATGAAATAGAGACCAACGGTGAGGGCAATGACAAGCCAGATCATCGTGGCGATCTGGCGCTTCAGATACGCATACGCTCCCTGCTGAATGGCGCCGCCGACTTCCTGCATGGCCGCGTTGCCTGGGCTGAGGGCGGTGGTCTGCGTGCGCAGCCACCATCCGAAACCCACCGAGAAGATTGCACTGGCCAAAACCACGAGCAGGATCACCAGCTCTCCTCCTTTGATGGGAGGAAGAACAATTTCTCCTTCTCCGGCGAAACAAGTCGTGCCGGCGCCTGCGGAAAGCAGGACCGACCACAGCAGTGGACGCATGATCCCTCTTGTTTTTTGCTCAGGAAGTCCGGCGTTGGACTGTCTCAAAATTGCATCTCTCCCTTATGTGGTGAATCTGGCGATCGGGCAATGCCGGTCCGCCGTGCGGACGAGGATCATGGATTTGTTCGCGCCACTGACACCGCGACGCAAGGTTCTTACCTTTGCCCGCCCTCGGGGGGAATCGGTCTGTCTGATAGTGCATGACAATTTGGCACAACAGGAAGGCAATCCCATAGCGCCTTTTATAATCCCTCTGGTGGCTCCATTGCCACCCCCAAACCGAAGGGCAGTAAGTAGCCCTCCAGAATTGCTGTCCCGGCTTCAATGCGGTAAAGTACTCGGCGGACTCACAGAGTCCGAAATCACACCCAATACCGAAGCC
>MNXM01000216.1 GCA_001872605.1 Armatimonadetes bacterium CG2_30_59_28 | reverse complement strand
ACTCACAGAGTCCGACAACCCCGGGCTGTGAGCGTGACCATCCATCCCCGCGTCACCAGCCGGCCCATCGGAGAAAAAAATGACCAATCTCAGAAACATTTGGTATACTCGTTGCTGTAGTTTCCATTGCTGCGATCCTGGCTTCGGTGTTGGGTGTGATTTCGGACTCTGTGAGTCCGCCGAGTACTTTACCGCATTTAAGCCGGGGCAGCAATTCTGGAGGGCTACTTATAATTCCCGTTGACGACAATTATAATTCCCGGAATTGTGATGGGTGTTCAGCGCGGACTCACAGAGTCCGCGTCCGTCAGCGATCGCTGACGGACGCTGGCGCGGCGCTGGAGGTGGACGCCGCGTCACCGCCGCCCGCTCCCGCATGTTTTCCACATGAAGATATCCGTCGGAGAATGTAGATGTACTGTCCACAATGCCGGTACGAATTCAAGGAAGGGATAGCCGTATGCCCCGATTGCGGCGTGCCGCTGCTAATGGAGTTGCCGTCGCCGGCGCCGGCATACGCATTATCCCCCGGGCGTCTGGACGTTAAGCACATCCTGTCAACCATCGACCCGGCCATCCTTGCCCTGGCGAAGTCCCGCCTCGACGAAGCGGACATCCCTTACGTGGTGAAGAACGAAAGGATCCAGCAGGTGATGCTCCTCGCCGTCGGGATCAAGGAACGGACGATCGAGATCTGGGTGCGGCAGGACCACGCGGAGGAAGCAAAGGAACTGCTGCAGGACTTTCTGGAAGACGCGTAGAACAAAGCGCGAGGTTTGGCTTTCGTAGTCGACATCGGTGGGAGACAAAGTCGGAGTATTATCCCACGGAAAGAGGTTCTGGTGGCCGGTGGGGTCAGAGAACATGAAGCGCGATGTCGCTGCTTATTGTAGAATACAGGAGAACTAAAGCTGAGGGACTGAGGGAAAATGCAGCAAGTAACACTCGGGCAAGCGAAGATTCGTCTGATTGACCTCGTGGAAGCCGCGGTTCACGGCGAGGAGGTATTCATCCAGCAAGATGCGCGCCGGGCCGTGCAGTTGGTGCCGCGCGTCCTCAGGAAACTGTCACGCACCTTTGGCAGCGCCAAAGGCTTGATCACAATGGCAGAGGATTTCGACGCAGAACTCCCGGACTTCAAGGTGAGCAATGAGGTGGGGATTGCGCTGATCCCGTGATTTGGAGTGCGGTGGCAGAGCGGAGCGGCGACACCGCCTTGGGTGATTGCTGTGCATCGTCGATTCAAAGCGATGTCGCTGCCACCGCACTCCACAAGGTGAGTAATGAAGTGTCGATTGCGCTGATGCTGTGATTTGGCAGATGGCGAATAGTCGATGGCATGTTGCGGTGAACCGTTCAGGTCCACCTGATGTCTTCTGCGTCGAACACCGGTCCCGCGTGGCAGCAGCGGAGATATCCCTGCTTGGTGGGCAGCACGCACCCCATGCAGACGCCGAAACCGCAAGACATTGCGGCTTCCATGGAGACATACGCCTTGACTTGCGAGGATTCGGCATAGGACGCGACTGCGCTGAGCATCGCATAGGGTCCACAGGCGTAGATGGTTGCTCCTTCGGAGCCCCCCGACTGTTTCGTGACTGCCTTCAATAGATCAACCACCGTCCCGTGGTACCCCTCCGATCCGTCGTCGGTTGCGACCTGGAGTTGTAATCCCATTCCGTGGAGGAGGTCTCTGCAAAGGATGCCTCGTCGGCCACGCGCTCCCTGCAGGACGGTGATATGCCACGGGGGGACTCTTTTTTCGGATAGGAGCCAACTTGCGAGGAAGACGATGGGCGGCACTCCTACACCACCCGATAGGAGGATGGGACGTGCCGTCTCGTTCAGCGGGAAGCCGTTTCCGAGGGGACCTACAATGCTGATGGATTCTCCGACGGCGACTGTTGTCAGGAACTGAGTGCCGCGACCGACGACTTGGTAAACGATGGAGAGCGCTCTATCGGCCTGAGAGAAGGTGCACGCGCTGAATGGGCGACGCAGAAGAGGATCGGTGCCGCTGCCGCAGGCGACCTGAACAAACTGACCTGGCAGGGGAGCGCGGAAGTCGTCCGGCATCCGCATCTGCATCTGCCAGTAGCCGGGACTAATCAGCTTATTGGAGAGAACTGAACAGGAGTACATGGCGGTTGTGCGTTGAGCTACGCAATCGAGCGCCTTTCATTAATGTCGGTTGGTCCACAGCTCGGTTGACTTTCCATCACTGCGCGAAATAGTCGTTGACTGCGATCACATCAAATTCCGCGTGTTCCTTCCGGGCGCGCAGTGCTGTCAGGAGAGCGGCGGCGGTGTCGAGGGAGGTGAGGCACGGAACGCCATGTTCTACAGATGCCCTGCGAATGCGTATCCCGTCTCTCGCGGTTTTTCGACGTCCTGTGGGGGTGTTCAGCAGAACGTCGATCTCCTTGTTGATAATCAGGTCCATCAGACGAGGAATCCCTGCTGGTTCGTTGATGTCACCCAATTTAGTTACATACACCGTCTCCACACCACGTTCCCGAAGGAATTTGTTAGTGCCTTCGGTTGTATAGATTCGGTATCCCAACTCCTGGAATCCGCGGATAATCTCGACCGACTCCTCTTTGTCACGGTCGGCGATGGTAGCAAGCATAGAGCCTGACAGAGGCAGGTCGTACCCGCTGGCGACCATGGCCTTGTAGAGCGCGCGGGAGAAGTCGGTGTCCACCCCCATGATTTCCCCGGTGGATTTCATCTCTGGTCCCAACTCAATGTCCACCTCTGTTAGTTTGGAGAACGAGAACACCGGCGCCTTCACTGTCACAATGGAACGCTTCGGGTACAGCCCCCCCGCATACCCCTGCGCAGCGAGGCTCTGCCCCATCATCGCGCGCACCGCAACGCCCACGATCGGGACGCCGGTGATCTTGGACAGATAGGGAACTGTGCGACTGGCCCGTGGGTTCACTTCGAGGATGTAGGCCTGCTCGTTTTCCACTACGTACTGGATGTTCATCACACCTACCACGTCGAGGGCTTTCGCCAGCACGAGCGTGTGATTTGTAATCTGGTCGATCACCTGCGGTGATATGGTCTGCGGTGGATAAACGGCCATGCTGTCGCCGGAGTGCACTCCCGCCCGCTCGATGTGCTCCATGATGCCGGGAATGAGGCAGTCCTTTCCGTCGGCGATCACGTCGACCTCCACCTCCTTGCCGAAGATGTATTTGTCCACGAGAATTGGTTTCTTCGGAGAGACGTCCGTGGCATAGGTCATGTACGAGTATAGATCGTTTTCATTAAAGATGATTTCCATCGCGCGCCCGCCAAGGACGTAGGATGGACGCACCAGAACCGGATAGCCAATTTCTGCGGCAACTTCCGCGGCGGCGTCTGTAGCGACCACTGCGCGCCCCGGCGGCTTGGGGATGCTCAGCTCATTCAGCAAGCGCTCAAAGCGGTTCCGGTCCTCCGCCAGATCAATGGAATCAAACGGAGTTCCGAGAATCGGCACTCCCTGATGATGCAGCGGCTCCGCCAGGTTGATGGCGGTCTGTCCGCCGAACTGCACGATGATGCCGAGGAAGGATTCGAGATCATCTGTGGTCTCGCGTTCGATGATGTTGAGGCAGTCTTCTTCGGTAAGGGGCTCGAAGTAGAGTCGGTCAGAGGTGTCGAAATCGGTGCTCACCGTCTCCGGATTGTTGTTGACGATCACTGCCTCACAGCCGCATTCCTGAAGCGCCCAGACGCAGTGGACACAGGAGTAGTCAAACTCAATCCCCTGCCCGATACGGATGGGACCTGAACCGATGACAATCACTTTCTTCTTGCTGCTGGACAACTTCACTCCCTCTTCACTCATCTTCCATCTCATAGCATGAGTAGAAGTACGGTGTCTCTGCTTCAAACTCCGCAGCGCAGGTGTCCACCATCTTGTAAACCGGGCCGATGGCGAATTCTTTCCGGCGCGCGCGGATGACAGTCTCTTTCAGTCCGGTCAATTCGCCAAGGTGATGGTCGTTGAAGCCCATCGTCTTCGCCTCGAGAAGGAGGTCGGGAGTGAGGTCCTCCAGGCGCAAGTCGCGCAGTCGGCTCTCCATGATGATGAGCTTCTCGATCTTCTCGAGGAACCAGTAGTCGATGGCGCTTTGCTCATGAATCTCGCGGATCTGCCACCCGCGGCGAAACGCCTCGGCCACCACGAAGATGCGCTCGTCGGTGGCCTTGCGGAGCTTCTCCTCAAGCTCCATCTCGCTCCACAGCTCGGCGCCTTTGAGTCTCAATCCGTAGACGCCAATCTCGAGGGAGCGCAACGCCTTCATCAGTCCCGACTCAAAGCTCCGATCGATGGACATGACCTCACCAGTGGCTTTCATCTGCGTTCCCACCGTGCGATCGGAGTTGACGAACTTGTCAAACGGGAACCGTGGAATCTTCACCACAATATAGTCCAAAGCGGGTTCGAAGCACGCGAGGGTTTTCTGAGTTACCGCGTTGGGGATTTCATCCAGGCGCAGTCCAATAGCGATTTTGGCGGCCACGCGCGCAATCGGGTAACCAGTTGCCTTGGACGCAAGCGCTGAAGAGCGGCTGACGCGCGGATTGACCTCGATTACGTAGTAGTCCATGCTCTCCGGGTCGAGAGCAAGCTGCACGTTGCATCCACCCTCGATCTTCAGCGCGCGAATGATGTTGAGTGAGGCGCTCCTGAGGAGCTGGTATTCTTTGTCCGACAGCGTCTGACTGGGCGCGACCACGATGGAGTCGCCGGTATGGATGCCCATGGGGTCGAGGTTCTCCATGTTGCAGACGGTGATGCAGTTATCGGCGCCGTCCCGCATCACCTCATACTCAATTTCCTTCCAGCCAGTGACGCACCGCTCCAGAAGAACCTGGTTAATCATGCTGAGCGTGAGTCCCCGGGTCGTTGTATTGCGGAGGGAGTGTATGTCACCAGCGATGCCCCCCCCCGTGCCGCCGAGCGTGTAAGCCGGACGCACGATGAGCGGGTACCCGATGCGTTCTGCAAATTCTTCTGCGGCCGCCACGGTGGTCACAATCGCGCTGTCGGGAATCGGTTCCCCGATCTCCTCCATCGTTTGCTTGAACAGTTCGCGGTCTTCGGCACGAGCGATGGCCGAGAGCGGGGTCCCCAGCAGTTGTATGTCGTACTTGTCCAGAATTCCGGCCTTTGCCAGTTGAGTCGCGGTGTTAAGTCCGGTCTGGCCCCCCAGCGTGGGGAGGAGACCCTCGGGACGCTCGCGGGCGATGATGCTCTCCAGAAATTCAATGGTCAGAGGCTCGATGTAGACGCGGTCCGCGATCTCGGTGTCGGTCATGATCGTTGCCGGATTCGAATTTACCAGGACGACGCTGACGCCTTCCTCCCGCAGCGCTCGACAAGCCTGTGTGCCGGCATAGTCGAATTCCGCAGCCTGGCCGATCACGATGGGGCCGGAACCGATGACCATCACTTTGTCTATGTCAGTTCGCTTTGGCATTTCAACAAATCCTGACTCGAATACATCAACTCGCTGGATGCGCCGACATCAACTGAACAAAATGGTCGAACAGGTAGCTGTTGTCCCGCGGACCGGGGGATGCTTCCGGATGGTACTGCACGGAGAAAATGGGCAGACGCTTGTGCCGCAGACCCTCAACGGTATGGTCGTTCAGATTGATGTGCGACACTTCCACCTCCGACGGCAATCCCTCATCGGCAAGCGCGTAGCCGTGGTTTTGGGATGTGATGTACACTCGACCTGTTGCGAGATCTTTCACCGGGTGGTTGGCGCCGCGGTGGCCAAACTTAAGTTTGTAGGTCGTCCCCCCGAACGCTGTTCCGAGCAGTTGGTTGCCCAGGCAGATCCCCATGATCGGGAGGTAGCGCTCCTGGGAATACTCAATCATGTTCCGTATGTTTGTGATGGCATACTCCAGCAGAGATGGATCCCCGGGTCCGTTGGAGAGAAGCACGCCTGTCGGCTCCCACCGGAGCATCTCTTCCAGCGTGGAGGTGCAGGGCATGACAATCACCTCGCACCCGCGTGATCTCAGAGAGCGCAGGATGTTGAACTTGACGCCGTAATCCAGCACAACAACCCGGTTCGCGGCGAAGAATTCCATGCTCCACTGTCCACCGCGATGCGTCTCATCTCTGTCCCACTGGTAGGCCTGCTGACAAGACACTCTACGTACAAAGTCTATCTGATCGTAACTGGGCGCATTCTCAACAAGTTCCATCAATTCCGCCGCGGTGTGCTCGGTAGACAGGGCGCTCATCATGACTCCGTGGACGCGGATCTTCTTGGTGAGAGCACGAACGTCGATTCCCTGAATCCCCACGATCTGGTGGCGCTCCAAGAAGTCCTGCCCCGTAGCGGCAGAACGAAAATTACTGGGGGAATCGCATAGCTCCTTGACAACAAATCCCGAGACCTGCGGTTGTGACGATTCCATGTCATCCGCATTGACACCGTAGTTGCCGATAAGCGGGTAGGTAAGGGCCACGATCTGTCCGCGATACGACGGATCGGTCAGGATTTCCTGATACCCGGTCATGCTGGTATTGAAAACGACCTCACCGATGGTCGTTCCCCCCACACCAATGGAGATTCCCCGGTAAATTGTCCCGTCGGAGAGCGCCAGAATGGCCTTCATACTCTCGACCCCTCGACCAATACGGCGTGTATGTGTGCCGGCAGTTCCCAACCGTGGAACGGCATGTTTTTCGAAAGAGAGGAGAGCTTGCCTGCGTCAACCGTCCAGCGGGAGTTCGGGTTGAAGATGGTGATGTCAGCCGGATCGCCGAGGCCGAGGCTACCTCCGGGGATTCCCATGCATTTCGCGGGTTCGGCGGTCAGCTTGGCAATGACTTCGGGGAGCGTCAGGTGTCCGGGATCAACCAATTTGCACACCGAGAGTCCCAGCGCGGTCTCCAGTCCCACGATCCCAAAAGGCGCGGCGTCGAACTCGACTTCCTTTTCCTCCAGCGCGTGGGGAGCGTGGTCGGTGGCGATGCAGTCGATCGTTCCGTCCTTTAGTCCCTCGATCACGGCATCTACATCGTCCTGCGTTCTCAGGGGAGGGTTCATTTTGGTGTTGCTGTCGTAGGTGATGCACGCCTCATCGGTCATGGAGAAGTGATGCGGGCAGACTTCGGTTGTAACTCGCGTGCCGCGAGACTTCGCTTCCTGTATCAACTCCACTTCCCCGCGGGTGGACACATGCTGGATGTGTATGCGGCAGTTTGTTTCTTGCGCGAGACGGAGGCTTCGAGAGACGGCAATCTCCTGTGAGGTTCGCGGGATTCCCTTCAATCCGAGCAGAGTGGCGACGTACCCTTCGTTCATCACACCGCCGTCGCTCAGCCCTTTGTCTTCACAGTGCAGCACGACCGGCAGGTCCACCATCGTGGCATAGTACATCATCCGTCGAAGGAACCCCGGATTCTGAATGGGATAGGCGTCGTCGCAAACGGCAACAGCTCCCGCTTCCTTCACATCGGCCATTTCCACCAGCGTCTCGTGCTTCAGGTCGCGACTCGCGGCGGCCACGGGATAGACGCGGCAGTGTCCCTCTTCCTGATTCCGACGCAACACATGCTCGATCTCCGCGCGGGAGTGAAGTGGGGGAGAGGTATTCGGCATACAACAGACCGCCGTGAAACCTCCGCGCACCGCGGCCAGCGTTCCGGTGGCGATGGTTTCCTTGTGCTCCTGTCCAGGCACGCGCAGGTGGACGTGAACATCAATGAGTCCGGGGCACACGACGCGCCCGGACGCGTCCATGGTCTCCGTCGATTCTGCGGCAGGCAGGTCCTTGCCGATGCGACCGACTTTACCGTCTTGCACCAGCAGATCCAGTTGGTCGTCGATGCCGTTGGCCGGGTCAATCAGTCTGCCACCCTTGATTAGCAAATTCCCGTTCATCGTGGTGCGCTACTCCCTTATCTCCATCCGGTTCTCAAAAGCGACTTGCGGAATGAGGTGAAAGTTCTTTGCATTGGAGGTCAAGACGGTCAGTTGCCGATCAACGGCGAGCGCGGCGATCCAGAGATCATTGTCCGGGCCCGTCAGCCCTTGCTTGCGAGACGCGGCGCGCAACTCCGCCCACCGAAGTGTGTCGGAGAAGGTTGGGTATAGGATGTCGAAACCCGAGACGAACTCCGCGGTGGCGCGATGGTTCGAGCGGGAGTCCTCTGTGGGGGCAGAATGAACCCCATCCATCAACTCACCCACTGTGACGAAGGCGAGATGGAGCAGGTACCCTGGAACGTTGCTAAGACGTTCCACCACGGGGTGTTTGCCGCGCAGAACCCCGATACAGTGGTCAGTATCAACCAAGTACAATCGGAGTCTCCCCTTTCGATGCTTCACGTGCTTGTGCGAGAAGTGACTCGATTTCTGCCCAGTGTCGCTGCCCCCTGAACTTGCCGGCGAAACGCTGAATGTGGTTCTCGCCGTCGCTCTGAGCCTCCATGTACTCGAGCAACTCAAGGTCCTCAGCGGTGACCAGGCCCGCGACGCGTCTGCCCTTCCGCACTAAAGCAAATCGTTCACGCTTGCCTGCAACTCGCTCTGTCGGTTGTGTCAGCTTGAGCTTGGCTTCCAGGATCCCCACTTCACGACTAACCATTTTCCTCCCCTCCTCGGTGTGGCCACAGTGGCCGCACCGAAAATTCCCTCTTGCATCATCTCAAGTTTCGTCAGTCCCTTCATCGGGAGACGCGCCTCCTCCCAACAACAGATACAGAACCGCCATCCTCACTGCGAGTCCGTTGGTCACCTGATCCAGAATCACGGTGCGATCGCTGTCCGCCATCTCGGCGGATATCTCGATGCCGCGGTTGATCGGTCCGGGGTGCATGACGATGGCCTCGGGCGCGGCCAACTCCAGGCGTTTGGGGTTCATCCCAAAGAGACGGGCGTACTCCAACACAGAGGGGAAAAGCCCAGCCTGCTGCCTCTCAAGTTGGATGCGCAGCATGTAGACCACGTCGACACCCTCGATCGCCTCCTCGATGCGACGGCAGACGGTAACTCCGGTCTTCTCGATTTCCACCGGCATCAGCGTGGAGGGACCGCACAGCCGCACGCTGGCGCCCATCTTCGTGTATCCCCAGATGTCCGACCGGGCGACGCGACTATGGAGGATGTCGCCGATGATGGCGATCTGCAGACCCTCGACACGTCCCTTCTTCTCGCGGACGGTGAAGAGGTCCAACAGCCCCTGCGTGGGATGCTCGTGGCAGCCGTCGCCCGCGTTAATGACATGCGCCTTCGTGTATTTCGCAGCGAAGTGCGGGGAGCCGCTCATCTTGTGGCGCATGACGATGGCGTGGGGCCCCAGCGAGGACACGGTGAGAATCGTGTCCTTGAGAGTCTCTCCTTTGGTCACGCTCGACGCGGCAACGGTCAGGCTCATCGTGTCCGCTCCCAGGGCCTTCGCCGCCCCCTCGAAGGAGGTGCGCGTGCGTGTGCTGGCTTCGTAGAACAGCGTACAAACCGTTTTCCCCCGGAGAGTCGGCACTTTGGGAATGGGTCGCGACAGGATCTGCTTCATGCCCTCGGCGGTGTCAAGGATCAACTGAATCTCTTCGACGGAGGTTTCCTGCAATCCCAGGAGATCTTTGCGGTGCAACACGGCTAAACCCCTCCCTCTCCGCGTCGAATGAAGACGCGGTCTTCGCCGTCAGCTTCCTTCACTTTCACGACCACTCGCTCATTCTTCGATGTGGGAATGTTCTTCCCTACGAAATCTGGGCGAATCGGCAATTCCCGGTGACCACGGTCCACAAGAACTGCCAGTTGGATGCACTCCGGTCGACCGAAATCAATCAGCGCGTCCAAAGCTGCGCGAATCGTGCGACCGGTGAACAGCACGTCATCCACGAGGATCACTCGCTTGTCAGTCATGTCGAAGGGGATCTCGGTCTTGCGCACCACCGGCTGCCGGGTGAAGAGATCGTCCCGGTAAAGAGTGATGTCCAGCGTGCCCACGGGCACTTCCTTCCCCTCGATCTTGCGGATGCTATCCGCTACGCGCTGGGCCAGGGGCGCGCCGCGGGTGCGTATCCCGATCACCACAATATCGCCGCAGCCGCGGTTCTTCTCGAGGATCTCATGCGCGATGCGGGTGAGGGCGCGCGTGATATCCTCTTTGTCCATGATGGTGGGTTCGAGGACGTTCGTCATAGGTTCCCTCTCTGTTGTGTCCGAAGCTGTGAACGGTGGAAGGAAGCCATAAAAAAACCCTTCCGCAAAAGCGAAAGGGCTTTCTGAGTCGTCTTGTCAGTTTGTTTGGTGCAGGTCTTCTTCACGGTTTTTCCTTCCCAGTCTCGCCGGACTGAGTTAAAGGCTGACACGAAGATACCACAAATCACGCAGCGGTGTCAAATTCCGATCCATTTGCGAAATCTGCTGAGTTCAAGCGTGACAGGCATTGCCGGGGAGTGTTGATGAGCGAATACCCTGCGAGGTTGTGGATCAATGAAGGTGATTGATGGTCGGGGAGTTTTTCTTCGCGAAAATAACCTCAAAGGGGGCGCAGAGTCCGAGTCGATGGCGATGGGGAGGATCCACGCGAACCAGCAGGAGCATCTCCGCAGTCTGCTCAAAGCCGCCTGACCGGGTGGAAATGGAGCAACGAAAAAGACAGAGCCAAACGGACGAGACCCAGGGATGCGTCTGCCTGCCAACAGGCCGGAAGCGGTTACCAACGCGCGAGGTTGGCATTCCCCTTGTAATTTTAGGTCTTTCCCGCCC
>MNXM01000294.1 GCA_001872605.1 Armatimonadetes bacterium CG2_30_59_28 | reverse complement strand
CTGCCTGTGTGAGCTACCGGACGCTGAAGCGATCCGGTGTCCTTTTGTGGGGGAACTTCCAAAACGATGCACTAGTTTACCGGATGTAGCTCACGGTGTTAAGTGTGTCTGAGAGTCAGCGCGATGGGGAGAGGGCGCGAACCCAAAGGGTTCGAGGGTGAGGGGGTGTTTTCACCCGTAACGAGTATACTCAGGAACAAGACTATATTCCTGGAAGGGAGACCTATCGAACATGACATTCTGGAAGTCCATCTGCACTGCCAATACCTGTAGCATCGCCGCTGCCATCGCGGCTCTCCCACCCACCTGTGTGCAGGGGCAACGTCTCAAGCTTCGCCTCCGGCTCGCGACCGAAGGGGGCAGACCCGGACGCGGCGTGTTCCGTGTCGAGACACTCAATCTCTCCGGAGCGCGTGTCGCGCCATTGTCTCAGAAGTTGCGCTGGGCAGCCGGCAGCGCGGAACTGGACCTTCCCGTTGCCTTCAACGATCCGGTGGGGAAGTGGACGGTACGGGTGACGGACGTGGCCACCGGCGCGACCGTTGAGCATAGCCTGGAAATCACAGCCGCGCAGGGCGCGCCAAATGGCGGGTAGGAGAGTGAAACTGACGCGGAGGTGGGCACGCGTCCATGTCAGGGACGACACCTTCCCAGAAAAGTGCCAACATTCCATACACAGCACACCTGCCATATTCGCATGCAACTCAACTCATAGGCAATGTTCACCAAAATCCGCACCTACTTTGAAATGATAAAATTCCAGCACACGGTCTTCGCCTTGCCGTTCGCGCTGACGGCGGCGATCGTGGCCGATCACGGCATTCCGGAGATTCGGGTGCTGGGGTGGATTCTGGTCGCCATGTTCGGAGCGCGCAGCGCCGCGATGGGATTCAACCGCATCGTAGACCGTCACATCGATGCTCTGAACCCACGGACGCGGGAGCGTGAACTACCGACTGGCAGGATCTCGCTGCCGACAGCAGCAGTGCTGACACTGGTCTGCGCGGGCCTGTTCGTCTTTGCCGCGCATCAGCTCAACTCACTCGCCTTCCTCCTGTCTTTCCCAACTCTCTTCGTTTTGTGTCTCTACTCCTACACCAAACGCTTCACCTCCTACTCGCATTTCGTGCTGGGGCTTTGCCTGGGTATTGCGCCCGTCGGCGCGTGGGTTGCTGTGCGGGGGGAGGTGTCGTACGTTCCCGCCCTGCTGGGCTTGGGGGTGCTCCTGTGGGTTGCGGGCTTCGACATCATCTATGCAACGATGGATGATGAGTTCGACCGGAGCGTTGGGCTTCATTCCATAGTGCAGAAACTGGGCGTTACCGGAGGGCTGAACCTCGCCAAACGCCTGCACATTCTTTTTACCCTCACGTTAGCAGCGTTCGGCATTGTCGCGGGATTGGGATTTCCCTTCTTCCTCGGCACGGGGATCGTCGCGTTGCTTTTGTTTCTGGAGCACGCGCTCGTTCGTGCGGACGACCTGACGCGCGTGAATGTTGCCTTCTTCAATGTCAATGGCATTGTCAGCGGACTGGTATTTGTGGCGACAGCGCTGGACCTGTTGATCTCGCGATGAGCAAACCAGCCAACCTCCTCCGGATCATGACGGATCAGCGCCGCGCGGATTGTCTGCGGTGCGCGTCCCTGTTTCCTGTCCGTCTTCCGCTGCTGTCCAAGTGAGGCAGAATCCAGGCGCCAAGGTCCCGAGACAGTATCGCCCCCCGCGCATTCATGCCTCAGTTCCCCGGAGGCGTCGCGGATACTGGGCGCCCTTGACGTTATTGTCACTATCATGGATGATGGCATCATGAACCATAATCACGCAGTCTCAGGGCAACTGGGGAAACGTCGGCAGTCGGTGGGAACCTCGTCGGCTGCGAAGTCACCCCCCACCGACCCTGCTTCTGTCGTAACGCGCCTCAGGCGTCTTTTCTGGGATCACCCGCTTACGGAAGCAGACTTAATGGCTCATCCCGTCTGGTTGATCGAGCGCGTACTCGACTACGGGAATCTTGATGATGTCTATATGCTTCAGAACGTTCTGGGAAGGGCCAACTTTCTGCGGATCGCGGCCCAAGCAGTCAGAGTCTCGCCTCGCACACGCAGTTTCTGGCGCCAACTTCTGGAGATGGAGGGGATACCGTGCACGAGGGAATTCTCCCGCGACACACCGTGGAATTGTTGAGACGCCTTGAGGACTACGCGTGTCCTCTCCTTTCCGGATGGACGTTGGCGGGAGGCACGGGTCTAGCCTTGAGGCTCGGGCACCGTTGCTCCGACGACCTGGATCTGTTCCGTTCGGACGATGTGGACGTGCGGGACTTGCATGGTGTTCTTGCGCGACAGGGATCCTATGAGACGCTGCAGGAAGCCGATCACTCTCTGACCGTGCTGCTGAGAGAAACGAAGCTGTCATTCTTCCGCCTGCGCGACCCATTCCTGTTCGATGGGACTCCCTACCGCTTCTTTGAGATTGCCGACGTGCGCGATATCGCGCTGATGAAGCTGGTGGCCATCTCCGGGAGAGGAAGCCGGCGGGATTTTGTGGACATGTACTGCATCCTGCGGGACGGAGGTTCGCTTGCCGACCATTTTGGGTTGCTTCCCCGGAAGTATGATGCCAGTCGGATCAACACCTACCACATTCTGAAGAGCCTCACTTACTTCGATGACGCCGAGGCAGAACCCATGCCAGATATGCGCGTGCCGTTCAGTTGGGATGAGTGCAAAGCTTTCTTCGTCCGGGAGGCTCGGTCCATCGTTCTGCGATAGGGATCCTGTCGGAGAAGCCGGGGCGGCATAGCCAGCCTCCTGCTGACCGTGTGTCTTGTGCGTAGCGTTCTTGCAGAGCAGGCGATGGTGGGGGTGGTGATGTCGAGTCCTCTATCCGTCCCGTCTCCGCGCAGGTTGCGTGGCGACTCCGTTGGGCGCTGCACTATTTGCCGACGACGGAGGCGGTGAAGGGCATGAGAATGTCGGCGGATACGCCGTTGGGGTAGTAAACCTGGACCTTCACTCTCGCGGTGTGCTTGTAGTTCCTGAAAAGTCCGAAGAAGGGATCGGCACCGTCGGTCTGCCGGGCGAGTTCCTCGCCCGATTCATCAATCAGCGTGAAGGCAACGCGTTCCGGCGCAGGTTCCTTCTGCAGCCAATTGACGCGCAGCAGACCCGCTTCAGTGATCCCGAACGAAACCTGGTCCCGCAATTCGGGCGTTTGCCTGGAGGGATCGGCGGTCACCAGTTTCTCTGTGCCCGGGCTTGTTTCTCCCTCCCCAGCGGCTGCTTCCTCCGGTATATTGAGCAGGAACCCGACAGCAATCGGGTGGAAACCTACTTCCCACACTCCCACGTGGAGTGTGTATTCACCATCTTTCGCAAAGGTCGCGTTCGTGACAAACACTTGATCGAGTCGGTTGTACTTCACGGGTCGTGACGGGTTGGTCACGGTCCCGGTCGCTTCATCCCGGATGCGCAGCACCACCAGCAAGTCATCCGAGTTCTCCTTGCTCTGGGGAGGAGTGACGCGAACGGTGATGCGGATGTTCTCGTTGACGTTCACTGGGCGCGGAGCCAAGTCCATTCGAATGTCGTAACCGCCAACATTCACCTTGCGATCGAGAGGCACGACAGGCGACTGCGGCACGGCTTCCTCGACACCGGAGTCCTTGCCTTCGACGCGGTAGCCCACTTCTGCAGCGGAGATTCTCGGCGCGGGAAGGAACTGGCCCACCATGAAAACGGCGAGCACGGCTGAGGGGCCAATGAATGGATGCACTCGGTTTCTCATTCCGCGATTCACCTGTAAGTAACTCGATGCCCTACCGACTGAGTGGGCTGTACGGAATCCACCTGGTCGTCTGGGAACCATCTTCGTAAGTGACGGTGGCTCCCACGTTCCGGACGCTGTTGGTTAACCGCATCGTGGTATGGAAGGGCGCCTGTGTGACGCGGCGCGCTTCCACCGGGGTCTGGAATATGTCCCCTGTGTAGAAGACCACCGAGGCGATGTCGTTCGGGTCGTCAGCGTTCCATCGAATCAACACCGTGCGGCTGTCCAGCTCCTCAATGGTGATCGGGTCGATGGCCGTGGAGATCGGCGCGTCGCCTTTGCTCGAGATAGAAACTGCTTCCCGTGACGACAACTCTCTGGATGCTTCCGCGCTTTTTCTTTCGGTTGCCTCTCGATACGGGCGCGAGCCTTGTTCGTTACGGTACGTTGGCAGCGCCGACTCTCGGACAGTCCTTGCGCTTCGGTCAAAGCCGTAGAACGACGGAGGAGATGTGAAGACCGTGGGCGGCCCGATGGACCAACCGCCGTAAGCGTAAGGTGGCACATACGGGTTATACCCATAGGCAGGCGGACGATAGGGCGCGCAGTAGTAAGTCGGGGTGATCGGGTAGGAGCCGCACTGCGTGTGCCCGCAGGGACGCGAGTAGCCACACGCAGGAGGAGGTTCGTCGCAGTAGGTGATGGTCGCGTTGCCGTTGCAGGAGGACGACGAGTACGAAATGGTTACGCCTGCATCCACCGGTACCGGACCGGCACTGAGTAGAACCGCGGCACATGGCAAGGCGGCTATCAGAGAACTTCGCATCGTTCCTCACTCCCTTAATTTCCTGATGGATTCAATGGGTAAGATGCGCGCGCCTTGTCCCGGTTCCATTTATTTCTCATCGGAACAGCGCGCTGACCGACTCCCCCTCATTGATGCTGCGAATGGCGTTGGCGAAGAGCGGAGCTACCGAAAGCACTTGCAGGTTGTTAACGGCGTCATCCTTCTCGCTCAGGGGCACCGTGTCGGTGACGATAATCTCCTCCAGCTTCGCTGCATTGATCCTCTCGACAGCCTTGCCGCAGAAGACGGGGTGGACACACGCGGCGTAAATCTTCTCAGCCCCCAAATGCCGCAAGGCTTCCACGGTTTCATGCAGCGAGCCTCCTGTGCTGATCTCGTCATCGATAATCAGGCAGGTTCTGCCCTCCACTTCACCAATGACATGAAGAATCTCGGGGGATTCGGTGTCATCCGACCGACGCTTGTCGAGGATGGCAAGGGGGAGGTCCAAACGCGTAGCGTATGCTCCCGCGCGTTTGGCGCTTCCCGCGTCGGGGGCAACGATGACTGTATTGGAGAGGTCCTTCCTCCTTAAGTAGTCGCACAGAATTGGGGCCGCGTCCAACTGGTCACCGGGGATCTTGAAGAACCCCTGAATCTGAGGGGAGTGGAGGTTCATCGTGAGGATGCGGTCTGCTCCGGCCGCAGCGATCAGATCAGCCATCAAGCGCGCCGTAATGGAAATGCGTGGTTCGTCCTTCTTGTCGGAACGTACGTATGGAAAATAGGGCAGCACCGCGGTCACCCGCCGCGCCGAAGCGTGCTTGATCGCGTCGATCGATATCAGGAGCTCCACGATATTCTCATGCAGTGGAGGCGAGGACGTCTGAACAATGAAGACATCCGCCTCGCGGACGTTCTCTAGAATTCTCACTTTTATATTTTCGTTGCTAAACTGAACAAACTCTCGCGGGCTGAGCTCTGTTTCAAGGCACTGAGCGATGCTCTGGCCGAGCTTTTGTCCCGAACGGCCCGCAAACAGGATCAGTCTGTCCCGGTTGTGCATGGTACGGTGGCCTCTGGATCGGATAGATTGAAGAGGAGGGCGCGAGTCTCCCGTGATCGCGGAACAGCCTGACGCCTGCTCCGGCATTCGTCATGACCGGCAGGCCCTCCAACCCCTACGCGCGTCGCCGCATGATACCCCAAAACCGGTTCCAACGTCAACAAGTCCGGCAAGTGACTGGATGACAAGTGCAGCTTTGTTGCAGACACCATTCGCAACTCCCTCAGCAGGAATCTCCGGAGGACCGCCATGCAACCGCTCCGTCTCGCTCTCCTCGGCACCGGTGGCCGGGGGCAGATCTATGTGGACGTGCTCAACCGAATGGAGCCAGGAGTAGCCGTCTGGACGGCCATGTGCGGCCGCCGGAAGAGCACCGTCTCCAAGTTCTGCGCCGACAATCAACTGAACGGTGTTCCCCAAGTGATTGGGGTCGAAAACCTCATCGCCCGGGACGACGTGGATGTAGCGCTCATCTGTACGCCGGACAATGCGCACCTCGAGCCGGCCACGAAGTGCTTCGACGCGGGAATGCACTGCCTCGTGGAGAAGCCCCTCGCCCACAAACCCGATGATGCCCGGGCCATTTGCGAGACCGCGCGCGCGTCGGGAAAGCTGCTGCACCTCGGGTTCGTGCTGCGGCACGATCCGTGCGCACAAAAGCTGCGTGAAATGGTCACCGGTGGCGCCATCGGGAAGCTCATCGCCTGCATCGCGCACGAAGCGGTGGGGTGGTTTCACGGCAGCACCTATATGCGGCGCTGGAATCGGTATCGGGAGCTCAGCGGCGACATGCTGCTCCACAAGGGCTGTCACACGCTCGACATCATCAACTTCATTACCGATGCCTACCCGAAACGTGTCGCAGCGTTTGGTGGGCTGGAGGTCTTCCGGCCTCGCGCGGACGCGGCCGAAAAGTGCCGTGCCTGCAACCTGCAGTCCCAGTGCATCTACTACACCGATCAGGGGGCCGAATATCGTGAGCGCTTCTACAACACCGCGGGGCCGCAGGTTTTGCCGGAGGATTTCTGTGTCTACAATGTGAACAAGGACACCGGCGACACAACTGCCCTCGTCGCAGAATTCGATAACGGGATGCGGCTGTCGTACACCATGACGATGGTCTCACCCAAAGGGGAGCGACGGCTCACGTTCATCGGAACGATGGGAGAAATTCGGTGTGATCTGGAGAGCTATCGCATCGAGTACTTTCCATTGCCAGACAAACCGAAGGAAGTTATTGGGGTACCGCGCCCCGAAGGCTTTGGACACCAGCACCACGACATGGCGCTGCTGACGGAATTCTTCGACCGCATCCGGCAGAACGGAGATCCGAAAAGAGGCACTATGGACGCCTACATGTCCGGAGCGGTCGCCTTTGCGGCCCTCGAATCCATGGAGACGGGAAGAGTGGTGGAAATTGAGGGGTTGTGAGGATAGCTCGTCGCGAGCGGGATCACGCAATCTCCAAGCGCAGCTTCTTCCCTACTGCCTGGGCAAACCGCTCAAGCGTCGAGAGGCGAATGTCCTCTGCGTGGTTCTCGATGCGCGATATGGCAGACTTGCTGGTGTTGAGTTGACTCGCCACTTGTTCCTGCGTCAGGCCCGCATCCTCACGAGCCAGCCGCAACAGCACGCCGATCTTGAACTGTTCGTAGCCTGAGTCGAAGTCCTTGGCGAAGGCAGGGCTCCTGCCTTTCCGCTGCCGAATGTATCTATCGAGATCATCCATGGTGTTTCCTCCGCGAGGCGTAGTCTGCCTTCCGCTGTTCAGCGACCCCGATCTCTTTCATGGGTGTCTTCTGGCTCCTCTTCCGGAATGCATTGGTGAGAACAATCAGTTCTTCCTCCTCAACAAAACCCAGAAGCCTGCACGCTGTATTCCCCACATCCGCCCGGACCTCCCAGATGTCCCCTGAGTCTCGCAGTTTCTTCAAATAGCTGGTGGGCACCCGATCCAGTTCCCTCACCAGCTTCAATACCCACACGACCTTCTGCGCTACGCGGTTGGGCAAGCTTTCGAGGAATTCCTGTACCGGGCAAAATCCCGATTCGGTGCGATAGAAGAGGATGCGTCTCACTGCATTAGGTTAACAGATATGTGAACTGTGTCAAGACAAGTTCCGATGCCGCGACGCGAGTATCTCCGCGAGGTCAGTCAGTCCACGTCGGGGTAGTTCCCCTCCTCTTTCCAGATTTGCAGCATCAACTCATACCGCTTCAGAGGCATCCCGGTGTAGATGCAATTGCTGGTGGAGAGAACGTATCCCCCACCGGGCATCCCGTGCCGGAGGGCGTAGCGAACCGATTCTGCCGCTTCCTCGTCCGTGCCGGTGTCCATGAGACCGCAGTTGACGTTCCCGATGAGACATACTCTGTCGCCGACTCGCCGCTTCACTTCTGCAATATCCACTCCGCCTTGCGGGTCGAGACTGTGCAGTGCGTGCGGGCGCGCGGACACCAGCGAATCGAGTATCGGCATGATATTCCCGTCAGTGTGTTTGATGATATGGAAACCCATCTCACGATAGGCTGTAATCAGACGTGTCAGGTACGGAGTGACGTATTCGTCGAACATCGCCGGCGAGAGGAACGGCGCGTCATTGAAGCAGTAATCGGCGCACAGGGCAAAGCCATCCAGCGCGCCGTGGGCGCGCTGCACCTCGGCGAGCGCAAGTCGGTCAGCCACCATTCGCTCCGCGTCGTCCTTCATGCTCTGGGGGTCGTCGGCGATGCGCGCGACAAAGTCCATCATCGCGCTCCCACCCGGGACGCCGTAGGTCGCGTCTCCGTGCTGCATGATGAAGAACTCCATGCCTGACATCTCCCGAATATGGTCGAGCATGCGGAACGTGTCGTCATTGCCCTTCCATCCTCCGGGCGGCTGCGCAAAGATGGCGCAATGCTCATACTTGCGGGCGACGCTGATGTAGAGGTTGGCGATGTCGCGCCGGTGCAGGTCGCGTTCCTTCTCGCTCATCTGGTCCCACTGATGGTAATTCCGCTGGCTGGGATGAACGCGTCCCAGGGACTCCATCGTCAGGAAGAAGACCAGCTCAAAATGCGGCACGCGTCCCGGCGGTTTTCCGCCCTCCAAAGCCACGATGAATCTCTCTCGAGGTGTCATAGCATCCCTTTCCCCCCCAACTTGCGGCAGTTTTCCAACACCCCAATCAACTCAGCGGAGCGATCGGGCAAACGTAAGATAGCACCTGCATACGCGCCGGTCAACACCAGAGTGAAGTGCGTGGAGTCTACCCCTATCTCAACAGATTTGCTATACTGTCGTCACTTACTTTGCGGGGGAGGTGACACCCATGGAGGCAGGAACTTGTCTGGCAAATCGTGATGCGCTGCTGGGAGACTTAATTACCGTGTTCGACCGGCAGTCGGCAGAGGTGCTTCTCGACGTTCTCGTGAAGGCGTCCTTCCAAATGAGCAACGGATATGCCACGCGTGACGATGTCGTGCAACTGAACCGATCTTTCGACCGACTGACGGACGCACAACGGCAAACGGACGGAAGCCTGAAAGAACTCGCCGAGGCACAGAAGAAGACGGACCACAGTATTGAGATGCTGGCCGAGGCACAGAAGAAGACCGACCACAGTGTTGAGATGCTCGCCGAGGCGCAGAAGAAGACCGATCACAGTATTGAGATGCTGGCCGAGGCACAGAAGAAGACCGACCACAGTGTTGAGATGCTGGCCGAGGCACAGAAGAAGACCGACCACAGTGTTTTGATGCTCGCCGAGGCACAACACGGCACCGAGCAACGGTTGACGCGTGTCGAATCCGCCGTGGAGCGGCTTGCTGAAGCGCAGCGACGTTCCGGAGAACGGTTGGATCGTGTTGAGTCCGCCGTGGAGCGGCTCGCTGAAGCGCAGCGACGTTCCGGAGAACGGTTGGATCGTGTTGAGTCCGCCGTGGAGCGGCTCGGTGAGGCGCAGTCCCGCACAGACGAGAGCGTCAAGTTGCTTGCCGAAGCCCAGGGCCGCACGGAGCGATCACTGGATCGCCTCGCAAAGCAAGTAGGAGGTCTGAGCGAAACGGTGGGAGGTGACATTGAGGACATCGCTTACATCGTGATTCACGACGTTCTCAAGCGCGAGTGGGATTGGGATGTGGATGAGCTTGAGCGGAGCATGCAGGTGTGGGGTGGGCGCGAGGTGGAAATCGACGTTTTCGGTAAAGCAACCGACCCCTCCCGTCCCGACCAGACGATCTGGATTGTGGGAGAAGCGAAGCACAACCTCAGTGTCTCCGAAGTGGAGCGTTTCACTCGTGTTGTTGAGGACGCCCGGAAGAACCTCCAGGGGGAGATCATCCCCATCTGCTTCTGCTACCGGGCCCGCCCCGTGGTGCAGCAGACCGTCAAAGACGCCGGGTATCGTTTGGTGTTCTCATACGGGAAGCTGGTGTAGATACCATTGAGTCGGCCCCTTGCATCCGCACTGCCGAAGGGTTCCTTTGCCCCGCCGCGTCAGGTATTCGCGATCGACGTGACGCGATCCCATGTTGCCGACACCGTTGCCAAGCCGCGATAGCGAAAGCTGGGGGGTTCTCATGGGAGCGTTCTCGCGGCACACGCGTGTATTGCTTCACCTCTCCCCGATTATCGCGGTCTCCTTTCTCTTCCCCGTCGCCTCTGCCAACGCCGCGCCGCGGGGATGCACCCCGCCGCGGTATGCCCCGCAGGGCGATACGGCTGTCGGGACTCGTCAACGGAGTCGACGGTAGCGGCGTGAATCTTCTGCTCAGCTACAAGGCCTGCATTGCCAGCCCCGTCGAATGGCAGAAGCTGGCCGGTGAGATTGCGCTTGCTACAAGAACGCTTCCGCTGTAGCCGGCGTCGCCCACCAATAGGATGTATGAGCTGAAGGAGGATCAGATCGGCGCCGGCTGCTTCGGCAACACCCACAGGGTGAGTCCCCACTCCCGGGACGGATTTGCCCGCAAGGCCGAACCATGCGGTATGCGGGTGAGCCCTGCACCCCACGTTGCCTTGATCCACCCTCCGGAGGAGGAGAGGAAGTTGCGGCGCCTTGTGAATGCTGAGGAGGAGTGAGGTAGGTTGAGTGAGTAAACTCACCAACGAGGTGCAGGAATGGCATTACAGGGTCTTTTGCCTTACGAGGACGAATCGGAGAAGCATGAGACGGGTCTGACAGCG
>MNXM01000054.1 GCA_001872605.1 Armatimonadetes bacterium CG2_30_59_28 | reverse complement strand
TGGCACGCACCGCGGAGTTGCGGACAAGCATCTCAACAGTTATCTAACCGAGGTCTGTTATCGTTGCAACCGTCGGTTCCGGGAAAAGGAAATCTTTGACCGTCTGGTGCAAGCCTGTGTCTCGACACAGACAGTAACTTACACTAATCTCATCCAACGACAAGGTTTCACCCCAGGAAAAGGTGATTAGGAGTTGAGTCAATAGGCATTTTGAGCAATAATGACCGCATCAATCCCTGCGAGCTTCTGTGATGCGTAGCGGGTGAAAGGCGATCCTTCGGCCGCCAGTGCGCGCAAGTAATCCCGCACTGCCTTTGCGCCGCTCTGACGAATAGCGTCGGGGAGGAGGTCGTCGTGCAGTTGCGCGACCAAGTCTTCCACCGGGGGAATCGCGACGCAGCGGAGTTGATCGGGAGTGGGGAAAAGATACTCCAGGTCGCGGTACAGTTGCGGCTCGAATTTCGCAGGCTGCGTGTTCATGAAGGCCTGCCACTCTCGCACAGCCGCGAGTGCATCCGCGCCCTGCACGGATGTTGATCGCAAGATGTCCAAAGGTTGCGGTGCAACGGGTGACGGGGAAAACGAAAGGAGTTGCAGTTGATGGTACAGGCGCAGGTGCAACAATCCGGCTTTCACGGGGCGACTGAACCGGTCGGAAATGCGGTAGACACGGGGGCGTCGGTAATCGGGGTATTCCTTCAGCAGTCGGTCTATATGTTGAATGGCTTTCTCATGTTCCCCGATGCGCGACCAGGACATCGCCGCGAGGTAGAGCATGGTCCAGATGTGGGATGTTGGATGGGGGATGTCGGAAGTAGCGCCGGTGGTCAGGCCCGCCTGCCGTCCGGTGGTCAGGTAGTGTTCGGCGACGACGGCGGCGCGGCGGTAGCGGGGAACATCGGGATGGTCGGCAGGCAACGGCGGTAGACCCGGCTTCGCCTCCTCGCCACCCAACTTCGGCTCCACGGACCAGAAGAGATTCGCCGCCGTGCTGAAGAGGCGCTGAAGCTCCCTCTCCGTGACATCCGCGTCAGCTCGCGTGGAGAACTCAGGATGAAAGAAAGCAACAGCAGTGAACAGAAGAAAGGTCGCCAGTGAAGCGCGGGCAATCCGAGGGAGGCAACGCAGCGTCGAGCAGGCCGCTGCTCCGGAAGACATACGCCAAGACCGGGAACGCTGGTAACTCATTTTCCCTCCCTCCGAGGATAGCTATCTGAATATGGCACCTTCCCATCAGTTGCAACCACAACTGGGGGGAAGGGATGATCGCTTGCACACATCCCGAGTCGAGTTCCTATAACCTCCCACACACCTCCAGCGCGGCTTTGACCACTTTCGGCGGGGTCGGTAGGTTTTCCTTCTCCAGCACCTGCGACATAGGGGGCGGTATGTCATACGCCGCCACGATTTTGACGGGAGCCTTTAACGAAGAGAAAGCGTTGAGCTGGATCTGATAGGAGATGTGCTCAGCAAAACATCCTGTCTCCGGGGCCTGGCAAACCAGCGCCACGCGCCCCGTCTTCTGCACCGACTTGACGATGGCACCCACGTCAAGAGGAATCAGCGTGCGGGGGTCGATCACTTCCGCCTCGATTCCGTGCTCTGCCGACAACTGCTCCGCTGCTTCCAGCGCGACGTCCATCATCTTCGAGTAGGACACGATGGTGACGTCTTTACCCTCACGCCGAATTCTCGCCTCGCCCAACGGAATCAGGTACTCCTCTTCGGGAACCACGTCCTTCTCCGTATAGAGATTCTGGTGCTCGATGAAGATCACCGGGTCGTTGTCCCGGATGGATGACTTCAGCAGTCCCTTCACATCGTAAGCCGTTGACGGCGCCACCACTTTCAGTCCGGGGAACATGGTGAGAACGGCTTCGAGACTCTGCGAGTGCTGTCCTGCGTAGCCCTTGCCGCCGCCGATGGTCGTGCGCACCACAACCGGCAGGAGTGCTTTGCCTCCGAACATGAACCGGTTCTTCGCAAGTTGATTGCCGGTTTGATCCATGGTCATCGGCATGAAGTCGATATACATAATCTCACAAACGGGGCGCATTCCCACCATCGCCGCTCCGGCTGCCGTACCGACAATGCAGGCTTCGGAGATGGGCGCATTGAAGACACGATCACGTCCGAAGACTTCCAGCAGTCCGACGGTCGCCTGAAAGGCGCCGCCATAATCCGCCACGTCTTCGCCGTAGAATATGACACGGCGGTCGCGCAGCATCTCTTCGGTGATCGCCTCGGCCACCGCATGGCGATACATGATTTTCCCGTCCTTGTCGCGGCGGATCTGGCGAGGTTCCTTCAGCGTGGTTACGTTGGCAAACTCAGCGGGAACTTTATCACACACGGTGTCCGACAGGAGGCCTTCCGTGATCTGCTCGATGATAGGATCGGCGCTCAGCGCAGCTTCCCGACCGGCTTGCTCGACTTCTTCCGTGCATCTCCGTTCCATGGCGTCGACTCCCTCTTGAGTCAGCACGCCAGTGGCAATGAGTTGTTCGCTGAACTGCTTGATGGAGTCCACGTTCTTCCATGATTCTTCCTCGTCCGCCGTGCGGTAGGTCGTGCGCTTGTCGCTGAGCGAGTGACCGAAGTACCTGTAGGTGAGCGCCTCGAACAGGACGGGGCCTTTCCCCTGACGGCACAGCTCAGCGCCGCGGCCGATCCCATCCCACACCGAAAGCGGGTTCATCCCGTCCAGCACTTCCGCGTGCATCATCTGTTCATTGTAGCCTGCTCCCCGGCGCGCCAGGTAATCGACACCGGTGACCTCACCGACCGACTGCCCCGTCATGCCATACTGATTGTTCTCGATCAGGAAGATCACGGGGCAGCCGTTCTCGAACTGATCCTGTGCGGCGAAGTTGCACGCTTCGTGGAAGATGCCGTTGTTAGATGCGCCGTCACCGACGAGACAAAGTGTCACCTTTTCCGTGCCCAGCTTCTGTGCGCCGACCGCAGCGCCCACTGCCATCGCCGAACTCCCACCGACAATGGCGTTCGCTCCCAGGTGTCCCACGTTGAAATCGGCGATGTGCATGCTGCCACCGCGTCCTCGGCAGTAGCCATCTTCCTTCCCAAACAACTCCGCTGCCGTCTTGTACAGGTGAACGTGGAGGGCTTCCCGGTACAACGCGCCGCGTTCGCCGCCCGAATTCTCGGGACGATCCAGAAAGCGGTTAAGGGTGGGAACGTCCATCTCACGCATGGCGAAACAGCCTTTGGCAATGGAGTGGCCGTGTCCACGATGGGTGCTGGTGATGTAGTCGTCACCCCTCAGCGCGCACAGGGCGCCAGCCGCGACTCCCTCCTGCCCGACGGACAGGTGCGTCGCTCCGATGTACTCAAAACCTTCCACCGGCACGAACTTGCCGGACTTCAGCTCAAAGATCATCGTCTCAAAGGCGCGAATGTAGTGCATCACCTCCAAGAGGGCGATGGCTGCCTCTGCGTCCAGCCGGCCTTGCTCAATCTCTTGTCGGAGTGTGCGATTGTAAGCACATTTTGGGATCTCCCCAAAGGAGAGGACTTCGGGGTTCAGTTTCGGTGGAACATCGATTTCCTTCACGGTCGGGAAATGTCCTTTCTGTTCTTTTTTTTAACGAAAGTCGCGGCAATAGAAACCGCACGCGCGCCCACGCACGCGAGATTGTTCATGCATCATCAAGGTGATGGGAACGGTCAACACATGGGGACGGACGCGGCGCAGACGCTCATCTCGGCCACGCACGCCAATATATCACATTCAGGCGCGGGCGTGAAGGGAACCGGGAGGGCGGACATTCCTGTCCGCCATTACGCTCAGTCATCCTCGTCCGTCAGCTACCAGCAGTTATTCTCCTGCGTCAGAGGCGGGTTCCTGCCCCGCCTTCCCCGCGGCTCGTGTCGCTGGCGCCGCGATCTTTGAGGGGCTGAAGGTCGGGGACGCAGGCTGCACAGAAGGCATGGGGACCGGAGTCGGCGCGGGAGCCGAACTCGCCTTTCCCTCCGTCTGTCCCGTCGTCTCCGAAGCAGGCTCCTCCGACGATTTCTTTGGCGCACACCCCGTCAGCAGCGCCATCAAACTCAGGGAAACCATCCACCTCAAGCACCAAGTCATCTTGCTCCCTCCATTTCACAGTCTGGAATCCGGCACGCTCGCGATCAAACGCCTCGCGAACCATCTGCCTTCGAGTTTCTCACCGGAACGAGCAGCCGTCAAGTCTGGTTAGGGTACACGCGCGGTGCCCACGCTGAAGTCTGGATTGACCACCCACCCACAATTGTTGTACTAATAGATGAGCTTGTTCTGTGAGGAGTCTGCCAACCCAATATGAGATACCGACTTGCCCCGCTCGCTACTCTGGTGTATGTTGCGATAGTATCCGGCTGCAAAGGTGACAGCGGACCACCCGCGGCAAGGTTCAGCCCACTGTCCAAGGAAATGGTATCGCGCGCGGTGGAAAGCCCTCCCATCATCGACGCACACCTCGACGATTCAGCTTGGCAGACCTCCGACGTAGCAGGAGAGTTCGTGAACTTACAGAATGAGAACCCGCAGGCGATGACGGTGTGGGTTGTGTGCCACGACACAAGGAGCCTCTACCTGGGGGTTCTCTGCCGGGATGGGGAACTGGTCACGGAGATGCGGGAGAGAGACCAGACGGCATCCGAAGACTGGATGGAAGTGCAGGTCGTCGCCGACGGTCGCCTCGGCAACGACTACCGATTCCGCGTGAACGCTGCGGGCAGTCGCATGGACGCGCGGCAAAAGGATGAGTTCTGGAACGCGTCCCCGGACTGGGAAGCAGCCACACGCGAGACCGAAACCGGGTGGACCGTGGAGATGGCGATCCCGTTCCTCGCCGTCGGCGCATTCGGCGGGATCATCCCGGGTGCATGGTTTGTCCGAGTTCTCAGGAGCGATACCTCACGGGACGAAGCAACGGAAATGTCGAGTTGGACGCCGTTTGGCAGACGAGGACAGCTCGACACGAGTGTCTACGGACTGTTGCACTTCGGGTCCCGCAACCCGAAGATGGCTCGACGATCGGTGCGAATGCTGGAGACGGACAGACCGCATTTCTTCAGACCGGGGAACGGAGCAACAGTGGACCCGGTCAGTTTGACGATGGCGTGGCCGAATGAACCGGCGGCATCCGTCTACGAGCTGCAGCTCTCCGACTCTCCCCGATTCTCGGAGGGACTCACGGTAAGCTACACAATTGACACGCCGACCTGCGCTCCCACGCCCCTCCCAGCCGGTCGGCAGTGGTACTGGCGGTATCGGATGCGAGCATACGGGGGATGGGTCAGCGGTTACAGCAAGATCCGCACTTTTCTCACGAGCAAGAGCGGCGGACAACCCATACAAGTCGCACAACCCGGAGATACGGCTCCCACCCACTGACACCACACCATGCCGTCAAACAAGCTACCCCTGGTCGTTCTCGTTGGTCCCACAGCCGTGGGCAAGACCGAGTTATCTCTTCAGATGGCGGAGGAACTTGGTGGAGAGATCGTCTCCGCCGATTCCATGCAGGTGTACCGCGGGATGGATATCGGGACAGCCAAACCGACGGCGGAGGAGCGGTTACGGGTGCCGCACCATATGATCGACGTGGTGGACCCCGACGAAGACTACAGCGTCGCCCGATACGCTGAGGAAGCAACGAGGTGCATCGCGGACGTCCACGCGCGCGGCAAACTCCCGATGCTGGTCGGGGGAACGGGTTTCTACGTGCAGGCTGTCGTAGATGGGTTGCTTCTTCCGGACGCTCCCCCAAACCCCGCCCTGCGGGAATCCCTGCGGGAACAGGCACGGCGCGATGGTGTTGGTTCGCTGCACAACCAATTAAGCGAGGTAGATGCAGTTAGTGCGGGGCGCATTCACCCTAATGACGTGAAGCGTGTCATTCGCGCGTTGGAGATTTACCACGCTACCAACCGACCCGCGTCGTCCTTTGGTTCCGCAATGCAGGGCTCCGAGAATGCGCAAAGCCTTGACCGATCCCCATGCAGTCGATATAATTCCGTCATCCTGGGACTGACTCGTCATCGGGATCAACTCTACGAACGCATCGAGCGACGCGTGGATGAGATGCTGGCCGCTCACTTACTGGATGAAGTTCGTGGGTTGGTGGAGCGGGGATGTCACCGGGGAATGACCTCGATGCAGGGGCTTGGGTATCGACAGGCGCTGACTCACCTGACGTATGGAACTGACCTTGATGCTGAGGTGAATGAATGGAAGCGCGATACGCGCCGATTCGCCAAACGGCAGTGGACCTGGTTCCGTCGAGACATTCGCATCCACTGGATCGAGATGACGGACAAACGACCGGGAGATGTTCTCGGAGAACTGGCGGGCAGCGTAAAACGGATATACGAGGGGTAAACACAATACCCATGAGTCAACCAATCAAAGCGGAGGAGCACATGCTTTCACAAGGGAATCTGCAGGACGCTTTTCTAAACAGCATCCGTAAGGAATCGATCGGTGTCGTCGTCAATCTGATGGACGGCAATCAACTGCGGGGTACGGTGAAGAGCTTCGACAACTTCACCATACTGATCGAGTCCGGCGGGAAGCGCCAACTGATCTACAAGCATGGCATCACGTGCATCCTCCCTGCGAAGGATCCTGCTGAATTGCAGCTTAATGTGAACCACAAACAGCAACAGTCCTCAGAGTAGGGCGCACGTCCAACAAGGTGACCTCAAATGCGTTTCGTGAAGATGCACGGACTGGGAAACGACTTCGCAGTCGTGGACCCCGTGGCTGAAGAACTCGCGGAAGATCAATACTCCCAACTGGCGGAACGATGGTGTGACCGACATTTTGGCGTTGGAGCAGATGGACTCATCTTCGTTCTGCCTTCAGAAGTCGCCGACTACCGTATGCGCATATTCAATCCGGATGGTAGCGAAGCGGAGATGTGCGGTAACGGCATTCGGTGCTTCGGGAAATATGTGCACGACCGATCTCTGTCGCGCCAGAACCCTCTTCGAGTGGAGACACTGGCCGGCATCCAGTCTCTGACACTCAATCTGCGCAACGGTTTGGTGGAGGCCGTCAAAGTCGACATGGGGGAACCCCGTCTGCGCGGGTCACAGATTCCCATCGTGGGTGACGACTCGGAGAATGTCGTCAACTGGCCTCTGGTCGTCGATGGAATCGAGCATCGCTTCACCGCTGTGTCGATGGGCAACCCGCACTGCGTGATTTTCGTGGAGGACGTGTCGCGGATACCGCTTGCCGACGTGGGCGCCAAGGTCGAACGTCATACTCTGTTTCCGGAGAAGACGAACGTGCATTTTGTTCAGGTGCTTTCTCGCTCCTCGATTCGCATGAGGGTGTGGGAGCGCGGCGCGGGAGTTACGCTTGCCTGCGGCACGGGAGCGTGCGCCGCCCTGATAGCAGCAGTCCTCAACGGCAAAACCGACCGTCGCGCTACCGTTCACCTTCCGGGCGGCGCCCTGGAGATTGACTGGAGAGAAGACAATCATGTCGCGATGACCGGGCCGGCGACAGAGGTCTTTGACGGCGCTACGGTCGGATAGAACGCGTGGACCGTCGGCCGTCAGAAGGTGAATGCCGTTGCGGCCCATACTCGAGAGGTTGTGGTAGAAGTTGCAGAGAGCCAAACGACTGGACAAAATCCCCCCCTATCTCTTCGCAGAAATTGGCAGAAAGATCGCGAAGGCGCGCGCCGAGGGTAAGGATGTTATCTCCCTTGGCATCGGCGACCCGGACCAGCCGACACCGGACCCGGTCATCGGCGAGTTGATTCGCGCCATCCGCGATCCCGAAGATGCGAACCGCCACCGGTATGGCGGAGACGTTCCCGTCAGGGAGTTTCCCATCGCCGTTGCGGAGTGGTACCAGAAACGTTTCGGGGTCGAGCTGGATCCCGGGAAAGAGGTTCTCGCCCTGATGGGGTCCAAGGACGGTATCGCCCATATCCCCTGGGCGTTCATCGATCCAGGCGACATCGCTCTGGTGCCTCAACCGGGCTATCCGGTCTACAATGTGGGCACTTTATTCGCCGGTGGGGAATCCCACTTCATGCCTTTGTACCAACAGAACGGATACCAGCCAGACTTCGATGCCATCCCCGCCAAAGTAGCCGCAAGCGCAAAACTGATGTGGCTCTGCTACCCGAACAATCCGACAACCGCAGTCGCTCACCTGGAGTTCTTCCGGCGCGCAGTCGAATTCGCGAGGAAGCACGACATCCTCATCTGCCATGACTCTCCTTACAGCGAGAACACGTTCGACGGTTACCAGTCACCCAGCCTGCTGCAGGTGGAAGGAGCGAAGGACGTAACCATCGAGCTGAATTCCCTCTCCAAGCCCTACAACATGACCGGGTGGAGAATTGCATACGCGGTCGGGAACGCGGAAGCTCTGTCCGCCCTCAACCTTGTCAAAGAGAACACCGACTCCGGCATCCTGCGCGCCATTCAGTTCGCAGGAGTAAAGGCACTGAGGGAGCAGGATACCTTCGTCCAACAGATGAACGCAATCTACCAACGTCGGCGCGACCTGGTCGTGGACACTCTCAACGGACTTGGATGGAACATTGAGAAGCCCCGGGCAACGTTCTATGTGTGGGCCCCTGTTCCCGATGGGTACGCCAACTCCGGGAGCTTTGCCAGCGAGTTGCTGGACAAGTCCGGTGTTGTTGTGACTCCCGGAAGAGGCTATGGAGAAGCGGGGGAAGGCTACTTCCGCATCTCCCTCACCTACCCGGATGAACGACTACGGGAAGCGATGCAGCGAATTGCAGATGCGTTAAGGTGAGAGCAGCGCCGGGGTGAAAAAAATGGTGCCGAAGGTCGGATTCGAACCGACACGACCTTACGGCCACTAAGCCCTGAACCTAGCGCGTCTGCCAGTTCCGCCACTTCGGCACCACGTGAGTAGCCCAGATAATATATCGGAATAACGCAATACCGTCAAGATGCGAGCGAAAAGATCAATCCCAGGGCGAGTGAGGTAACAGGACAATTTCATGCCAGGGCATCAGCAACGAGCACAGAATCTTGCCATCATTTTTTCACTCATCGCCGTGGCGCTGGGCGGCGTGGGGTTCTTTGTGCCCTCCTTAACGATCCGCTACATGGTCATTGGCGGACTCGTTGCGTTGTCGATTCTCGCATCGTTCATCTTCGCGCTGCTGGTATTTGAGCTTACCAAAAAGGCGAGAGAAGCTGAGAGCACGGTACACAAGGCACGATCCGAATCCATCTCCGCTCAACGTCAAAAGAAGGAGCTGTCCGAGCGTTTCGGGAGAACGAAATTCCTCGGCGATCTCTTCAGAACAATCTCCGGTTCGAACGACCTCGCTGCTGTCCTCGATGAGACCCTCGACCAGACGATGACTTACTTCGGAGCTAAGAGCGGGTTTGTCATGCTGGTGGATGAAGAGGCAATGGAGTTGTACGTGGAACGGGCGCTTGCGCGCGACGGACAACCGATCAGCACCGGACGACTGCCTGTGGGCGAAGGCGTGATCGGGTATGTCGCGGCAACGGGCATACCGCGTGCAATTCAGGCGGCAAAGCAACTGCCGGGACGGTACCAGTCGCTCTCACAGTCGTCCCCCAAACCTGCAATGATCTGCGCTCCCCTCAAGATCGAGCTGAAGACTATCGGGGTCATGACCGTTGAGGACAAGGAGCACGATGAGAACTTCTCCGACGGAGACCTCGAGTTCCTGTCACTCATCGCTGCAGAGACAGGGATCGCCATTGAAAAGGCGCGACTGTACGAAAGAATGGAACAAATGTCCGTGACGGACGGACTGACGGGCGTCGCCAACCGGCGGTGCTTCGACACGCGCATTCGAGAGGAAGCGCTCAAAGCCAGGCGGTACAACCTTCCCCTCTCTGTAATCATGCTGGACATCGACCACTTCAAAACCTTCAACGACACATACGGACACGCGGTCGGCGACGAAGTCCTCAAGTCATTGGCAATCACTCTCAAGGAGAATGTCCGGGAGACAGACTTCGTGGCGCGGTACGGCGGCGAGGAGTTTGTGATCGTGTCACCCGACTGTGACAGTGATCGAGCTACGGGAACCGCAGAACGTCTGCGTGAAATCGTTGAGTCGATCAGCGTTTGGGGCAACAGCGAACACCCCAATCTGAGCGTTACCATCAGCCTGGGAGTTGGGAATATGCCGGAGGACAGTTCGACGGAGGAGTCTCTGGTGAAGGCTGCAGACGACGCACTCTACTACTCCAAGGAAAACGGAAGAAACCGCGTCACATTGCGCCGCAACATGCAAGTGCGGTGAAGGAGGAAAACGATGGGACCATTTGGAATTCCGGAACTGATCGTCGTTCTGGTGATCATCCTGCTCCTTTTTGGGGCTAAGAAAGTACCCGAGCTGTTCCGCGCCATGGGGCAGGGCGTCAGCGAGTTCAAGGCAGGCGTCAAGAAAGGGGAAGACTCAGAAACGGAGAGCGCGGAGCCGAAAGAATCGTCCGAGCGGTGAACGGCAAACTCTCTTCGTTCCTACCCGTACCCCACTCTACCACCTGATATCTGGTTATACTCGTTACGGGTGAAAACACCCCCTCACCCTCGAACCCTTTGGGTTCGCGCCCTCTCCCCCCCGGCGGGGGCTGACTCTTCCCCACACCTGACACCGCACATCAAGGGCTGGCGCGGGCGGGGTGCATGGTCTGGTAGAGTTGCCACCCTTCGACCATGGCGGAC
>MNXM01000053.1 GCA_001872605.1 Armatimonadetes bacterium CG2_30_59_28 | reverse complement strand
TCCAGGATTCCAGCCATCGCCTTCGTTTCGTCTACACTCCCAAACATACGTCGTGGCTCAATCAAGTCGAATGCTGGTTCAGCATCCTGGTTCGCCGTCTCCTCAAGCGTGCGAGTTTCACGTCTGTCGAGGAACTGCGGGAGAGAATTCTGGCTTTCATCGAGTTCTTCAACAAGACGTTAGCGAAGCCCTTTAAGTGGACTTACCAAGGCCGACCCCTCACTGTATAAATGGTGTGAAACTTGCAAAACGATGCACTAGAGATGAAGCGGATGAGCTCGGAGAAGGTGGGGGCGTATCAGGCGTGGTGTCAGGCGCGGGAACTGCTTTACCAGGGAAAGTACGATGAGTGCCTGGAGAAGGTGTCGTGGGCGGAAAAGCAGGCGGCAGACTTGACGGTGGTGGACGGTCTTCTCTCCACCCGCGACGCGGCGTGGGAGATGCAGTTCCAGGCGGCGGGGAAGGACCAACGGAAGCAGTTAGTCTTGGTCGGTCAGATGCTACCGCCTGCGCAGGCGACGTACGACTACTTCGAGCAAGGCTTTCCAATGGCGGCGTACTGGTTGGGTCGAGTGTACGAGCGCGTCGGCAACCTGAAGGAAGCGGAGGCTATGTACCGTAAATGCCTCAAACAACGACCCAGCCGGTTGCTGTGGGACTTCGAGGCGGGAGATACCTTTTTTACCCCCGTTCTCGTAGAGGGCGTGGCGTACGCGGGGTCCAGCGACGGTCACCTTCGCGCCCTCGATGCGAAGACGGGGAGGCTTCTGTGGGACTTCGAAGCGAGAGACGGTATCGACACCCCCGTAGTCGTGAATGGGGTGGCGTACGCCGGTTCCGATGACAACCACCTTCGCTCCCTCGATGCGAAGACGGGCAAGCTGCTGTGGGAGGTCCAGGCGAAGGATTCGGTTGGCACCGCCGCGGTCGCGGACGGCGTGGCGTACACCGTCGTGGACCGCACGCACCTTCGCGCGTTCGACGCCAATACGGGGAAGATGCTGTGGGACTTCGAGGCAGGAGACGACATCGACACCCCCGTGGTCGTGGACGGCGTGGCGTACGCCGGCTCCAGGGGTAACTACCTCCGCGCCTTCGACGCCAAGACGGGGAAACTGCTGTGGGACCTCGAAGCGAGAGACAATATCGACACCCCCGTGGTCGTGGACGAGGTGGCATACGCAGGTTGGGATGATCCCTTCGCGCCCTCGATGCGAAGACGGGTAAGCTGCTGTGGGATTCCGAGGTGGGAACCAATCCCTTGGGGTATCTCGTGGTTGATGACGGCGTGGCGTATGCCACGTCAGATGACAAGCACCTTCGCGCGTTCGATGCGAAGACGGGTAAGCTGCTGTGGGATTCCGAGGTGGGAGGATATCCTTTGAGAGTTTCCGGCGGGCTGGCTTACACAATAGACCTTGGCGACAATGATACTCTTCGAGCGTTCGATGCGAAGACCGGAAAGCTGTTGTGGGAGGTCCAGGCGGCATCCATGATGGTTCTCTGGATTGGCGACCGCGCAGCGCACGTACGCTGCGGTGATAGGCGCCTTCGCGCGTTCGACGCGACAACAGGGAAGCCGCTATGGGAGGTCGAGACCGGGTCGCGCATCAATACCTTCGAGGTTCACGACGGCGTGGTGTATGCCACGTCAGATGACAAGTACCTTCACGCGTTCGATGCGAAGACGGGAAAGCTGCTGTGGGACTTCGAGGCGGCAAGCCTTAGCTGCACCACCTGGGGTGTGGACGGCGTCTTGTACGTTAGTTCCGACAACAACCATCTGCGCGCTTTCGACACATCTGCCATCAAGCAGAGCGCCCCACCGCACGTTATGTGGTCGTCGCAGACCCAGTTCTGGTCGTATGTCATCTGGGACAAGGGCGGCCTGGCGGTGCGAAAGATCGTGGATGGGTTTGCCTTGAGCCAAGTCCTCATGTATGACCACTGGCAATCGAAGGACGCGCTGGCGACTGCGGTCGACCGCTTGGGAGGGCTGGGTGACTGGAACGGTGAGGAGGCCTTGGCACAAGACCCGAAGACCTTGTGTCCGCCCGAGTTGAGATTCGACGAGAAGCTGAAAGAGCAAGGCATTCGCCCGTCGGCGCAATTCTACCTGCAAGCGGCGAGACGCAACGACGACCCACGAGAAGCCGAGGAGTACGCTCGTGAGGCGGCGCGGCTGGCGCCGAAATGGGACGAGCCGAAAGAGTTCCTGCGGGCTTTAGCCGGAAAGACAGTAATTAAACCAGTACGGCGCAGGAGCGAATCGAGACGCTGAAGGCGCGCAGATAGATCGAAGAAAGGGACGCGACAAACATGAGAATGACACAAAGGCTTTTCACTCTTCTAATTGGGCTTCTGATTTGCGGAACCACCTACGCCGCCCGTCCCCGTCTGGCGGTGGTGGGCTTCACTAACACCCATCGGGATGAGCGGCTGGCGAAGGGACATGAGCGGCTGCGCGACAATCTGGAGGCCGCGCTGCTGCAGTGTGGACGGTTTGAGATTGTCGAGCGGTCCAGGTTGGAGGCGTTGCTGAGCGAAAAGAATCTGGCGCGGGAGGGGTTGATAGCCGACCCCTTGGGCGCCATCGCGGGACTGCAGGGCGCTGAGTTGGACTACCTCGTCATGGGTTCTCTGGAGGGAGACAGTGAGGCAACGAAGGCGATCGCGAAGTTTGTGCGCGTTTCGCCGCCGGGGACGGGCACAGTGACTCATGTTTTTGAGGCAGTTGGGGTGACCGTGCCGTACGTTGGCTACCTGGCCTACGAGTTAGCGCAGCGGGCGCAAGAAGCGTTTCCCCTGGTGGGCAAGGCGTTCCGCGTGAAGGGCGACGAAGTGATTATCGACATCGGCGCTAACGACGGCGTGCGAGGCGACCAGGAGTTCGTGGTCCTGCATGTGGAGGGGACTCCCGGCGATCCCTACCGGGAGACGACCGACGTGGCGAAGCTCCGAGTGATTGACATGCAGGACCGCGGCTGTCGGACTGAGGTGGTCGAGACGCTACGCAAGGATATTCCCCTCGTGGCAGGTCTGCTGGTCGTGTCCAGCAGACCTGCGAGGCAGGACGGTCGCGGCGCGGTGCACCGCCGCCTCGCAGTGAGCGCACCGCGAACCGTTGCTCCTGCCAGCCCTGAAGCGGATGGTCCCTGGTTCGCCAGCGCGCTGGCGACGGAGTTGACCAACCGGCAGTCGGCTTTAGACGCCCAAGTGCTGGAGCGCGAGCATCTCGAGGCGTTGTATGAGGAGTTCCGTCTCAGTGAATTGCCAGTCTTCAACTGGGAGCAGGCAGCCAAGGCGGGAAACCTGTTCAGCGCCAACATGCTCGTGACTTCCACGTTGTCGAAACCCAAGGACGGGTACGAAGTGAACGTGAGGGTGGACGACCTGGAGCACGGTCGGGTGTTGCAGGGAGTGCGGCGGAACGGGAAGGACCTGACCGAGTTGGCAAGCCAGGTCGCCCAGGCCCTGACCGAGCTGTTGCGCCCTCCGGCCTTGCGCGCCGTGGGTGATCGCGGGCTGGCAGCGGCAGTGCAGTTCAACTACGACGTGGTGCCCTCGGGGCAGTATGCCTATTTACCCCGTGCCGCCGACCTCGTGACGGTGCGATTGGAGAACAAAGGGGCGCAAGCGATGCGCCTTCGAGTGGCGACCGAGGTCGCGGGTTACTGCACTCGGCCTCTGGTGCGCGAGATTCGCCTCGATCCAGGCAGCACGAACGAGATTGGCTTTACTCCACCTTTAGACCGGGAGAAGATCGCCTCGCTCGGTGACAATGTGAAGACCACGGTGCAGTGCCGGATAGACTCATTAACTGGCGAGGAGTCCAAACTGCTGGAGGACTCACACGAGATCACGCTGTTGCCTCCGTCCACGTGGCTGGCGCGGATGCGGTTGCGCAATCTGTCCGAGCCGTTGGATGATTACGCGACGATTGTGGCGTGGGTGGAGCAGTCGGATCCGTTGACGGGGGTCCGAGCGCGGGCGGCTCAGCTTTGCGAAATCGGTGGATTGTTGGGCTACCAGCCGAACTTCCTGAAGCTGGGAGAGGCGGCGACGGAAGGCTCTCTGCGCCAGCAGTGGCGAGAATACATTCAGAAGCAGGTGAAGGCCGTATACAAAGCGCTTCAGGAGCACCGGATCAAGTACGCCGATCAGCCGGTAATCACCTTCCCCGCTGATGCTGGTCAAAGGGTGATGCGACCAGCCGAGGTGCTGGCACACCCGGGGGCGAACTGTCTCGATGGGAGCGTGCTCTTCGCCGCCGCGCTGTTCCCGACGCTGCGGCCCATTCTCATCATCACCGGCAGCCATGCGTTCGTCGGCTGGCAGACCTGGTCACACCCAACGGCGCCGTGGGACGTGCTGGAGACGACGCAACTGGGGACGGGTGATTTCGACACGGCGTTAGAGCAGGGACGGAAGGCGGCTGAGCGGGCAGGCATTCTGGATCTCCTGGAGGGCAGGGACCCGGCGGGAAAGCTGGAGTTCAGCGACACCGGGCTGCCCACAGTTGCTGCGCCGAACGGAGCCGTGTTGATTGACGTCCGGCTGGCACGGCAGTTCTACGAATCGTACCGCAATCCCGATTGGGAGGACACAAGCAACCTCATTCGAGGGATTCTCGCGCCCTCGAAGTAATGGAAACACTATGCACTGAAGGAGACGGAATATGTCCAGAGAAGAGAAGATGGGAAGTTGGTTTGCAGACGCGCGGTTTGGGATGTTCATCCATTGGGGTATCTATGCCGTCCCCGGCCGCGGCGAGTGGGTGAGGATGCAGGAGCAGATTCCGCAGGATGAGTATGCGAAGTTTGCAGGGCAGTTCAATCCCACGAAGTACGATTCCTACGCATGGGCGCTTCTTGCGAAGGAGGCAGGTATGAAGTACATGGTGCTGACGACGCGGCACCATGACGGCTTCTGCCTCTTCGACAGCCAGACCACCGATTTTACCGCGCCGAAGACGGCGGCGAAGCGCGACCTCATCGCGGAATACGTGCGCGGCTGCCGGAAGACCGGACTGAAAGTGGGCTTCTACTACTCCCTCGGCAACTGGCAGTTCGACGCCCTCTTCAAGCACACAGCGAAGGGTCCGCAGAAGGATCCCAAAGGCTGGGCGGCGATGGTGGACCAGACCCACGCGCAGTTACGGGAGTTGTGCAGCAACTACGGGAAGATCGATCTGCTCTGGTATGACGGTGGCTGGGGAACCGCGAAAGACTGGCGAGCGAAGGAACTCAACGCGACGGTGCGCAGCTTGCAGCCGCAGATCCTCATCAACAACCGCTCGAATCTCCCGGAGGACTTCGACACCCCGGAACAGCATTTGACGGCATCGAAGCCCGGGCGGATGTGGGAATCGTGCATGACGATGAATTGTCACTGGGGATACTTCGAGGCAGACCATGAATGGAAATCGACCAAGCAGCTTGTTCACAATATCACCGCCTGCGCGGCGGGAGCCGGGAACTATCTTCTCAATGTGGGTCCGAAACCCGACGGGAGCATTCCGTTGGAGTCCGCGAAGCGCCTCCGGGAGATCGGGGAGTGGATGAAGGTGAACGGCCCAGCCATTTACGCTTCGCAACGTTGCCCACTGGACTCCGGCACGGCCGGTGTCTTCACGCAAAAAGGCAACAAGCTCTACCTCATAGTCCACTGGTGGCCGGGAGAAACATTGACACTGCCCAAAGTGCCGATGGAGATTAAGTCAGCTTCGCTGCTCGCCACGCGAGAAAATGTAGCGTTCCGCCGAGACGGGAAGCGACTCGTATTGACAGGTCTTCCGAAGGCGTCGCCCGACCCGAGGAGCACCGTTATCGTGCTTGAGCGCCGGACCCGGGCGACTGCATGAACGAGCTGCTGAGGGAGGGAAATCTCTCGTGTGGAATCCAAAAGACGTCAACCTTGTCCCCAACTTCAACTGCCTCCTCACCGTCCTTCGCCGCGACGGCGTCCCCGACCGCGTGCCGCTGTTTGAGTTGAAGGTGGACAATGAAGTCATCGAGGCGGTTCTCGGACAGCCGCTCACCGACCCCGCCTTGAGCGGACGGGACGCAATCCTCGAAACGCGTCGGCGTGCGGTGCGATTCCAATGCAATATGGGGTACGACTATCTCCCGTTTCGTCTGGAGACGGGGTTCACCCGGCAAGTGCGGGAGTCGGCGGACGATACGGCGGAACTGTCGCGGGGACAGCGGCAGTGGGTGAATCAGCATACCGGAGTCATCGCCAGCCGGAGTGACATGGAGGCGTATCCGTGGCCGCGCGGCGGGTTGGATGAGGTGCTCTGGGAGATCGAGGCGGTATCCAGTCTGTTGCCCGATGGGATGAAGCTGGTGGCGCGGACTTCGGGCGTGCTCGAAAACGCAATGTGGCTGATGACCTACGAAGACCTGGCGATGGCCACGATTGACGATCCCTCGCTGGTGACCGACCTATTCGCGCGCGTGGGGGAGCGGCTTGTCGAAGTCCATTCCGCCGCGGCGGGGCATGACGCGGTGGGCGCGATGCTCCTTGGCGATGACATGGGCTACAAGACGCAGACCATGTTCTCTCCGACAATGCTGAGAGAGCATGTCTTCCCGTGGCAGAAGCGACTGGTCGATATCGCCCACGCGCACGACAAGCCTTTCATCCTCCACTCCTGCGGCAACCTTGAGGCCATCATGGATGACCTCATCGACTGTGTCGGCATCGACGCCAAGCATTCCTTTGAGGACACCATCCTTCCCGTGGCCGAATTCAAGCGGCGATATGGAAATCGTGTCGCCGTTCTCGGAGGAGTGGATGTCGATTTCCTGTGTCGTCACACCGAAGACGAAGTTCGCCGGTACACCCGGGACATCCGCGAAGCCTGCGCTCCCGGCGGCGGCTACGCCCTGGGCACCGGGAACTCGGTGACAAACTATGTTCCTGTGGCCAACTATCGGGCGATGGTGCAAGCGGGAGGGAAGTCCTGAGGGATGGGCACGAGACGAGACGAGAGGGGTAAGTGGATGTGTGGGAACACCCGTTCCGTCGGCGGAATTCCGAAACCAATGCCCCCAGACTTGCTCCGGGGGGATGAGTTAGCATCACGTTACGCTGCTGGTTGACAGAGCCGTACGACTGGACTACATTACGTGTGTATCTGATTGGGGTATCTCAAGGGGGTATTGCGATGCCATACGTGAATCTGCAGTTGCCAGACGGCCAATTGACGCGTACGGACGAGTTAGCGAGAGAACTCGGGCAGAATCGGTCCAGTTACATCCGGCAAGCCATCGAGCGCTACAACGAGCAGACCGCAAGACAACTGTTGTCCAATCGCTACAAGCGAGCTTCTCAAGCATGTCGACAGGACAGCCTCAGAACGTGCCGGGAGTTTGAAGTGGCGGACAGTCCTTTGGAGCCGGAAAATGAGATTTGAGCGTGGATGGTACTACCTCGCTGATCTCAATCCGAGGCGGGGAACTGAACCTGGAAAGACTCGGCCTGTTCTTGTCGTGCAGACCGATCTTCTCAATGAACACGGTCACTTATCGACTCTTGTCATACCCATCACGACCAACAAGGTTGAGGCGCCGGAACTGCGTGTTCGAGTGTCCGCAGGCGACCCGGGTTTTCAGCGTGAATGTGACCTGATGGTCGATCAACTGCGTGCGATTGACAATAGACGGATGCTCTGCAAGGACGGCAGTGCTCCCCTGAAGAGAATCGCTCAAGCAGACTCGGCTGTCATGGCCGAGGTGGAGTTCCGCCTCAAACACATTCTTGATCTGCCCTGATTGGTTCTCTTTTCTGCTCGCCATCGGGCAACCATGTTGTCCAGACTTCTCGTTGTCTGGTCATCGGAACCTGCGGGAAAACCATGCCACGGAAGGAACACCACGCCCCAACCCAACATCCTCCTCATCTGCGTCGATCACTGGCCCGGTAGTCTGCTCGAAGACGAAGTTCATCCGTGCATCATGACCCACACGCTGAACCAATCGTGCGCCAATGGCGTGCGGTTCTCCAACGCCTACAGTGCGACGCCGGTTTGCATTCCGGCGCGGCGCGCGCTGATGTCGGGCATTACGTCGCAGAGGCACGGGGACCGGATTTTCAACGAAAGGCTCCCGATGGAGGGACTGACGACGCTTGCACAGACTTTCTCGGACGCGGGATATCAGACCTACGCCGTCGGCAAGCTGCACGTCTACCCTCAGCGGTCGCGCATTGGTTTTGATGACGTGACTCTCTTCGAGGAGGGGCGCCACCATCTCGGATTCAAGGCGGATGATTACGAACTGGCGCTGATGGACGCGGGTTACGCGGGACAGGAACTGACTCATGCCATGTGCAATAACGAATACACCGTGCGTCCGTGGCATCTGCCGGAGCATTTCCATCCCACCAACTGGCTGACTCACCAGATGTGCCGCACCGTCAAGCGGCGCGACCCCAACCGACCCGCGTTCTGGTATCTCTCCTACAACCACCCGCACCCGCCGATTGTGCCGATCGCTTCCTATCCGGACATGTACGCCGACGCCAACGTCCCCGAGCCCTACATCGGCGATTGGGCGGGCGACTTCGAGACGCTACCTTACGCGCTGAAGGTTCGACGCGACCGAACGCCCATCCCAAAGCCGCAAGATTTGCGGCGGGCGCGGCAAGGCTTCTACGCGCAATGCACCTACATCGACCACCAGTTGCGCCTTGTCATTGGGATGCTGCGCGAGGAGGAGTTACTGGACAACACGATCATCCTCTTCACCTGCGACCATGGCGATATGCTGGGGAATCACGGGTTGTACGCCAAGTCAATCTTCTACGAAGACTCGTGCCGCATTCCATTTATACTGGTCCCCACCGCAGACTACGCCAACTTCGGACACCATCAAGTAGATGACCGTCTGGTGGAGTTGATGGACGTCATGCCGACACTGCTCAACATGGCAGGAATCCCGATCCCGGACACCGTCGAGGGCATGTCCTTGATGGGGAACCAACGACGAGATCACCTGTATGGCGAGCAGAACCAGGGTGACCTCGCCACTCGAATGCTGCGCGACGAGCGATACAAGCTCATCTACTACGCGGTCGGCAATCGGTTCCAGTTGTTCGACATGCAGGAAGGCCGGCAGGAGCTCTATGACCTGTCAAGTGATCCGGCGCATCGCGCCATTTGCGATGGTTTGGAGGCGAAACTTATCCCTCACCTCTACGGCGAGGATCTGAAGTGGGTAGAAGACGGCAGGCTTGTCGGGCTTCCCGACAAGATGTACGTCCCCGCACCCAACCGCGGACTCAGTGGCCAGCGAGGATGGAGGTTCATGTGAACACCAGCGGCGGGTAGGAAAACCCGCCCTCCTTTGGTTTCAGCTTGACCGCGCCTGGTCGCTCTGGTATCCTGCGAGGCAGTGAGGCAAGTGCCGTGGGAGAGAAAGATGGAAGGCGATGAAGATTGAGTATGATCCGACACGAGATTTGCTGTATGTCTGGTTCGCGCAAGAAGACACAATCGCCGCGCGGACGGAGACGGTGGCTCCGGGCGTTCATGCGGACTTCGACGCCAAACGCAAGCTTATCGGTCTGGAGGTATTGGACGCCTCAGAGGTCCTCGGAAGGAAAGTGGAGTTCGAGATGGAGCTTCCCGTTGCGCAGGTGGAAGCTGTCGCGCGAGCCGCTTGAGGAGAGCGAAGAAGCACAATAGAACAACTCGTCACGTTGACCGGCGATACGGTAACGTGTGCGGGAAGTGGTCCGGAAACGGCCGGAAGCGCGGTATGCCGTCGCTGCTCGACGTGGACAGGTGGGGCGGTGTACCCGATTTGACCCGATAGTGATGGAAAGCGAGGAGACTCGATCTGATGCCTGAAAAGCTTGAACTCCGCTGGCCGGGGGATGACGGCGAGTTGCACGGTCGCAACGGCAGCGCCTACGCTCACGTGACCAAAGAACGTGAAGGTGAAGAAGATACCGAGGGATCTGAAGGTGAAGTACGCCGACTCTCAAGAAAAGCCGAGCGCCAATGAAGCTGCCAAACCGTGGGCTGGCACTGATTGCCCGGGACAAACTGACCGACTATGTACTGAACGTGGCGCATCGACGAGGCGGGCCGAAGGCTCGACTGCGCGCGCGATTTGGCTATCACGCGGGCAACGCAGAACAGTCGGCGGCGGACATCCGCACTTACCATGTGGGATCGGAAGTCGAGATGGAGTACACCATACCGTATGGCGTTCGGTATGAGATACGCGCTCCGCTGCGAACTCCAAGCGGCAGGAATCTCACGATTCGGACAATCTGGCAGATCGATGAGGGCACGGACTTCCCACGTCGGATCACTCTATTCCCGGATTAGGGAGAAAGGAGCAGAAGAATGGAGTTCAAACTCTACACTGATGTTGTGCTTCTGCATGACGTACTTGAAGAACAACTTCACGCGGGTGATGTCGGGACAGCGGTCGAGCGCCACGAGGTAGTCGGGCTGGAGACCGGTTACAGCGTCGAGTTCTTCGATATGGTTGGCAACACCGTGGCGGTGGTTCCCCTGCCAGCGAGCTCGCTACGGACGCCGACACAGGCGGACCGGCCGAGTGTGCGCATGGAGGCCGTCGCGGCGTGACTGACCATACACCAAAGGACCTGAAGGAGAGGAAGATCCCGCGGGACCTGAAGGTGAAATACGCGACTGTTCACGGAAAGGAGTGAATGACAATGACTGGACATGACTGGACTTGAAGCTCTGCAATCGGTGCAGTTTGTTTCCACAAGAGATAAACGTCTCGCCGTTCTCGACGCGACGGAATGGGAAACGCTCATTGAATGGCTGGAGACCCTCGAAGATACCTACGTTGCGAAACAGGCTTTTGCGGAACTCCGAGCCGCCGGAGACCGGGGGCGGGCTGGATGGCTGGAATGGGACTCCGTGGTGGGGGAGCTGTCTTGAGTCGCTTCAAGGTTTACGTGACTCCCGCGGCATGGCGGGAAATCAAGGAGTTGCCCGGCCACGTCAGACAAAGAGTAAAGCGCGCGGTTGAGGCTCTCTCCTCAGACCCCCAACCGGCAGGCAGCAAAGCACTCACTTGTCCGGGTGTGCAAGCGGAAGTGCGAAGACTGAGATTGGATC
>MNXM01000055.1 GCA_001872605.1 Armatimonadetes bacterium CG2_30_59_28 | reverse complement strand
ATGGATGGCATCGTATACTCGTTAAGGCTGAGGATCCACGTTTTCTGCCGTAGGATAAAGCTCCAGCTTTGTCTCCCGGTGAGGCGAGTCTGCTGATTGACAAAGCTGGAGCTTTATCCTACGGCAGGTGCATGTTGAGGCAGGACAGCGTCCCATCAGATTCCGCAGGGCCATCCCTCAACCTTAATGAGTATATGACCACCCACGACCACTACTACTCCCATCATCCCGCCTCCCACAGCCAACCACGGATTATCTCGTTTGAGCTACTGGGTCGGCGGTGGCGGTTCGAGACGGACGCGGGGGTTTTCTCGCGCGACCGCCTCGATCGGGGGACCCGTCTGCTTGCGGAGTCCATCGCATTTCCTCAGTCCGGCAGACTGCTGGATTGGGGGTGCGGCTACGGTGTGCTGGGGGTTGTTGCCGCCGCTCAGACGCGGCTGGAGTTTGCATGGTCGACGCCAACCAGCGCGCGGTCTTCCTTGCAGAGCGGAACGCATCTTTAAACGAAGTCTCGAATGTTCAAGTCCTGTGTTCAGACGGAGCAGCGCCCTTCCGGGAAGGATCTTTTGACATGATCGTCAGTAATCCCCCGATCCGAGCGGGAAACCGGGTGATTTTTGGTTTGATTGATGATGCCCCATCGAAACTGCGAGAGGGGGGACAGCTATGCCTGGTCGTTCAGACCCGACAGGGGGCAGCGAGTGTCGCGCGGCGAATGGCAACGGCGTTCGGGAACGTGCAGACGCTCGGGCGCAGTGGCGGGTATCGGGTGTTGCGATCGGCCCGCAAGCGCGGGGATGCCTTGGAATAGCAAGTGAAGGCTCACGTGACGTGGGACGTCTTGCTGCTGAGAATTTGCGCTGTCTGCTTGCGTGGCGCTGACCCTTCTAACGTATACCGGCTCAGGTAGAAGACGCGCCCACACTCGCATGAAGTACATTCCGTGGTGGACATATCGGAGCTGGCCCCTACGAGAACTGAAATTCCGGCAAAAGAACGACCCCAGTTTGAGACTCCCCCGATATAAAATCGGGAGTATCCACCGTTACGCTGGAATTTCAGTTACGAGAAACTACAAGTGGCGATTCTCAACCTAAACAAGTATAATCAAGTCGTGACAGGGGGGAGGAGACCCGATGGGCAAGTTCCTCAGCATATTCGTCACAGGACCCGCTTGTGGTAGATGAGCCACAGAGGTGGAGACGATGAGAGTCAAACGGAATAGAGGGACCGCTGCCGTTGAGTTCGCCTTGGCACTCCCCTTCATGCTGTTGGTGCTGGCGGGCATTGTTGATTTTGGGCGAGCCTATTCCATGCGCGTCACGCTCACCAACGCGGCGCGCGAGGGTGCGCGCTATGCGGCTGGGAACCCAGATGATGTGACCGGGGCAGCGACGCGGGTTATGGATGAACTTTCCGGCAGCAATGTGTCACTTGCCAGTATGTCCGATATCAGCCTGTCCGCACCAGATGGAACGGCGGCCGGCGACCCTGTTTATGTGACTGTGCAGCATACGATGCAACCTTTCCTTGGGGCGATTCTTGGCATCGGTGATCAGACCCTTAGAGCGAGGGCTTCCATGGCGATTCTCCCCGATTGACGCCCAGGTGGTGAGCGCACATGATAACCCATTCACGTACAACCCTACCGGGGACACGTTTTCCACGCTCCCGGCGTAGCGGTCAGGCAATGGTGGAGTTTGCTCTGGTTTTGCCGGTGATGATCCTCATCATCCTTGGGATGATCGAGTACAGCCGCGCTTACTACTCCTCCAGCCTGTTGCAGAACGCGGCGCGCGAGGGCGCCCGATATGGTATCCTGCATCCCGACTGGGTTGATGATGCCGACAACGCCGATCCCGACAACGTCACTGCCCGAACGCAACGGTTTATCGCAGGTCTGAACATGAACAACCTGACCATCACCGTGTCCTATCCCGACGGCAACACCAGCCGCGGCAGCCGTCTGCGCGTCCAAGTTACCTACCCGTACCAATCGATCGTTCCATTCCTCAACAACTATACGTTGAGAGGTCAGTCAACCATGCACATTGAGGCGTGACGAAGTTCAGGGGGGAGTCGCCAATGCCCGACAATAGACGAACTATCAACTCTCGCGGACAGACCATCGTGATCGTGGCTTTCGGTCTGATTGCGGTTCTGCTTTTCGCCGCTCTTGCCGTGGACGGCAGCAATGCCTACCAGCAGCGCCGACGCATGCAGAACGCGGCGGATGCGGGAGCTTTGGCTGGCGCCCGCTCGATGGCAAGCGGAGGTGTGACCAACGATGACATTCTGTCAGTGATTGCCACTTATACGGCGCGCAACGGCGCTCCTTCCGACTCCATCGCTGCGTTCTATGTGGATGACGACTCCGTACTCGGCGCTATCTCGGACTATGGACCGAGCGCTGTTCCTCCCTCAACCGCCGCAGGCGTGCAGGTGTACTGCGAGACGATCTTCACGATGTTCCTCGGCGGCATTATCGGCATCGGGCAGAAGAAGGCGTCTGCGGAGGCAGTGGCAAAGGTGGGCGCCATGGGATCGCTGGATTCGGGGGCGTTTCCCGTTGGCGTCAACGACGAGCTGCTCACCGGCATCACCGCAGGGACGCGCATCAAAATCTGGGACGACAACAAAATCACGAACGACGCGGGAGCCATCCTCGCGAATGGTGAGCGTGGTTGGCTGAACTTCAACTATGTTTACAGCACGGATGACCCCAACGGGCGCACTGACAGCACGAGCCATAGCAATAGCGATCTCAGGGACTGGGTCATGAACGGCTATGATCACTCGCTCTTCGCCGGATCTGTTGGCGGGATGGACGGTGACTTTGTCAATGGCGACCCAGGTGTTCGGGCCTCCACCATCCAGGAAGCTGCAGACAGGATTGGCGAGATTGTGCTCCTACCGATATACGATGACTTCTACGACGATGCCGATGTTGAGAACTACGTAGAGGACAACGGTTTCACCGAACCCGACACACATTGGCCGAACGGAAACATGTACCACATTGTTGGTTTTGCGGCCTTTCGTATCACAAATGCTGTCGCCACGGGAAGCGATAAGTACATTGAGGGGGAATTCCTTTCGAGGGTCGGATCGGGAAGCTTGGCCAGTGGAGGCAGCTACTCGAGCGATGAGAGCATGAAGGTGGTAACTCTTGCAGAGGTCAATACATCCATCGGGACCACTTCATCCAGCACTTCCTCAACCAGTTCCACTTCGAGTACGAGTGGAAGTTCCTCCACGAGCACGGGCAGTAGCAGTTCCACTTCCAGCACCAGTTCAGCATCAAGCACTTCCAGCAGCAGTTCGTCAAGCTCGGGGAGTAGCTCATCGTCCAGTGGCAGCAGTAGCGGAAGGGCGAGTAGCGGGCATTAGTTCAGCGCGGGCGCCAACGGGGAGGTTCTCTTCCGCATGGTTGTTCGACCCCGTTGTCTGTTGCCCCACCGACAGACAGCAATTTCTTTCCGTTGCTTGTGGAATACTCCCCTGAAATCGACAGAATCACGGTATTAGCGGTCTCACCAACCGCAAATTGCTGCCCGCGGATTTGCGATTGAGTTCTCTGGTGGTTATAATACGATTCAAGTTTGATGATCCCCTATTGCATCCGAATGACGCCATTGTTACGAAGGGAGCAGTGATCGCAGTATGAAAAATCCTATTGTATTGGGTGCCATTGGTTTAGGTCTCCTTGCCGCTGTTGTTACGTTCGTTTATGTCAAGAAGAAAAACATCGTCCCAGAGGGTCCTCCCCCGAAGGCTACGTACGTCGTTGCGAAGGAAGCGCTGTATCCCCGCATCCCCATTTCGGAGGATATGATTGAGTCCGTTACAGTGGAAGGGGTGCAGGACGCAGCGTTCCTAAAGGATATTTCCGCGATCAGGGGCAAGAGCGTCCGTCGGACAATTGCGGTGGGTGAGAAGATCAGGACGGACGCCATCAGCGCCTCTGCGACAACTTTCCCAATCCCCGATGGGCTGCGCGCAATACCACTCTTCTTCGACCCGAAACAGACGACCGCCGGGCTACTGAATGTGGGGGACAAGGTGGATGTGCTTGTCGTCTACGTGGGGGCCGGCACCGATGCCACCGACGCCGTCGCAAGAACCGTTGCGCAGAACTGCGAAGTGATTTCCCTGGATGTCCCCGGCGCGATGCCGATTGCCGAGGGAAGAGACAAAAAGAAGGCTAAGAGCGAGGAGACCAAGAGACCCGGGGAGGAGGCCGCGCTGGCCGAGATGGTTCGGGTGGTCGTTGCGGTTACTCCGGATGACGCCGTCAAAATCACGGCCGCAACCGAACGGGGTGACGTTCGGCTCTCCATTCGTAACCCGGAAAATGCCCTTCACGCGAAGGTCGAGGAGGAATGGGAGCATCCGCACCGCAAGCACTCTCACTACCCCAATTCCGCGCCGGCCTCATCGGGGAATCGATCAGGGGTTGTTGTCCCCGGCGGGGAGGGAGTGGGTGGACCCCGGAGAAACCTGAAGAAAGCCGCTATTATACTTCCACAGCTACCAGCGCCTACCGGAGTCGTCCCTCGCGCGGTCCCCTCACCGCCGTCTGCTTCTCCGGCGAAGACTGTTCAAGTGGTCAAGGGAACTCAGGTTGAAACGGTTACCGTGCCGGAGTAGACGCCGGGTCTGGGCGGAGCTGGTTCTGTGGACACACTCGTATTGCCTGCGCTGCACTGAACGGATAGAATGGGGTCGCTGTTCAATGAGTGGCGCAGGCGTGGTATAATGGGTGCGCCTTGAGTTCTCAGACTGCAACAGGGAGCCATGCGGTAACTTGCTTCCCCGAATTACCATATTGCCCGGAGGGCGATTAAATGGCGAAGGAGAAGGGGAGTCGCTTCCGGGCAGTCGGAAAAACCATCTGAGATGGGTGCGTTCTGCGGGACATCCATTGGGGAGACTAACGACCAAAGGAAAAAGCATGGCCGAAAGTACTGAAGAGACCCGAATCCTTATTGCCCACCTAGACACGGGGCTTTTTGCCGAGATCGACGAAGCGCTGGTCGATGAGCGTGTGATGCGCATCGTCGCACGCACAACCAATGCCGACCAAACCATCAGCGTTACCTCGGAAGTGAAGCCGGATGTGATCGTTATTGATGGTGACGCGTTAGAGCTTGACGCTATCCACACGCTGGAAAAGATATTCGTTCAGGACCTCCCTGTTGGCAGCATTATCCTGTGGGCTGCTCAGGACAACGATAGTATTCGTGCTGCCATGCGCGTCGGAGCGGAGGATTTTCTCATCAAGCCGGTTGACCCGGAAACCCTTCTAACAGCCGTCGACGAAGTTTTCAAGGTCGTGCGTGAGAAGTTCCCGGATGGGTGGGCAGCGCCGCCTCCCTCCCCGGCGGACGCAGGGGCGACGCAGGACGCCACTGCCGCCCCGGGAGCAGGAAAGGCTACTGGTATCTGCAGCGGTAAAGCAGGCGTAGGCAAGACGACCCTCGCCACGAACCTCGCTATCGCGCTGGCAAAGTATGAGGGCAGCAAGACCACGCTGGTCGACCTGGACCACTCGGATGCGGCGGTACTTCTGAACATCCGTCCCGCGCGCAGTCTGAAGGACCTGGCGCAGATTGCGGATGAGCTCGATGTCGGCATGGTCAACTCCTGTATGGCGCACCACAAGGAGGGACTCAATCTGCTCCCCGGGTCTACCGACCCGGGCGCCGAGGACCTGGATGTTATTCCATTCGCGTTACTCGAGAGGGTGGTGAACATCCTCCGGCAGACCCAGGATCATATTGTGATTCTTCTCCCCATGCTGCACGGAGATGAGCAACTCCGTTACATTGAGCTGTGTGACATGGTCTATCTTGTGGCCACCGACCACAATCTTCTCGACCTCAAAGGCACCAAGACGTTTCTGGACACCATCACCCGAAAGCACGTCGGAGAAGACCGGACGCACGTTGTATTGAACCAGCATTCGAAAGACGGCTTCGTTTCCTCGGAAGACGTGGAGAAGACGTTCGGTCGAAAGATTCGGTGGGTGTTGCCGGATGATCAGAAATTGGTTACTGACTCGATCAACATGGGGGTGCCATTTGTGCTGAAGGAGCCGAAGAACCCGCTGTCGGCCATGGTTATCCAACTGGCGGCTTTCACCGGAGGAAACGAAGATGCTTTGCCCGCCGAGGCAGATGGGAAGCATGGCTGGTGGCCCTTCGGAAAGAAACACTGACTCCACGGTCAGGTGATGGTGTACGCACGCCAGGCGCAAGGTGAAAAGATACGATGGCAGATTCACGTCCCACAATTATTTTGAGACGACCGGCGGCACCGCCATCTGACGGGGGCGCGCAGCAGAGCGCAACCCCGCCCCCCGCGCCAGCGGAGACACCTGGCGCCCCACCTCCTCCCGAAAGACATGTTCTCCGTCCCCCCGAACCAGTCGCGCGAGTGGTTGAGGAAGAAGTCGCGGACGATGCCCAGATGGTTGAGCTCCGGACGAAGGTGCATGAAGCGCTCATTCCCGCGCTGGAGCTCCCCAGCGGGACGGTGGTCCCGCAACTGAACGAAAAAGTCGTTCGTCAGCACGCTGAAGTCATCATGAAACAGGTGCTGGATCAGGTGGGGGTTCCGCTTTCCGCCAAACGTCGCGCAATTCTTCTCGACGAGGTACTGGACGAAGTCATTGGGTACGGACCCATGCAGACTCTGCTTGACGATGATGCGGTCAGTGAAGTGATGGTGAACGCGCCGGACGAGATTTTCATCGAGCGGAAAGGGAAGGTTACTCTGGCGAACCGTCGTTTCAACGACGACGAACATGTTCGCAGAATTATTGATAAAATATTGGCTCCTCTCGGGCGCCGGGTGAATGAGCGCACACCGATCGCTGACGGTCGTCTGCCGGACGGGTCCCGCGTCAATGTGATTATCCCGCCTTTGGCCTTGAAGGGATCATCGATCACAATCCGGAAGTTCTCCAAGATCCCTCTTAACGACGAGGACCTGATCAAGTTTGGGTCGCTGACAGAGCCCATGCGTGACTTCCTGAAGGCGACGGTTGAGGCAAGGCAGAACATCATCATCTCTGGAGGCACAGGCTCCGGCAAGACGACCCTTCTGAATGTGCTCTCACGGTTCATTCCACGGGACGAGAGAGTTGTCACCGTGGAGGACGCGGCTGAGTTGCAGATCAACCAGCCGAACCTCGTTTCTCTGGAGTCGCGCCCCCCGAACATCGAGGGCGAAGGAGCAGTGACGATTCGCGACCTTGTGCGCAATGCCCTGCGTATGCGCCCCGACAGGATCGTCGTTGGTGAGTGCCGCGGTGGGGAAACTCTTGACATGCTTCAGGCCATGAACACGGGGCATGATGGCTCTCTTTCCACTGTGCATGCCAACACGCCGCGTGACGCCATTTCCCGTATGGAAACCATGTCTCTCATGTCCGGACTGGACCTCCCGGTGAAGGTGCTGAGCAAGCAGATTGCGTCCGCCGTGAACCTGATTGTGCAGCAGGCGCGCCTTTCAGATGGGGCTCGGAAGATAACCTACGTTACTGAAGTTCAGGGAATGGAGGGTGATACGATCCTCCTCCAGGATATCTTTGTCTGGGAGCAGAAGGGGGTCGACTCCGACGGCAAAGCTATTGGCGAAATGAGACCGACTGGATTTCGTCCCAAGTGCATGCCGGAACTCATCGCCAAAGGCTGCAAACTGCCGCCTGGACTCTTTACATGACGCTGAGGAGGTACCCATGAATCCTGTGGGGATTGGGATCATCGTGCTGGTTCTCGGTCCGGTGGTTTTCTTTATTGTTCGCGCCATCACCGGGAAGTCGCGAAGGACTATGGGCCGGCGGATGGAAGACGTCATCGCAGGCCCCAGCGGATTCGACGCCGAGTTGGCCTCCGAGTTGGAGGGGCAGGTTATCGGGACCAAGCGAGCGGAGCGCTTCCAGATTCTCGCGGACCTCTTCCGCGGAAAGACGTTCTTCAAGAAACTGGAGTTGACTCTCATCTCCTCCGGCGTTCCCCTCAAACCCGCAGAGTTCCTCGGTCTTGTCGGGATCTCGACGATCGTGATGGCGCTCATTGGTCTCTTTATCGCTCACAAGGGCCTGGTGATTACCATTCTGTTTGTGATATTTGGGTACAAACTGCCGTGGATGGTGTTGGGCTTCCTCAAGAAACGAAGAATTCACATCATTGAGGGACAACTCTCCGATTCCCTCACGATGATTGCCTCCGGGTTGAAGGCCGGGTACGGCTTCATCCAGGGAATCTCTGCTGCGGGGGAGCAAATGCCCCCTCCGATCTCGGACGAGTTCAGGCGCGTAGTGCGCAGCTCGCAGTTGGGCATGGACGTCCGGGACGCGCTCCGGAAAATGGGAGAGAGGGTGCAGAGCTATGACTTGGATATGGCGATCACCGCATGCTGCGTTCAGTTGCAGACAGGGGGAAATCTGTCGGAGCTTCTGGAGACCGTATCACAGACGATTCGCGCACGAATTAAGCTGCGCCGCGAAATCAGCGCGGCCACGGCGCAGGGACGGATGAGCGGAGCGATGCTGGTTCTCCTTCCCGTGGGCATCGCCGTGGCGCTCAAATTTATCAATGCCGACTACGCAAATCTTCTGTTCACAACCGAGCTTGGGAAGAAGATGATCTGGGGAGCCATCGGGATGCAGACTTTCGGTTGCCTGATCATCAACAAGATGCTGCAATTCGAGGGATAGCCTCATGGAAGGGGCCGCGGCAGTGTGGGTCGCGTCGGGGCTTGTCCCCGTATCTGGAACAGCAATACAGGTGAAGCCATCATGGTCTTTTTTGTCGCCATCTGTTGGTTGGGATTTGTCGCGATGATCATCTGGAGTCTGACCTCCGCGTGGGGGGCGCGCGTCATGCGTTCCCGGTTGCAGTCGTTGGCCGAGGTCACGGAAGCGGAAGTTGCCGCGGCCATGGTCGAGGAGGAAGAAGAGCAGCCTTTCGTCGAGCGGGCGCTCCAACCCATTCTCCGGAAACTCGGGGGCGTCGTCGGTAAGGGCGGCGACAAGCTGGTGAGCGGTAACCTGAACGAGCTTCTGGACTCCGCCGGGCACCCACTGGGGATGCAGGTCAATGAACTGTTGGGGCTGAAGCTACTGGTTGTTCTGGTATTTGGCGCGATTTCTTTGTTCGCCACTCCGGCTGTGTATATTGTCATTAACATCCTTGCTCAGAAGGAGACCTTCCAGACTGCCGCGAAGTTAAAGCCTTTGATACCCTTCTTGATGCTGGTGTTCTGCATGGTGGGATTCTCGATCCCCGACTTCCTTCTTCGCCGAACCGCTAAGAAGCGGATTAAGCAGATCAAGAAGAGCATGCCCGACGTGGTCGACCTCATTACCCTCGGGCTGGAGGCGGGACTCGGTTTCGACGGGGCGGTCGGGCAGACCATCGACAAGATCCAATCACCCCTGACAGAAGAGCTGGCTCGGTCGATGCGGGAGATTTCCGCAGGACAGACGCGCTCTGGCGCTTTTCGGTCGATGGCGGCGCGGGTGAGGATGCCTGAGCTTTCTCTCTTGGTAACAGCCATTGATCAGGCTGAAAAAATGGGCGTTGGGCTGGGGTCCGCGTTGCGAGCGCAGTCCGATGAACTCCGAGAACGTCGCCGCCTCTGGGCACAGGAGCAGGCAGCCAAACTTCCCGTGAAGATGCTGATACCTCTCATTCTTTTTATCTTCCCCGCGTTGTTTATTGTTATCCTCGGCCCGGCCTGTGTGCAGTTCGCCGACATGTCCAAGTCCGGAATGATGTTCTAACGACGGCGATCGCCTTCCTCCGTCCCTGCCGCATTTCAGTTCCCCATTGATTCCGGGTGCGTCAACGCCTGTGCTGATACGACCCTCCACCCGCGTCGTTCCTTGCGCCAGACAAGCAGAGGAGCGTATGCTTCGGTTAGTTTCTGCCCCGTCGCATCTGTGTATGCCACCGTTGCCTTCAGTTGAGTCACCGCTGTGTTGCCCTGCACCTCGGTGGCCAGCGCGGAAACATAGACGCGAATGGCGGTCGTGGATTGAAACGCTCCCACGGCCAGCCGCGTGAGATCGCGCTTTCGGTTCTCTTCTGCATCCTTGTAGTCGTCAGAGACGATCGACAGGGCCTTCCCCAGCCTCCGTTCCTCGATCCCTTCGAGGGCTTTGTCGATGGAGAGACGGATTTGCTCTTGATCGGGGGGCCGGTGGCGGCGATTCCAGACGTACCATAGCAGCGGGACTGCCGTGAGGAGCAGCAGGGCCGTGCTCTTCTTCCAATCAGGGGGTGTGCGTTCCTGAAGCATACACATCTCCTTTCTTCGATCCGCTGTGTGCGCCCGCGCCGTAGTGTCGTCAGTGCATCATACTCGCCTGAGTGGGGAAGTCAATGCCGGAGTGCATCGTTTTGGAAGTTCCCACATAAAAGGACGCCGGATCGCTTCAGCGTCCGGTCGCTCACACAACTGACTACCGAGCGCCAAAAAAGGACATCTTTTCTGGTTCATCCGACTAATGCATACTTTCGGGATTGAATTGCAGAATAAGGGCAGACATGTTTGACTCACTGCACAGGAATCCATTGTTCGAGGAGTCAACGCATGTCTACGTCGCTATTGTATCACGGCTTTGGAATTCGGGGCTACGAGTACAGGAGTACGGAGTATCGAAGGGGAGAAAAGGAGGGTAGCCTCCATCGTGTAGCTGCCTGTGTGAGCTACCGGACGCTGAAGCGATCCGGCGTCTAATGTCAA
>MNXM01000201.1 GCA_001872605.1 Armatimonadetes bacterium CG2_30_59_28 | reverse complement strand
TTGAAGAAGAGGTTGCGCGGCGTCCGGGTTGTAGCGCGAACCTAACATTCCCCCGGAACAAGTCCGGGGGGATTGCCATTACCGAATCAAACTGTCAAATAGCATAACCCCCCACTACCTTTTCGGGAACTATGGGACAGTATTTTTGACCACCTACTTAGTTGCGTGACGTATTGGTGTTCAAGCGAGGGAAAGCGAATCTATTTCACCAACGTGCGGGGACCCAACGAGAGCACACCGCCTTCTGTGATATCGGGCAGGCATTTCATTAACGGGCGAGATGGCGTGTGCATCTGTTCGGAAATCCCGTCGCGTTGGTGAAGGAAGGGGTGCCGCGGTGAATGCCCGAATCTATTCGACTCTCATGCTTGCGTTATTCCTCACTTCCGCTGCGTTTTCGAAGGAAGACTGGCGCGAACCGGGCTGCGAGCGACGCGTAGCGTTGACTCTTCCTGCCGCTGATCGGGTTGGTCTGCAGGCGGGAATCGTGTTCACCGGCGCGGATTTCTATCGGTGGACGGGGGTGCCGCGGCCACCGGTCGCGTCACTCGCGCTGCACACCTCGACGGCCCCGGTTTCTTTTCAGATGGAGGAGCGAGACGAGAGCGGTCACTTTCAGCCGAAGGGAAATGGTGTCCTCGACGACGACGACCGAGTGGCCTTTACGGTCGCACTGAGTCCGAAGCTTCAACCGCTATTGATTTACTATGACGGCGTTCCGCAGTCCGTCGCGTCAGGGAAGTCGTCCATTGAGGTCGTTCCTCAACAGGGGAAACTCTATTCACTGTTGATCAAGAATGGCAGCTTGACGATAGGTCTCCACGGAGGGGGAGTGGAACCCACCAGCGCCAATCGGATTGAGAATCACGGGCGCGGGTCGCTGGCCTTCGTCGAATGGCAGGGAGTCACCATGGCGCGGCTGGAGAGCAATTGGGGCAACTACTTCCCGCGGACCCTCGCCAGCGGCCCCGGTGCGCCGGTGTGGTCGGAACCCGAGGTCGTCTATCGGGGACCGGCGAGAACGGTGGTTGAGATGCGTTGCGACGCGTTCAAGCTGGAGAAGGACGGTAAGGAGACGTTTAGCGGAGATGTCGTTCATTATCTCTACTTCTGGGAGAACTGCGCTGTCGTCGATCTCGAGGAGATCGTCAACTATACGAGCACAGACCTTGAGGGAAGTTGGCCCTACGCCAGTCAAGTGCAGATTGGCAAGGACCTCGATGAAGCCGATCAACTTATCGTTCCATTGGCTGACACGGCCCATGTCGTCACCGTCAACGAGACTCCCGAGCATCGCCTGCTGCATCCCTGGCGGCAACTCTACGCCACCGACAACCCCGAGGAAGGCTGGTATGCCTGGAAGGATCCGAACGAGAAGACTGGATTGGCGACGTTTTACGAGAAGATGGACACCGTTCGGTTTCGGCAGTCGTGGGTTACGTACCGGCCTGCGCTGCATCCCAGCGTTCACATTCGGACGACACCGTACACGGCGCCTCAGGAGGATCTCCACTTCAAGGACCGCGCCCGTCGCTGCCGTTCGCGGTACGAACGGGACGTGCGATATACGTTCCTGAAGGATGAGACGCCGAAGGACATCCGGCTCCTTTATCATGCGTGGGGCAAACCGGTTGACGAGTTCGCCGCCACTGGCTGGCCGGAGATGAAGTGACGCAGATTCTCAAGATGATATGCAAGGAGGACTTGTATTGAAACCACAAGAACGCATCGAGCGCGCTCTGGAGGAGCTTTCTGAGGTACTGAAATCTCGGCCCGATAAGAATCTGTTACTGATCGAAGAAGACCTCATGGAGGGATGCATCCCGCGTTACGCTCCGCTGTCCATCAGTCGCGCCCCCGACCCGGAACATGACCTGAGGCAGGGACCTCCTCCCTCGCCACCCACACCACTGGAACGCCTGGCAGGAGCCATGGAGGGGATTCCCGGTCCCCTGAAGATGGAGAATCCCATCTTCCCGTGTGTCGGTATTGGGTCCGGCGGTGTGGGGTTCATCCCCACCGTCTTCGGTATCGAGTTGGATGAAGACAATCCCGCGGCGCCGACAACCGCTCTGAACAACATCCCCCTCGCAGACTTCAGGGACCGGGAACCTCCCGATGTGGAGACCAGCGGGAAGATGCCTGAGATTCTGGAGTACCTCGACACGGTCAAGGAGAACACTCCCGGATGGATCCAGATCAACCTGCCGGATTTTCAGGGGCCGTTCAATATCGCGCAACAGATTGTGGGGACAGATCTCTTCATGGACATGGAGGATGACCCTGACGCCTACGGAATATTGATGCAGCAGATTACCGATTTCTGGATCGCCGCGCATCGACTGCTGACGGAGCGCATTGGGGCGGATCGGCTGGCGAAGGCTCCCTGGCGCTCCACTCGGGTGGCAGAGTGTTCCGTGAACCTTATTTCGGCGCAGCGGTATCAGGCGTCCGTGCTGCCATACGACCTGCAGATTGCCGAGCACTTCGGCAATTGCGTCGCCATCCACCCGTGCAGCGGCCCGCACGTGATCAAGACGACACTCGATCTGCTCCCGAACGTCCTAAGCACCGAGGCGGGCATCATCCCCAGCGCCACCGCTGGTTCGATGGGGATGGACGAAATTCTGGGATTGCTGAAGGACAGGCAGGTCGTTTTGTGCTATGGTGAGGAACTGGTGGAGGGTGAAGAGGAGACCACCATACGCGGTTATATGGAACGGCTGGGAGAGTACCCAACCATTCAGTTTGGGTTTACAGGGATGTACTGGAAGAAGGCAGACGAACCAATGATCGTCGAGCTGCACAAGAAGCTGGATCGATGGTACGCAGAGGAGTTCCTGCCGACGGTAGCATAAAACGCAGGGAATCCCCAACCTGTTTGCGGAGGATATCATGCCACTCAACAGATTCTGTTCGCCCCTTGCCATCATTGTCTTTGCCGCGTCAATGACCGTTGCGGCTGCGGAGCCGGAACCACTCCGTCTCACACTGCCCGCGCATTGGTTTGCCGTTGTCGGGCAGGAGATGAGCCTCTACTACGACAACGTTGTGCTGACGGAGACGCCGGAGAATGACCGCTTCGGCATCGAGTGCAACCTTGCGGGAGAGAGTGGGGAGCGTTGCTGGAAAGTGACACCGACGGCAAAGGACGCGGGCGACCATTCGTTGACGGTCACGGTCAGCGATGCGGCCGGAACCGTCCTGGGGCGCGCCTCGACCAGTCTGCGCGTGATTCCCGCCAATGCAGGGGCAGGGCGACAAGTCGCGCTGCTGATTGTCGGCGACAGCCTCACTCACGCTACCGCCTACCCCAACGCAATCGCGAGTTTGTTGTCACAGCCTGAGAACCCCAAGTGGCAAATGCTGGGAACTCATCGTCCCGCGGGCGCGCAGGAAGGCGTCGCCCACGAGGGTTACGGCGGTTGGACCTGGGCGCGGTTTACGACGCACTACGAACCCAACCCGGACGGTACATACAATAAACGCAGCAGCCCCTTTGTGTTCCTCGGAGGCGAGAAAAAGCCTGTTCTGGACGTGGCGCGGTATCTCGATGAGAGCTTCGGGGGGAAGCGTCCCACTCATGTGACGTTTCTGCTGGGGATCAACGACTGCTTTGGCGCAGATCCGGAAGTCCCTTCGGCGATCGACGAGCGGATTGATGTTATGTTCGCTGAAGCGGACAAGTTGGTCGCCGCCTTCAGGAGCGCCGCGCCGGAAGCGGAGCTGGGCATCTGTCTCACCACTCCTCCCAATGCTCGGGAGTCCGTTTTCGAGGCGAACTATAAGGGAAGGTTCCACCGTTGGGGATGGAAGCGTATTCAGCATCGGTTGGTGGAACGGGAGATCGCGAAATTCGCGGGACGTGAAGCTGAGAACACCTTCGTCGTTCCCACGGAGCTTAACATCGATCCCGTCGACGGCTACCCGGAAAACAACGGCGTGCACCCCAACGCCTTTGGCTACAAGCAGATAGGCGCAAGTATCTACGCGTGGCTGAAGTCCCGGCTTCGGGGTCTCTGAACTCGCGTTCCGGGTTCTCTGAGGTCGCGCGCGAAACAATATCCACAATCGGATACCCGTTTCCGTTTAGCGATTCCAGGCCGACTGGATAGCCGACACCGATCGCCGTCCAACTCGATGAGCAGAGAGAGCCTGATCAGGCGCCCTGCGGTTCCCACACTCCGAATCATGATGCCATCCCGCAAGATTAACCGCGACGTCACTCATCATCACAGACGGGCGCGTCGGTCTCACAATCGCGCCGGCGCTTTGCCTGCTGCTGATCCGCAGTGGGAAGCGCGGGCAACGAAACGAGTGCTAATCGGTGGTCTACTGATTGCCATTGTCCTGATTCTCATCAAACTTCAGCCGCCGCGAAAGCCACACCCTCGAGGGATCGTGCTACACCACACTGCCACTGCCGGCAAAGTCGGCGGCAATCTGGTGACTGTGAGTGTGATCGACGCCTGGCACGCGCGGCGGGGCTTCTCGAAGGAATATGATGGCGTCATCTATCATATCGGGTACCATTACGTCATCCGTTCAGATGGAGTCATCGAGCCGGGGCGCCCGGAGGGGTGCCGCGGCGCGCACGCAACCAAGGGGAATGATTGCATCGGTATTTGCCTGGTGGGGAACTTCACGAAGGAGGCTGTCGGCAAAATGGAGCCGTCAAAACCCACCCGGGAACAGATGCAGGCTCTGCGTAAACTGATCGAAGAACTGGTTGATCGCTATCACTTTGGTCCGGAAAATATCCATACCCATCGACAAGTGGATGGAGACACAAGGTGTCCCGGTGAGCGGTTCCCGGTGAATCAAGTGAAGGCGTGGGTAAAGGAAATGGAGGAGAAGCGACATTGAGAACGACACCAGTTATCGCACGACGCGGCGACGCCGCACCACAATCCTATGACCCTCTGCAGTGGCTCAAGCGAGAATATGACGGCGCGGAAAGGGCGCTCGCATTCCCCTTTGAGCAACCGAAAGCGATCCCATCCTGGAGGCGACGGCTCCGCAAAGAGCTGGGGGATGCGCTGGGGTTCCCGCTCTACAGACCGGTTCCCCTCGCTCCGAAGCTGTTGTCCACCGAGCCGGGAAACGGTTTCGTCCGACGCTGCTATGAGCTGGAGACGCTGCCCGGTCTGAAGACAGTGGTGTTCGTCATCCTTCCGGCCGAGATGACGGGACCGGTTCCCGGTCTCGTCTGCTGCTCCGGTCACACCTCGAGCGTCAACGAACTCGTCGGGCTGGCCTGCGATGGAAGCGACCGGGAACTCTTCACCGGCTATCAGCACGACTTCGCCCTTCAGGCCGCGCGGGAGGGTTTTGTCGCCGCCGCGCATGAACAGATTGCGTGGGGACGGCGGCAGGCGTTCCGTCACCTGCAAAAAACTCCGGGCGTGCATGGGTGTTGGCAGATCGCGATGGACGCCATTCAACTGGGGATGTCGCTGCCAGGCCTGCGTGCCTTTGAGGCGATTCGGGTCGGTGACCTCCTGAGAACGCTTCCTGAAGTGATTACGCGTCGCATTGCGGTCGCGGGCATCAGCAGCGGAGGAAACGTGTGCCTCTTTGCGGGAGCGATGGACAAACGGTTCAGCGCCGTGGTGACCAGCGGGTACTTCTGTACATTCCGAGATTCCATCGTGGCGCAGCACCACTGCATGGATCACTACGTTCCCGGACTCGGACGCATCGCGGAAATGTGCGATGTCGCCGCCCTGGTCGCTCCCAATACTTTTATGTCCGAAACGGGAACCGAAGACGGCGGCTTCCCCGTGCAAGCAGTGAGGCAATCGTTCGCCGACTTGAAGCGGGCCTATGAGATGATGGGAGTCGGCGACCGCTGCAACCTGCACGTCTTCAGAGGCGACCACCACTGGGAGGGCGTGCGCGTGTGGCCCTGGTTGAGGAAGATGATGGCTGCGTGAGAGGGGACACGTACACCACATCAACCGGAGCGCTCACGGCATGATCGCTGGGATGACCTGCCGACCATTTTTCCTATATTGCTTAGGCGCTTTGCTCCGAAAACTTTGGATTGGAATCCCCCCGAACTTGTTGCGGGGGATTGTTCGGTTTACTCTACTCCGAACGTAGCGCGGTCTTAACGATCCCCCGGAATGAATCCGGGGGAATTCTCTGAAACCCTCATGTGCAATAGCATAAATCTAACAATCCCCCGAAACAAGTTCGGGGGGATTCGGAGTTAAGTGCATAAGCATTTCCTATAAAACCGGAAGTCGCTGTCCATTGTCATCACCACGCTGTGAGGGCGTTGTTCTAACATGCGAACCAGACACGCAGCGGCAAGTAACCTGGGGGTGTCGGAATACTTCTCCAATAGCTTCCCGACGGATCGATTATTGCTGGCCGCTATCGTTATCTCTGCGGACTCGAAGAGTCCGATACGACCTCAGTACTCCAAATCCTCTCTCACGCAAACCAAAATCCTCTGCACTGGAACTGCGCGCCATACGAATATCAAAAATCAAAGATGTGATCCCGATCTCGAGAAAACACGGCGCCAATAATATTGCACAGTCGCTGGCGGATGTACACCCCAACGGCACACGAGCCTGGGGGTGTGGCTCACCCGCTTGAACACGAAATTGCAGCCCACGTCATGAAGTGATATATTGCACGGATAGCTCCGATGCCAACAGGACGCAATATGCAACGTTCGCCGAACCGTCTACTCAACCACACGCGCAGAGCGTGTGCCGGATGACTGAACACCAAGACGGGAGCTTAGCCTATCTGGCATACGGTCTGCTCGATCCATTTCCCGATCTCGTAGCTGCGGTGTCCACGCGGTCGGGAGGCATGAGCGCGCCGCCCTTCGATTCTCTCAACCTGGGGCTTCATGTGGGGGATGACGCGGAGGCCGTGTGGCGCAATCGCCGTCTATTCTGTGCCGCCGTTGGGGTTGATGCCGACTCATTGGTGGTGGGGCAACAGGCGCATGGCACTGGAATCGCCGTGGTCACAAAACAGCATCTGAGGCGCGGCAGCCGGGCGTGGGACGACGGTCTCCCCGGAACTGATGCCCTCATCACCGACCGACCGAGTGTGCCGTTGCTAACACTGGTGGCTGACTGTTGTGTCTGTTCCCTCTACGACCCCGTGCGGAGAGTGGTTGCTGTAGCCCACGCCGGCTGGCGCGGCCTTCTCGGAGGCATTTTGCCGCGAACCGTGACAGCAATGAGCGAGTCGTTCGGCTGCCACCCGTCTGATGTTCGGGTGGGAATCGGGCCCTGCATCGGCCCGTGTTGTTACGAAGTGGGGCATGAGGTTGCTGCTGAGTTTGAGAAGGAGTTCCCTGGAGAGAGATCGACATTCCTCCGCAAAGAGGAACCCGCATCCATGCACCTCGATCTCACCGCCGTCGCTCAAAGGCAACTGCGCCAGGAAGGGGTGCTCGATGAGCATACGGAGGTCTCCGGGATATGCACATCCTGCAACACCGATTCGTTCTATTCGTACCGGGCGGAGGCAGGAGTGACGGGACGCTTCGGTGGTCTGATCATGCTTCGAGCATGATCCCTCTTTCTGCTTCGCTGCGTTCCCGGTTACTGGACCGCTAATCTCATGACAACCAGCACACATGAAGCAAAACCCGATGCGCGCCTCAAGAGAACAGCCTTGTTCGTTGCTGTTCTCAGCTCCTTTCTGACACCGTTTATGGGTTCGTCTGTGAACATTGCCCTCCCCACCATCGGGAGGCGGTTTGAGATGGACGCGGTGCTCTTGAGTTGGGTATCATCCGCCTATCTGCTGGCTGCGGCGATTTCTCTCGTGCCGGTTGGGAAACTCGCCGACAGCCACGGTCGGAAGCGGGTGTTCACCTGTGGTATTGCGTTGGATATTCTTTCGTCGGTCCTGGCCGCGTCCGCCCCATCATCTTCGGTACTGATTGTCGCCCGTTTCCTTCAGGGAGTGGGCGGGGCAATGATTTTCGGGACCAGCATCGCCATCCTGACTTCGGTCTTTGCACCTGGCGATCGCGGCCGTGTGCTGGGCTGCACGGTGGCATCCGTGTACACGGGCCTCTCATTGGGCCCCGTCCTGGGCGGCCTGTTGGTCGAGACCTTCGGATGGAGAACGGTGTTCCTGTCTTACCTGCCCTTTCAGGCAATCGTCTTCTACCTGGCTCTCTGCCGTCTCGAAGGAGAATGGGCGGAATCGCGGGGAGACAAGTTCGACCTTGTTGGCGCAGCCATCTATGGTGTATCGCTGATCCTGTGTATGCTTGGGTTGTCCGGTCTGTCCGAAGTGAAGGGCGCTGGACTGCTTTGCTTGGGTGTCATCGCCACGGTCTGCTTCGTCCGATGGGAGACTGCGCAACAATACCCCGTGCTTGAGATGAAGCTGTTCCGTGGGAACCGAGCCTTCGCGTTCTCCAACCTCGCAGCTTTCCTGCATTACAGCGCAACATTTGCCGTGGGCTTCCTGCTGAGTCTGTACCTGCAATACATCAAGGGCATGAACGCCGAGCACGCTGGCCGTGTTCTCATTGCCCAGCCTATTATGATGGCGCTGTTCTCTCCTGTGGCGGGGAGACTGTCCGACCGGGTTGAGCCACGGCTGGTCGCGTCCACGGGAATGGCTTTCACCGTGGCAGGATTGTCTCTGCTTCTGAGACTCACCTTCCAGAGTTCACAGTGCTACATCGTCTGCTGTCTTCTGCTGCTTGGATTTGGGTTCGCACTGTTTTCATCCCCAAACAGCAACGCCATCATGAGCTCGGTGGACCGTCGCTTCTATGGCGTAGCGGCCGGACTTCTCAGCACCATGCGCGTCACCGGTCAGATGTTCAGCATGGGGGTCTCCGTGCTCGTCTTTGCTCTGATCATCGGTGCGCAGAAAATCACTCCCGCAACGTATCCTCATCTGATGCAGAGCACCCGGGTTCTGTTTGGTATCTTCACCGTCCTGTGTTTTGGGGGGATCTTCGCGTCCCTATCGAGAGGCGACGTGAGATGAGATGGACGGAAACGCGTGGATGCGCAGAAGTTGAGAAGTTCACTGCAAAACATGGGGGTTCCACCCTTGCAGTTCTTGGCGCGTTGTCGCTGATTCCCTACGGCGTATTCGCGGTGGAAAAGTCCACCCGAAACGGGATTCTCTGCCACGAAGTGGCATTCGCCGCCGCCTTTGTGCTCTTTGCAGTGGCGGTCGTTATTGCGGTTCTCCTGCCGACTGAACGGCGCGGCAGGGGACTTCTGATTGTCATCGCCTTCTCGATTCTCTACCGCGGGATGGCCGTTCCCAACGAGCCTCCGCGCACAACGGACCCCTACCGGTACATTTGGGAAGGGAAGATGACAAACCTCGGAATCAATCCGTTCATCTACCCTCCTGACCACCCCGACCTCGTCGGGTACCGAGATGACCTCTGGTGGGACATCAACAATAAGAGCGTTCCGACGGTCTATGCCACGGTGTCGCAATTCGTTTTCCACGTGGCTTATCGGCTGAAGCCGAACAGCATGGCAACGCTGAAAGCGCTGTTTGCGCTGATCGACGTGGCGACGATCTTCGCCCTCTGCGGGCTGCTGGGCGCTCTCGGACGCTCGCGAATGTGGAGTATCGTCTATGCGTGGCATCCCCTGGTAGTGACCGAGATATCACTGAATGGACACCAGGACGGGATTGGTATCTTCTTCCTGGCGCTCACGTGCTATTTCTTTGCCCGACGTCTCCCTCTGGGATGCGGTCTTGCGCTGGCGCTCTCGGTGATGGCGAAAGGGTACTCGCTGCTTGCAGTCCCTCTGTTGTTTCTCGGTTTTCTGCGACTCCCGCGGCGCGCCTCCGGCGCGCCCGATTCGCCTCAAGAACCATCCCCGCGCAGGCAGAGCGTCACCTTCCTGGTGTCGCTGACACTGACATTGGTGGTTCTTGCGCTGCCGTTTTTTTCCCCCAACATGCAGTGTGCTACGGGCCTTCGGCAGTATCTCGAGAACTGGGAACGCAACGCAGGAATTTACTATGTTGTGAGGAAGGCTGCCTCTCCGCTGGATGACATGATGGCCCCGATCATCGACCACCTCGGAATCGCGTCGAGAGAGAACGTCAGCGACATGGACACCCCCTCCTCTCCTGTGGCAAAGGGGGTGTGTCTCGCGTTGTTCATCACCGCGTTTGGGTTGTCTATGCGATGCCTGTCCGGCGATACTGAGAGCACGCTCTCTCGCGTGTTCTTCGTGTTCGCCGCATTCTTTATGCTGTCTTCCACCGTCTATCCCTGGTACATCTGTTGGTCGATTCCCTTCCTCTGCGTTCGTTTCTCACCATCATGGTTTCTCTTCAGTGGTCTGGTTGCCATGAACTATCTGTATCGATGGTTTGGCGGGGAACCGGACTGGATCCGCTTTTCCCAGTACTTGCCCGTGTGGATCGGCTTGCTGGCTGAGTGGCGAATGTCCGGGCAGGAGTGCTGAAAGTCTTGCCGGTGCAATCTGACAACGGGCCGGAACCCGCGAACGTGGAGTCACTGTCTGGCGTCAACTATAATTTCCGTTGACAACGATTATAATTCCCGGAATTGTTATGGTTGATCAGCGCGGACTCACAGAGTCCGAGAAGATCTGCTCCCACTGAGAGAAAGGCAGGTTGCTGGTGAGCATCACGCTCCCGCGTTCATAGCGATCGGCCAGCAGTGTGAACAGGACCTCCATCGCCTCGCGGTTCTGCTGCACGT
>MNXM01000162.1 GCA_001872605.1 Armatimonadetes bacterium CG2_30_59_28 | reverse complement strand
ACGGCGTACCGGTTCCGTAGGATAAAGCTCCAGCTTTGTCGTGCCAGCCACATTGTCAGGGCGGGAGCCCTAACCTACGGCGTACCGATTCCGTAGGATAAAGCTCCAGCTTTGTCGTGCCAGCCACATTGTCAGGGCGGGAGCCCTAACCTACGGGGGGCTGATTGTCAGCATCCTCAAGTCTCGTGGCAATATGGGGACCTGGAAGTGGCAGGCGTCGCTGGCAACAACGGCTTTCGTGACGGCGTCCTGTACAGAGACCCCGTCCGAAAGGCCGAGCGCGCGCGTGTCGAGGCGAACATCAGCAAGCTCCGGTTGGTCACTCCAGTTGAACAGAATCAGCAAGGACTTCTCCTTACTGAAGTGCAGGATGAACTTAACGGTCGCGGGACCGACCTGTACGCGTCTGTCGCCGTCCCAGTAGTGAATGACTTTCTTGTTGGGCAGGTCGTGCGACAGGCGCAGGTTCTCAAGCTGCCGTGGGTAGCCGGTGTGCGAGGTATGTCCATCCCAAACGGAGACATCATGCACCATCATCAACCCCATCATGTCCTGGATGGAGGCGGGCGAGGGCGCGTATCGGTCCTCAAATTCGGGAAGAATCGAGGGGCTGAAACCGAACTGAAGTCCCGTGTGTTCCGCCTGCAGGCGGTCGGCGGACAGGATTTTGCTGTAGAATTCGGAGACCTTGTGGGGGCCGGAACCGTAGTTCTCGCCGTCCCAGAAGATGTCGACGAACGACATCGCCGGAACGATGATCTGGTTGGAGCAATGCCAGCGGATGAAGGTCTTTCCGTGGGCGTCGTAGAACAGGCGGTAGATGCGCTTTATCATCTCACGCATGGCAAAGATGGGCGCGCGCGGCGTCCACTCGCCCTTGTAGTCGACGTAGCCGCAGCCGTGGTGAGCGTTGGAACAGGGGAACAGCGGCTGGTCGAGGTACAAAGCGCCCAGGCCGGTCTGCTGAATCAGTTCGTTCAGCTTCCACACATAGAAATCCTGCCAGGGCGACGCGACACACAGCCCCTGCAGCCCGTGTGGCTGGAACCGCTTCCCGTACCAGTTGCCGGAGGCGGTGTGCCGTTCGGGTATGGTGGGGAGGCTGGTGGGGGTGGTCTGTACGCTCCACAGCGGCCCCCACAACATGGCTTCAGGAACGATCAGACCCGGATCGGGGACCTTGCCGAAGAGGCTCTCATAGAAACGGTAGAGCCCGTAGAAATTGAGCGATGAGCAGGGCATCACCTCTTTGCCGTCTTTCCGTGCCCCGGCAATCTGCGCCTTTGCCTTGTCCACGTTGGACTGCCACGGGTAGTAGGCGCCGTCTCCCCAGAACCAGCACCAGGCGACGGAATCCATGTTCGCTATCTCGCGGAAATGCTCCGGGCGAGGACGCGTCGGCGTCGCCTGAATGCCAAACACCAGCTTCCAGGGACGCTCGACCCGAAAACTCCTGTCAGCCAGCTTGATAGAGAAGACGCGCCCTCCCGCCCGGGAGGCACTGATTTTCTGGATTCTCTTCTCATCTCCAATCTGCCAGTCTTCCATGCTCTCGGCGAACCAGCAGAAGCCGCGCTCGTTGTCTCCCAGCCAGACCAACTCTCGAAAGGCGTCGAGGTTCAGGCCCGTTGCGGGAAGACGGTCGGAGGCGCTCGATGGGGCGTGGCCGGATCGGGACGACGTGAGGTGGTACAACGTGCAGCGCGATTCAGCCAGTGGGAACTCCACCCGGAAGCCGTCGACGAAGTCAGCAGTGTCAGGACAACTGAGGGTCATCTCAACTTTGCCCATCCCGTCGAACTCATAGTCCGTCAACAACTCCAACTGGAAGTTTCCGCTGCGGGCAACGGAGCGGACCCGCACCAACCCATTGTTGACTTTGTGCACCTCGACCCGCGCATTGCCGAATGCAATCAGCTTCCTCTTCTGAGCGAGGACGAACCGCGCCGGCGCGGCGAGAAGCTCCTCGCCCCCGCTCCGTATCTGCACAGGCAGCAGGGAGTTGTTGTAGACGTACTCGCGTCCCCAGCAGCGGAGAGTAACTGGGTGAGAGGGCAACGGGGTAATTGGGTAATGGGGCGAGTGGGCAGTTGGGGTGTTCGGGGACCGCCCGGTCTGCGGGTTGGTTGCCCCTGTTACCCCGTTACCCCATTCCCCTATTACCTCTATTCCCGTCCAGGGCTTGGGGACTTCGCCCGAGATGCCCAGTTTGTTGTTGATCCACTTCGAGTTGTCCAAGAGGGTCTTGCCGAGTTCTTCGGCGCTCCATTTGCGCTGGTAAGCTTTCTCCTCATCCGTCGACGGGGTCGCGGCTGGAGCAGCGGCGGGCTTGTCGGCGTCTGCGAGCGCCAACTCTTCGGGAATGCCCTGGCGAACCTGTGGCGCTGCGACGGGGAAATCCACCGTATGGAAGAACAGCGTTGTGCTCCCCTCAGCAATCCGCAACACCGCCTTGCCTTCGGGAAGCCCACTGCGTTTCACCACAAGCGACAACTGCTCGGATTTCCCCGGGGACAAGGTGAGCTGTCGCGCATCCACAATGGCGGGGAGAACATCGGCCTTGCCGTACACTTCCAGAGTTAGACCGAGGCTGCACGGCCGCTTGCTGCCGAGCAACTGCACCGGAACAGTGACGGAGTCCTTCGCGATCTCAAACTGCCCTGGTCGCACCACCGGCGCGTCCCTGTCAAATCGCATGACCCCGAAGGAGTCGCTGTCATTGTAACGTTGCGTGCGGCACCAGCCAGCATTCGCCTCCGTGTTGACCACGTTCATCGTCCAGATGGCGCTGTTTCCCGGAGGGGGAGTGCCGATCCCCGCGAAGTCGGCGCGAAGCTCGGCGATCCATTCGCTGTCGGTCACGGTGGCGCTCCAGTCCCATTTGCCGTTCCACTTGAGGTTCAGCATCTTCAGGTCCGCCTGATCTCCGTACGGATTGCCGACCAACTGGCAGAAGTCGGGGACTCCCGTGTAGGGCGGGTGCAGGAAAATCTCGTAGGACTCTTCTCCCCACAGTGGCATGTCGAACTGCTTCCAGTGCCTGGCGTTCAGCTTGCCCTGGTAAGGTGTGCGAATGGTCATGTAGAGGTAGCGTTGGTCGTACCCCACGTGCGCGATGATTGGGTCGCCCGACATCCCCGTTGCTCTCAGCCGGGAGAACCCCGCCATCGTTGCGGCCCTTTGCCATTCCTGCGGGTCGAACCGCCCATCGAGGTTTGGGGCGCGATCCAGCCAGGGAACGGTGACCGTGTTCTTCTCCAGATTCGGCTGACCGCGGTACAGGCTGCGGTAGCGTGCGCGCAAGTCATCCGGCTTCGGAAAGGGAGCATTGACGACGTGGAGAGTGGAAAACGCCGCGGCAGGTTGCCCAACAAGCTCGACGACCTCCAGCCGCCCACCCGGCTTGTGACCAACAATCGACCTGCCAGCGAAACCGTCGATCGTCAGGGCAACACGATCCATGGAGAAACCAACGTTCACGTAATGCCAGTAGTTGCGCGCGTCCTTCTTCATCCATTCCCGATCTGTCCAGTTGTAGATGGGGTAAACCTGCAGGACCGAATCGCCCAGGCGCAACTGGATCTCACCGCGATCGGTTGGCTTCAACAACTGGTATTCCTGCTCGCCGGCCACGAAACGGGCGAAGATGACCTCCTGCTTCGTCAGCGCATCCCAACCCTCCGGTTTCACCCACACCTCGACGAAGCACTCTCCTTCGTACTCGGGAACCTTCCAAGCGATGCTCCCGCCTCTCACCAGCGTCGCCTTCTGGTCCTCGAACCGACCGGCGGTGATGGACACTGCCTCCCGCGGCGTTGGCGCTCCTGACTCGGGTGCCGAGGTGAGACTCTCCCGGACCAGTACCACGTCCGCGGAACTTACGGCGCTGCAAGCGAGAATCCCTAATGCCGTAACTGCTTTGATCCACTTCATTGAGTAGCAAACCTCCAAGTCTACTGAGTGACCGCCTTCACCTCTACCCAGATCGCCTGGTCGTTGCTGAGGTGGTAGCCGACGTTGCCGCAGTCGACGGCCAGGTGCGTTATGGACTCTGCCCGGTGATCCCCGAGGCTCCCCGCAACAATGGGGATCAACCCAGTGAGCGTCGTCGAAGTTTGTTGGATTCCACCGTGACGATGGCCCCGGTCAATTCATCCGCAGAGAAAGCTCGCAGGACGCGATCGAGCGCCTGAACCATCGCCCTGAAAGTGGGGTTGTCCAAGCGGAGGAGAACTATCGTGGGTGCAGAGCAACCACTGAGCATCACGATGTCACCGAACCGCTTGTCCGTGGTGACGATCGCGAAGCCACCCTCACGGGCAAACTCCACAATGTCCTCATCGCTGGCTCGCTCCAATCCGAATTCCGTGCGCCGGTGAGCTTCGTGTCCTGCGGACCGGAACGGTCGTAGAGCATGCGGCGTGATTCCCAAGTCAAGAAGGAACTTCATGCGGCCACCCGTATGGGAACGATGCTCTCTTTCAGGTGGTATGCCGCAAACTCAAGCGCCTGACGAATGTCTCCAAGCTCCAGTTCAGGGTAGTTTGCCAGCACCGATTCAGACGTTTCGCCCGCGGCAAGCAGAGACACGATTAGATGCACAGGGATACGTAAGCCTCTGAGACACGGCTCACCGCCGCACTTGCCGGGCTCAATTGTTATGCGATCGAAGACAGGCATCGAGAAACCTCCCATAAGGAACGACTCCGGTAGTCACGAGACGCAGTTGAATTATACCCTCGCATCGGACAGATGAAAAGAATGAGGGGCGTTCCGTTAGAGCCTCGATCCGTGGGGCGCTTATCTGCCGCTGGCCTACTCGTGTTTCACCACCTTCACCTCTCCCCAGATCGCCTGGTCGTTGCTGAGGTGGTAGCCGACGTTGCCGCAGTCGACGGCGAGGCTGAGAACGAGGGTCTGTCCGGCGTGGTCGGCGAGGGGAACGGTAGCGTCGGTCCATCCGCGTTTCGACTCGCTGAACTGTCGCCAGATTTCCATGCCGTTGACGCGCACGACAAAGTGCACTCCCTCACCTGAGCCGCCGAAACGGCCCATCTTGAAGTTGAGACCGAGTTTTGGATCGGCGGGGAGCTTCACGAGGTTGTCGAGGGATATCTCCGATCCCTTCCCGCCGGCGGGAGGAAAGACTTGGTAGCCATCGAATGATCCGCCCTCAAAGACGAACCTGGCGTGCCGGTCAATTGTCCCGGCGCGCAGCACGTGTCCCTCGCTGACCACGACGCAGTCCCATTCGCCGAGCGCAAACGGCTCGTTGATGGTCGCCTCCGCAGGGTCGACAGCGGCGAACACGAGAGCGCCCGGAAGCGAGACCTCGGTCTTCCCCTTGCGGGCGGGGGCGCGCGTCGCTCCGCTCAGCAGGGACATGTCGGCTTGCTGCAACTCCCAGCACACCGTGCCCTTATCGGTGCCTTCCAGCTCCACAAGGCAGTACTTCTCATTCTGCCGTATGCCCCGGATGAACACCCCGTCAGACAAGCCGGTGATGCGGACAGGAAGATTCTTGGGCGCGCCGGGGAACACTGAGTACCAGCTCTTCGGGTTCAGGCCGATGGGTCCCTTGTCGCCGTATCCGAGCCATCCGTCAATGGAAACAGGGGTAGGAAGTGAGAGTGAGGAAGTCTCTGTAACTCGCGCGTACCGGAGTTCATCTCCCTTCGCCTTGGACTCGTAGCAGAAGGTGCTCGCTTCGGGCCGGTCATACTTCACCACACGTCCCGCGGGATTGCGCATGTAGGAGACGACTCCTTTCTCCCACTTCTTCGGGAAGTAGGGACGGAAGCCGTCGGCCCAGAGGCGGGACCGTTCGAGCACGACACGCGCCTCGCTGGTGCGGTCGTCGGGCGTCGTCGACCAGACGGGGATGGCGCCCACCACCTCCTCGATGTTCTGGCTGCGATGGAAGCGCGTCTTCTCCCGGATGGTCGTCTGGTGGGGCCAGTGGATGCAGTAATCCGCAAACAGGTACGAGAGGAGCGGATGCGGCTGGTGCGGACGTGTGATGAACTCCTTGTGGTCCTCACCGCCCCAGGCCAGATAGCCGGTAATGCCGAAGTCTTCCTGAACGGCGTTGAGCTGCGTCCAGTATTCCCCTCCCAGCGCGACCTGCGGCGACTTCTGCCGAATGGCGGCTTCGCAGGCGATGACTCCTTCATTGAAAGTCCTGCCCTCCACCAGACCCGAACTGCCGATGGCGCAGCCGGTCACGTCCTGGTACAGGTAATCCAGCCCGAACTCGCGGTGCAGCATGTCCATCTTGCCGGCGTAGAACTCCCTCCACTTCTGGCTGCCGGGATGAACGTGGATCAGCCAGCCTTTGGCCTCCGTCGGCTTGTCGTCCGCCGGCGCGCGGTAGTAGAAGTCGAGGTCGTAGTCCTTCATGATCGTGGGATGGGCTTTCACATCGACAAGCGCAAGGCTGGTGTACATGCCGACGCGAGCGCCATACCGGTGCGCGAGGGCGGCGGACTTCTTCGCAGCTTCGGGATCGGCGGGGAGATACTCCGGGACGCGGCGGTTGAAGTCCTTTAGCCAGCCCCAGTTCATAAACAGCGCTTTTTTCAGATCAACGATCTCCGACATTTCCTTCAGCAGGGGCTCGGTAACATACGTCGGGCATACGAGCGCAATGTCGTCCACCCACTTGGATGACCGCTGGCTGCGAGGAACCAAGTTGAAGGTCTTGACCATCCAGTCCTTGAACGGCTTGGCGGCGTCCATCCACGACCCGCCGTAGGTATTGAACTTCCAGGTGCAGATGGAGACTTCCTTGTTGCCTTCGTACGGAGGGATGCCATTCGCTTGGAAGTTCAGCGCCATCGTGGAACCGTCGTTGTAGCGACGGAACATCTTAGGCTCCATGCGAGGATCTTCCGCGCGGACAACAAAACAGCCGCCGGAAGGGATTTCTCCAACGATGAGGTCCGCGCCCCAGAACACCGATCCGGTGGCGAGACTAACCGTAACATTCTTTGCGTAGTCGGGGTCCCAGCGTTGCCCGCCAAAGTAGGCCGTGTCGAAGACGAGATCGGGACGCAGATTGAGGAGGCTGAAGCCAAGTCCGAAGACGCCTGGATTGGAACTTCTGCCGTACTGGCGAATGACGAGGTCGCCGGTAACTTTGTCCACCTCCAGCTCCTGGGTCAGCAGGGCCTCCGGGTCGTCCTTGAGTCCGCGGTAGGTCAGCCGCGCTCCGTTGGGAATGGTCTTGTACTCGACTTTGCTCTCCGCCGTCGGTGGATGCTGCGCGGGGAAACGTTCATCCAGCTTGAAGCTGCCCCAGGGATGGTGCAGTCTTTTGACGACCTCCCGGTCGACACCGTGCAGCGAGGCAAGCCCGTTGGGCAGTTGCTCGACGTTCATCGGACGCCCGGCCACGGTGACTTCCGTTGGCTTGGGCAGGAAGGTTTTCAGCCCCACCATGCTGCCGTTCTGCCAGACCACCTCGTAGCGGTCGGTGGTTACGGTCAGAACGTTGTCAGCAAGTGTGAAGTCCACACGGGACGCCCCGGGCGCAGGTAGCGCCAGGACTGGAAGGACGACTCCGATCCACGCCAAGATGAAAGTTCTTTTCATGTCTCAAGCTCCTCCTGAATCATGTTGATGGACTCTGTATCAGTCTCTCCGCGTTCCCGCAGAAGATCGCCTCCTTGTACTGGTACACATCCGAATGTCGTAGCGCCACCTCAAAGTAAAGCTCCCAGAACTCGACCATCTGGAGAATGTCTCGATGGTACTGCTCTCGTCCGTAGGTTGCGTCGATGCCCATCAGAATCTTCTCAGCGATGCCGAGATGAAGATACTGGTCGATCCATTTGAGCTTTGCCTGGTTCATGCCGCCTGAGAGGTCGGTGTAAACGTTGGCGCAGAACTTGATGGCGTAGAACATCTCTTCTCCCCACGGAATGCCGAGGTGGGCGCCGATGATCTTCAGGTCGGGAAACGCCGCGGCGATGCCAGGGAGGCAGGACGGTCGCATGGGAGACGAATTCGTGGAGATTCCCGGCGCAAGCTGGTCGCGTTTGGCGCCGCTGACATATCCTGCGTGGAACAGGATCGGCATGCTCAGTTTCTCGGCTCGCTCGTAGTGGGAGAAGTATCGCTCGTCATCGTAAGGGCGCTTGGTGCGGATTACCTTCAGTCCGACGAATCCTCTCTCGCGCAAGCGGTCGACCGAGTCGGGCGGTTGGGTGAAGTCGAGGAACCCGAAGGGAATGAAGAAACCGGGGTAGCGCCGCGCCGCCTCGAGCACCTCTTCGGCAGTCGCCCACTCTACCTGCGGCAGGTTGCGGTAGAAGCTGATGTCCAGCAACCAGGCTTGCCCGATCCTTCCGCTCTCCACGATGCGGTCGAGATCAAGGGGGTTGCGTGCAAGGTGCGCGTGTGCGTCGATAATCATCGTTCAATCCCTGTCCGTAATTGCAGTATAAATGCCGGTGGGAGGGAAGAGACGATCGAGCGTTTCGACCTCCACCTTCCCCACCAGTGAGACTTCGCCGTTCTCGATGAATTCCCTGAGGGTGAACGGCCCCAGCAACCACTGGCAAAGCTTGGTCACTGGCATATTCAGAGTTATCGTCGCATCTTCGGTAAGGCACAGAGAGTCTGGCGAGAGGTGAAAGCTGGTTCGGGACTCGCCGGTGTCCACGCAGATGGAGATGGGACGATCCACGCGCTTCCGCAGTGCTGGCGAGAGGTCGAGCAATAGCTGCGCCAGATCGACAACCCGCCATACGCTGCCGCTGAAGCATGTCTCTCGCTGAATTGTCAGCTCGCGGGACTCCGCCCACCGTCTGAATTGGAGATACTCCTGCTCGTCGCGGTGACAGTGGAACTCCAACCCGTGGGCGCCTCGTTGGGCGCCTGCCCACAGAATTGCGTCACACAACCTATGAAAGGACGGTTCGTTGGAGGCGCTGATTTCGGTAATAAGCATCTTGCCATTGTGGGGACCGCGTGCGACAGCGTAGCCGGATTGATCCGGTAACGTGAAGGAGCACGCCGTCGACACTCTCTCCAGCCAGGCACGCCACCACCGTTCGTCTCGCTGGATCATACCCGTGCGTCCGCCCCAGACTCTCTCGTAGAGTGGCGCGATCCAGTGGAGGTCGGAGTGGGCAATGGGCTTCACTGGCGGAGGCTCGGACTCCGGCGCGCCGCCCACGTCAATCTCCACCGTCCCGCCGGTTGCCTCCCAGCCGAACTTGCGGTAGAAGTCCGGAGGTCCGCCGAGGAGAGAGAGCGGTATTCGCGCCGTGCGCATGACATCGACGAGTCCTCGCATCAACGTGGCGCCAAAGCCTTCGCCACGTCTCGCTGGATGCGTGCAGATGTTGGCGACATCGCCCACCCTCGTCAGACAGCCGTGAATCCGGACGGGTTTGGGATAGAAACACCCATGCGCAACGATCTCCTGCCCGACGGTTGCGTCGCCATCGAGGAGAATGTGATGGAAGGAATCCGCGGCTCCCGGTGGGAGGTCGGAAACATACCGATTGCGCACGTCGTGACCGAAGGCGCGGGCACAGAATTCGTCAACCGACTCGATTTCCTCAACGCAAACGGGTCTGAATGTCAGCAACGCGACGACTCCAGTGATGGATGGCTCAACGTCAGGAACCCGGAGAACTTCCGGGGTTCTTATTGACGCACAATGCTAACACGACGACGGAACAGGTGGAAGACTGGGTAGGGGCAAGGAGACTCGCGCTCCCAACTTCACGAGAATCACGGTGTGTTCGTCATCATGGGTGTAAATCTGCCTGCCCCACCCGGCAATCTCCCCACTCAGCGACTCAAGGGTTCCTCCCACTGAGGCGTAGGCAACGAAAGACACTTCCGCCAGCGCCGCCACGAACCGGTTGCGAAAGAGCGCCGTTTGCGCCGTCGGTCGTCGGGGCTTCTCCACAAAGGGCGACAGGTAGAGCAACCGTCCTCCCTCCAGCGCGGGCTTGCAGTCTGCCGGGATGCGGAACTTCTCAATGGCGCGCGCGGGACACACGATGACCGACGCCACGCCCTTCAGCAGCAGGTGCAGACATTCCCGCTCCATGGGCGACTGGAAACCGCCGATGACGGTCACTTCCTCGCGCTGCCGCAGCTCCTTCATCAAGTCGTAGGTTTGGAGGATGACAGAACCGGGGTATTTGCGGGAGCAGAACAGGGCCAGCGACGGGCGGTTCAGCAGGTCGCCGTTGCCGAGAAGAACAACCTGCTCAGGCGCCTCCTCGCCCAAGTGCCGACGGAGGGACTGTGGAAAGATAGGGCTATTCTGGCAGATCGAGTTTGCATCCATCAGAAATCGGGAAGATCAGATAGGCAAGAGGGCCTGTCCCCTCGGATTCAAGCCGCGACAGCGTACTCCACCGACCGGGGATTCTCGACGCGCTTCGAAGCGTCGAGAATCTCGAATCCGACGATGTTGCCGTCAATGTCATAGTCGAGGATCATTCCTGGTTTCTCCTCGTCGCTCTCCTCGATCGGCGCGCTGCCCAGCATGACACGCAACACATCGACTTCGGGATCGTAAGTAATCTTCATGGGTTTGCCCTCCAGTACTTGCCGATTTTTCTCGTTCGATAAACCGTTACCACCAGCGGGGAATCCACGTCCTCCGCCACAATTGCTCGCAGCAGGAACATTCTACCACCACCGAAGTCCACTGGCGATTGATAGACCCTGGAATTGTATCATAAAGGAACGCGGGACATACGCTGATCTTTCTGCCACCGGCGCAAAGGCTCGAACGGGTTGTAGGGCAGAGTCTCCGTCCCTGCCGAATCCGGTTTTCTCGGCTATGCAGTGGATGGGTTTTGTTGGATTCATGCTCACCGACGAGTTGCGTTGGATGAAGGGCTGGACGAGGCTGTTACTCAGGCAGGGACGGAGACTCTGCCCTACAACCCATTCCCTTTCAAGCGACGGTAGCTTCCTAGTGCATCGTTTTGGAAGTTCCCCCACAAAAGGAC
>MNXM01000233.1 GCA_001872605.1 Armatimonadetes bacterium CG2_30_59_28 | reverse complement strand
TTTCACGTGAAACACTCGATATAAGTAGGTCGTCAGAAATACTGTCCGCCCTCTGTCATTCTGAACGGTGTGAAGAATCTCTGCCGCAAAGGAGATTCTTCGTCGTTCCTCCTCAGAATGACAGTTTGGCGGAGGGCTCGAAGGGACAGTATTTCTGACGACCTACTTAATTACGGGTTTGCCATCTTGATCTTCTTCAGATGAATTGACAGTACCGACACATCGGCCGGAGTGACGCCTGTGATGCGCCCTGCCTGCCCGACCGTTGAGGGGCGGATCAAGCTCAGCTTGTCGCGCCCCTCCTTTCTCAGACCACGAACGGTGCAGTAATCCAGACCATCGGGAATTAGCTGACACTCCGCGCGCTCGGATCGTGCGACCTGCTCGCGCTGTCGTCGAATGTAGCCCTCAAACTTAATCTGAGTTTCGACCTCTCTGGCAACCTCCGGGGAGGCGCGCAACGATTCTCCACACATGCTGCAGACATCTATGAACGCCACTTCCGGTCGTCGAAGCAACTCCTCCGCCCGGACCGCCTCCCTTAACGGGGCTGCGCCAAGTCCCAGCAGGAGCTGGTTCACCCCAACCGAGGGGTGAATCAAATTGTTGGAGAGCCACTCCTTCTCCCTCTCGATGGTGTCGCGCTTGTTGCAGAAGCGGTTATAGGAGTCGTTGTCAACCAACCCCAGCTTGCGCCCGACCTCTGTGAGGCGCAGATCGGCATTATCCTGACGAAGCAACAGGCGGAACTCCGCGCGAGCAGTCAGCATCCGATAGGGTTCCAACGGGCACTTGGTAATCAGATCATCAACAAGAACGCCCATATACGCTTCCGAACGCGCAATGACGAGAGGCTCGCCCCTGTGAACATGTTGGGCGGCATTGATGCCGGCAATGAGCCCCTGAGCCGCCGCCTCTTCGTACCCCGACGTGCCATTAATCTGTCCTGCCAGGAAAAGACCCTCGATCGGCTTCGCTTCGAGGCTTGGACGCAATTGAGTGGCCGGCACGAAGTCATACTCGACGGCATACCCGGGACGAAGCATCTTAACGTTCTGCATTCCTGGCATTGACCGAAGCATCGCTGTCTGGATGCCCACCGGCAAGCTGTTGGACGTGCCTTGCACGTAAATCTCCCGGCTGGTCCAACCTTCCTGCTCAAGAAAGACAATATGGCTGGGTTTGTCAGGGAACTTGACCATCTTGTCTTCGATGGAAGGACAGTACCGTGGACCAGCTCCGTCGATGCGTCCTGCGTACAACGCAGAAAGGTGCAGGTTCCGCTCAATAATCGCTCTGGTTTCTTCAGTTGTTCGCGTCACCCAGCACGGGAGTAATCCTTGTCTGGGCGCGCCCTCGTTCCCAAACGAGAACCAAAGCGGGTCCGTCGAGGATGGCTGAACCTCAAGTTCCTCAAAACTCAACGAGTCCTTGTCAATCCTCGGAACGGTTCCCGTCTTGAGTCTCTGAAGTTCAAGCCCGAGCGACCGAAGGCTGTCCGAAAGTCCAAGGGATGCGGGTTCGCCCGCCCGACCAGCCGAGTAGCAGGTTTCCCCCATGTGTATCAGCCCACTCAGGAATGTGCCGGTGGTCACCACGACAGAGAGGGATTTGTAGGTGTCACCGGAGGCACAGACAACTCCGGTGACCCTACGACCCGTGGATGAAAGAGCTCCAACCTTTCCGCCCATCAGGGTGAGGTTGGGCTGGCTGAGAAGCACCTTACTCATCTCACGCTGGTACAATTGCTTATCCGCCTGCGCCCGCAGTGCCCAGACAGCCGGGCCTTTGCTTGTGTTGAGCAAGCGAATGTGCGTATAGCTCCTGTCGATGTTTCTGCCCATCTCGCCGCCCAGAGCGTCAATCTCCCTAGCAATGTGCGCCTTGGCGGGCCCGCCTATGCTACAGTTACAGGGCATGAGTGCAACCTTGTCGGGGTCCATGGTTAAGAGGGCCGTTTGGCAACCCATGCGCGCCGCGGCCAGAGCGGCCTCCACACCCGCATGTCCGCCCCCAACCACGATCACCTCAAAATCTGCCTTCTTCATTGCTCCGCCTGCAACCGTGTAGACTGATTCGCCGAAGTCTATCACTATGCCTTCCACGTGTCAATTGGGTGCCTCGGCTTCTTTTCAGCAGCCCTTGCTGAATGGGTAGGGCAGGAAGTGGCACCCGACAGTCAGGATCTCGGACCCACACGTTGCACCATTTCCGAAAGTCAGCAGAACACCCCGTGGACACCATTATTCTCGGCCACTTGAATTACTTATAGGATTCCGATATACTTTTCACATGCCAACCAAGCATCCATTTGATCCAGTCCTTCGCAGCGACGACGAAGTCCTTCAAATCGTTTACCGACTTTACCAATTGACGCAACTGCTAAACCAGATTCAGCAAACGGCTGCGACAAGTATTGGACTTACTCCCCTGCAGGGACGTTGTTTGCTCTTCCTGAGGCACAGCAGGACGGGAGCCTGTACCATATTCTACCTCACCAAAGAGCTCGGTGTGTCACAGGCGACTGTGAGCGGAGCTGTTGAATCTCTAATAAAGAAAGGACTCCTATATAAAATTCCAAGTGCTGAAGACCTGCGGATCAAGAGGCTTCATCTGACCGGCAAAGGGCAAGAGTATTGTGGTCAATTACAGACATGGGCAGATCCGGTCATCAATCTCTTGCGCGCCATGCAACCAGCAGACATTGGTCGCCTTTCAAAAGGGCTTGAGGGACTGACCGCAGACTTGCGGTACGCGGAGCTGTTGACGGTGCCCGAGGTGTGTTGTACCTGTGGATTCTGTCGCCTCCATCAGGGGCCCAACCCGGAAACTCCGCACTGGTGCAACCTGCTTGATATTGGCCTTTCGCCTGTGGATGCACTGAAGCAATGCCCGGAACACACTGTAAGCGCGTTCCCGCGAGGGCTGACCGTGTCGGGTGCTTCTTGAACTTGGTGTTTGAGGATGCCCGAACAATATTGGGTAGCTGTGGAAGGACAACAAACCGGCTCAGGGCGAGTGAACGATGAGGAAGATAAACATCGGGATTGTCGGGCTCAATTTCGGTCGCTACATTGTTGAGCAGATCGTCAGTGGTCCGGGCAAGAGATATTTCAGACTCCTCGGCGTCTGTGACGCCAATGGAGTGCTGGCAAAGAAGGTCGCGACAGAATACAGGGCGTCGGCGTATCACACGCTGGAGTCCCTGCTCGAGAACAAGGACATTCCAGTGATCGGGCTGTTCACCGGGCCGGTGGATCGGGCCGAACTCATTCGTGAGATCATCCATGCCGGCAAACATGTCCTGACAACAAAGCCGTTCGAGCTGAACGCAGACGCGGCCATGCGCATTCTGACGGAAGCCAAGTGGATGGAGCGGGTGGTACACATGAACTCACCCTCCCCCGAACTGTCAGCGGACATGCTCCAGATCAAGAAATGGCGGAGCGAATTCAATGTCGGCCGACCCGTTGCCTGTCGCGCAGATGTATGGTGTTGCTATCGAGAACAGGCAGACGGGAGTTGGTACGACGACCCGCAGAAGTGCCCGGCCCCCCCCATCTTCCGGCTTGGAGTCTATCTCATTAACGACCTCGTGAGGATCTTTGGTGACGCCGAAGAGGTTCATGTGATGCAGACGCGACTTTTCACGAAGCGACCTACTTCTGACAACGCACAGTTGAGTATCCTCTTCAAGAACGGAGCAATCGCCAGCATCTTCTCATCATTCTGCGTGGGTGATGGGCAGGCGTACCGTAGCTCTCTCACGCTCAACTTTGAAAATGCAACCATCTACCGCAATGTGGGCCCACCGCCTCTGGAGTATGCTCACGGGATGAGCCATCTGCAATTGATCGGTAAGGACGGCGACGATCCAGTGCAGATAAGCGCTCTGGTGGAGGATCGGAGCGGGAATTACCAGTGGGAAGCCCTTTATCGCGCCGTTGAGGGGGAGGCGCTGGTGGACGAGGTCTCTCCGGAAGAGATCGTGGCAGGGATTCGTGTCATCGAGGCGATGGTCGCCTCTCAGGAATCGGGGCACGCAGAAAAAGTCTGACTCATGTCCGCGCCGTCCGAAGGAGAGAAGAAAATGGAAATCGGAGTTGCAATTTACGGTCTGAATGGGCATCAGATACTCGGACAACTTGCGCGTCACCCAAACGCAAGCCTGGTGGCAACTGCGGGAGTCAACCTCGATCAGCTTCCGGAAAGTTTCCGTGGGGATGGCGCGGTTCGCCACTACGAGTATCTTACGGACATGCTCAATGATGACCGGGTGCAACTCGTTTCACTTTGCTCCCCTCGACGCAGCGACCAGGCGGAGGACGCGATTGTATCCCTGATGTCAGGGAAGCACGTGTACGCCGAAAAGCCCTGCGCCATGACGGAACCCGCACTGGACGCGATTCTCACCGCTGCGCAGGTATCCGTGAAAGAGTTTCACGAGATGGCCGGCACCGCGTTCGACCAGCCGTATCTTGCGATGCGACAGACCGTAGCTTCCGGTGTGCTGGGAACCGTTGTGCAGGTCTTTGCACAGAAGTCATACCCCTATCACGACCGCCGACCGCAGGATGAGGAGATCGACGGCGGACTCGTCATGCAAGCAGGTGTCCACGCTGCTCGCTATGTCGAACACGTTGCGGGACAGCGCATCGGCGAGGTCGAGGCGATCGAGACCCGGCTTGGCAATCCAAAGCAGGGAGGTCTTCGGATGGCCGCGGCGTACATGATGCAACTGGAGAATGGTGGAGTTGCCAGTATCGTCGCCAATTATCTGAATCAGCCGGGAATGAGGCGATGGGGCAACGAACACCTACGAATCTTCGGAACCGAGGGGATGCTGGAATCCGTCGATGGCGGCACCCAAACGCGCCTCGTCGTCGGCGATGAAGACCGTGGAGAAATTGACGCTTCCGGACCGGCTCAAGACTACTTCGAACTTTTCATCAATCACCTGACCACTGGAACCGACATGCCCCTGACCCTTGAGGAGGAGCTTCACCCGACGCGCGTGGTGATTCGAGCGAAGTCCGCCGCCTCCCGTCGAGGTCTGTAGCCACCCTTTGTGTCCATGTCGCCGATGACCCGGCCCCCCTTTCCGCGACGAAGCGCCCATGGACTGTTATCATGCCGGCAGGCGCTTTTCCAGAGTGTCCACAACTTGCTCGATCTTCGCCTCCAGCGGGACCGCTTCGTTTGCGTGGCGTGTAGACACCGCCTGCATCTCGCGCGTGTGATACCCAATCTTGAAGTCGGGGAATTTCAACCCGTTGGCGGTTGAGATGACAATCACCCGGTCGCTCCCATTGATTTCCCCTCTGTCCACCAACTTCAGCAGCACAGAAAGGGCTACCGCGGTATGAGGGCAGTTGAAGAGGCCGAAGCGGTCGGCGTAGGCTGCGGCATTCGCCAATTCGTTTTCCGTGGCTTCCAGCACCATGCTCCCGGGCACCGCCTTGATGGTGCTAATCGCCTTGTTTAGATTCACCGGGTCACCGATGCGGATTGCGTTCGCCTGAGTCTCTTTTGCCTGCATCGGGCGAAATCTGCCTTCCGGCAATCCCCGTTGATAGAGTCTGTAGAGTGGGTTTGCGTTGTGCGCCTGCGCGCAGACAAGGCGCGGCAGTTTCTCAATGAGTCCCAATTCCTTCATCATCAGGAATCCCTTGCCGATGGCACTCACATTCCCCAGATTGCCACCGGGAACAATCACCCAGTCGATAGGCTCCCAGTCGAACTGCTGCACCATCTCGATGGCGATCGTCTTCTGACCTTCCAGGCGCAGTGAATTGAAAGAGTTGGCGATATAGTAGCGTGTGTCCTGTGACAAGTGGGCAACGATATCCATGCAACCATCGAAGTCGGTGTCCAGAGCAAGCGTCAAGGCGCCGTTGGCCAGAGGCTGAATGAGCTGCGGAATTGATATCTTATCTCTCGGCAGGATAACCACCGCAGGAATTCCCGCTGTCGCACAATAGGCAGCCAGAGAGGCCGAGGTGTCCCCCGTTGACGCGCAGACAACGGCGCGGATCTTCTGCCCTTCATGGATCATCTGGTTGACCATGCTCACCAGCACAGTCATGCCAAGGTCTTTGAAGGAACCGGAGTGACTGTTGCCGCATAGTTTGACCCAGAGGTCGGTCAGGCCGATATCTCTCCCAAGGCGATCTGCCCAGAAGAGATTGCTTCCCCCCTCGTAAATGGAAACAACGTTCCCATCGTCCACGTTGGGGCACACCAGTTCCTTCTTTCCCCAGACCCCGCTGCCATAGGGATAGGCGGTTCGAAGATACCTACGCTCAAACAGTTTCTTCCACTGGTCTGGCGTGCGACTCTCTCGAAGTTTCTCGATGTCGTGTGTAACTTCGAGGAGCCCAGACCGCTTGTCGCCCCTTCCGCATTTTCGGCACTTGTAAACGATCTCGTTCAGTTCGTAGGTTTCATCACAGCCCGGGGTAGTGCAGCCAAACCACGCGCGAAATCTCATTGTCGTGTTCCTTCCATCCAAACTGCACAGAAGTTTATCAGAGCAAGGACGATGCGACAAGGACACAGAGCGCCATGCAGTGGAGGCGGACAGGGAGGGACGACCCGCGACAATGCTCGGCGAACCGTCGTGGCGGTCTCTCCATTGGTCATGCGGTTGGCAGTCTCTACAGCGGGAACTTGATATTCGCCGAAACGCCGACACCGCCAACGCCCTTGATGGCGCTGGTGGCCACCTTCTTGGTGGTCACTGGAATCAGTCCCCGAGCTCGCACGCGGTTACCGATCTTCAGCTCCAACTCAGCAACAGCCTGCACCTGTTTAACCTGAGACTCCGGCCCGACCACCTGCACGGCACCGACGGCCGTTCCGCTACCCACGCGCACGACCGGAACTACCTTTGTCATGCCTTCCCGCTCGATCCCGCGCTGGCCCATCACCTTGTTGACAAATCCATCGATCTCTTGTCCAAACTGGGTGACGAGGAACCCAATGCCTCCCGCCTTGATGATGTCACCAAGATCGATCGCTCGCGAGGGCGACGGACCAAGGGCAACGCCCGTCAGAAACGCCGCCATGCAAATCAGGGCGGTCCTTTGGTGATGCCTACGTACCACTTTCATGGTCTTTCGCCTCCTTACAACTCAATGTCTCCGAGACCAGTAACCGCTGCGCCTTTCACTATGTCGAGTTTCTCGCCCGGCACGTTCGTGGAAATGGGAAGATAGACGTCGATCTCGACAAAGTCTTTGAAGTGGGTCTCGATCTGGGCCACCGCCTGTACGAGCTTCACCTTCGAGCGAGGCCCGTTCACGCGCGCGACACCCAACTTCAGCCCCTCGAGGGCACTGACGATGGGAACCCATTTGTCGTCGTACGGCTCCTCCGGCTTCCAAACGGTGGCAGCATGTTGGCTCCCCGCCTGGTCGCTGCTGACGTGTTGTTTCTCAAGGCTCTTCGACAGGCTGTCTGCCCATGTCCGCGCCTGGGCCGCCGGCGTTGTCCCTCCGCGCCGCGCCTCTTCAGGGTCGGCGGTGACCAGAACCTTGTTTGCGGCTGTCACCGACCACATCCCATTCATCTGCTTTGCCTGGATGTCTGCGGGGGCAATCCCTCCCGCGACAGCGGTGTTGACCCGGCGGGCCACGATATTCGCTCGCTCCAGAGGGCTCAGCCCTGCAAGGGTGGTGGTCAGCCGGAGCACTTCTCTGTCGTTGACGGTGATCACACCCACTTCTTTCCCATCCACTGTCATCGCCTTAACTTCTACGGGATCGGTCTTCGCCTCCGCGGACTTGTCGGCGAAGACCACCGACGGACTGCCAGTGTGCAGCATGGAACGAAACAGGATGCCGCAGGCAAGTGACACCAACACGGCAACCACCGTGCCCCCCCATGCTCTGGCTCTTTGTGACCATCTCATCTGCCAATCCTCCTTTCCCAGCCTTTGTGCTTGATTGTGACTTCTCTGACGTTCTCTCGTTAAACAGGCTCCATGTTTTCCGTGAACCTGAGGAAACCGTGCAATTGGTTCCCGGACATTTCTCATCCAGCGCCCTTGGGGGAGTTGACGAACGGGCCATTGTTGGTATACTCAAAGACGTTCTGGAATCCACGGGTAGACACACCTGATATGACAAACAACTTCGACGGACTGCGCGTTGTCTCTTTCGAGAGTCGTCGCGCAGATGAGATGGAGAAATTGATCGAGCGCTACGGAGGTCTTCCTCTCGTCGCTCCTTCGATGGCGGAGACTCCGCTTTCGGAAGCCGGGGAAGCCATTGCCTTTGCCAGGCAACTCATAACCGGTGAGTTCGACATCGTCGTGTTTCTTACCGGCGTGGGGGCGAACTCCCTGAAGGACGCAGTGGCGACACAACTTCCTGCAGCCCAGTTCATCGAGGCTCTTAACAAGACCACCGTTGTAGCGCGGGGTCCGAAGGCAGCCTCTGCTCTCAGAAAGATGGGAGTTGAACCTCACCTCGTTGCAGGCGAACCTAACACCTCCCGCGCGCTACTCACGGCGATGGATGGCAAGCAATCCCTCGAGGGGAAGAGAATTGCCATCCAGGAATACGGAGCGCCGAACAAAGAGCTGCTGAAGAGCCTCCAGCAGCGCGGCGCAAACGTCACACCGGTGCCCACTTACCGATGGACGCTGCCGGACGATCTGACGCCTCTCCGCACCGCCATCCAAGAGATCGTTAACGGACGTGTTGATATTTCCCTTTTCACCAGCGCCCCACAGATCCGCAACCTTCTACAGGTGGCCAACGAGATGGGACTCGAGGAAAAATTGCGTAACGCTTTCCGGCGGATCGTCATCGCTTCCATAGGGCCGGCCTGTTCCGATGCCATTCACGAGTGTGGACTTGCCGTTGACCACGAGCCGGATACAACCCGCATGGGAAACCTCGTGGGGGACGCGGCGCGGCTCTCTGCTTTCCTGCTCCGCAGAAAGCGCACGGCTGTGGAGAACGGTGTAGATACGAACCACTGGCAACGCGTCGACATGCGCTGGCCCGGTGACCAGTCGCGCCCAATCCGTGATCCGTCACCAGACGCTCGCCGTTCCACTTTTCTTAAGGCTTGCCGCGGCGAAGCGACCGACTACACACCCATCTGGCTAATGCGACAGGCGGGCCGGTTTCAACGGGCGTACCGGCAACTGCGGTCAAAGGTATCGTTTTTGGAGCTGTGCAAGACACCGGAGCTGTCCGCCGAGGTAACCTTGATGGCCGTCGAGACTCTGGCAGTCGATGCGGCTATTATCTTTGCGGATATTCTATTGATTCTGGAGCCCATTGGTGTCGACATTTCCTTCGACAAGGGAGAGGGGCCGCGCATCGGGAATCCGGTGCGGAACGCCCGCGAAATTGACCGACTGCGGGATCTCAATCCCGGGTCGCTGCAGTTCGTGTACGATGCAGTGCAGATGACCCGTAGGGCGCTCGCGCCCGAAGTGGCCCTTATTGGATTTGCCGGAGCGCCCTTCACGGTGGCCTCCTACGCGGTCGAGGGCGGCGGATCGCGAAACTACCAGAACACCAAAAGCTTGATCTATCGAGATCCGGGGGCGTGGCATGCGCTCATGGAACGACTCGTTTCTGCCACGACGGCCTATCTCAACAGACAGATCGACGCTGGAGCGGACGCTTTGCAGCTTTTCGACAGTTGGGTCGGCTGTCTGTCGCCCGAGGACTATCGGGAGTTCGTCCTGCCGCACATGCGAACACTGATCGGGGGTATTAACGACTCAACGCCAGTCATTCATTTCGGGACGGGAAACCCGGCCCTGCTGCCGTTGCAGAAGGAAGCAGGCGGGAATGTCATCGGACTGGATTGGCGCGTCGACCTCGCGCAAGAGTGGGAGAAACTCGGGTACGACCTGGGGGTTCAGGGCAACCTCGATCCGGTCGCCCTCTTCGCACCTCCCCGTGAGATCCGAAAGAGAGCCAAGAGTATCCTTGAAAAAGCAGAAGGGCGGCCCGGACACATATTCAATCTCGGACACGGGATTCTGCCAGGCACACCAGTAGACCATGTGCTGGAACTGGTGGATGCCGTGCATGAACTTTCCCGGAAGTGAGACGCGTCAGAATGGAGCGCCTGTTTGAGCGCACCTGCTTCCAGCCATCCATACTTTTGGGGTCCTCGTGGGAGATCATAACGACATTACACACGCTGCCGTGCAGGTTCTTCCTGAATGGCAAAAAGCGCTCCTGAGAGATCAGGCGGAATCTCTGATCGATCGTTACTGCTGCTATCCCGACTGGGCATACCCTTGGAGTCCCGAAGGGGAGCAGAAAGCCGAAGCTGCGCCCTACCAGTACTACGAAGAAGGCTGGCAGTACCACTACTGGGCCCGGGAATCGGCACACCCAGGAAAGAACCTTGTGCGCTGTTATGAAATTGACCCCCTCGAGTACTACGGTTTCTTTAGCCGCGGCGCAGACTTCTTCTTCGAGGCGGTGGCATCCTGCGTCACGCGAGGAGAGATGGAAGACGCAGCGAAATACGCTGGCAGCCTTCTCCATGCGCATCAGGACCCCGGAACCAATATTCACTGCCTCGAGGGCCGGTTCGGTCTGGACTGGCGTGCGGTTGAGTCGCTGTTCTTTTGCTCCGATCAGCCCTTCGGTCCGCTGAACTCTGCCATGAGTGACTATCTGGGCGTAGCACGTTGCGCCAACGGAATCTCCATCAAAGGATACCAGCCGAAGCTGCTCGGAAAGCAACCGGCCGAGGCGGCTTTCCACTTGTTCCGAAGACACGTTGAGTTGAGTTTCTTTGCGCGGTCACGCATCATTCCTGTCATTCAGCGCGCCCGCCGGGGAGCGAAAGCAAAAGCCGAGGCGCTGCTGCGGGGCACGGAAGAAGAGACGGCGAGAGTTTCCGCCGACATTCTCTTTACGTCTCTGTCGATTGCATCGCAGAGATTCAGCGAGCTCGACACCGACCGATTACAGACCGTTGACCTATCCGCATATCCTCCGGTCGACGCGCCGGCGCTGTTGTCGGCACCGTACCGCTTCGCGCCCGTTGCCCAAGGGTACTGTCCGTCGTTGTCTGGAGAGAAGGTTCCGCTGCGTCTGAGGGTGAGGAATGGAGGAGACGTGTCAGAACTGGCAACGGGACTCGGGACCGGCTGCCACGCGATGGGTTACCGGATTGTCTATCCGGTGCCAAGAGACACCTATGCGACTTTCTCCTGTCGTGCCGGACTGCACGCCGACCTGTCGACGGAACAGAGCGCCGCCCGTTTGGCAGTTCGGTTTGACGGAAGAGTCTGCTGGGAATCTGAACTTATGGGTAGTGGAGGCATGGGAGAGGAGATTGCTTTTCCCGTGGACACAGGCGGCTATCTTGAGCTGATGGCAAGGGACTTGTCCAACGACGGCTACGGCAATCCGCACACGCATGTTGTGTGGGGAGAATTGCTGCTGAGGAAGTAGGAGGCGTCTCCAGCGACATGGATGTGTGAGTAACCAGCGCCGTCTGGAGACGCCTCCTACATTTGCTGTCAGGAGAGATTTGCGAAACTACAGATGCCAGTATTCAGACAACAAAAGCGGCATAAGCGGTCAAGCCAGCAGCGTCCAAGGGAGAGCGATGATGTTGTCCGCCAGGAATTTGGTCTGAGTCCCGGAATGCACCACAATTCCAGCTCGCGTTTCGGGGAACTCCTTGAGAAACGCCTGAAGATTCCGCGTATCATCGTAGCCCGGGGCATGGGATAGCTTCACCTCGACTGCGATCAGGTTCCTTCCCTGTTCAACTACGAAGTCAACTTCATTGCCCGTCGTCGTGCGCCAGTAGTAGATCCGCCCGGCGGGGATCAACAGATCACTGTGGATATTCAGGTGTAAGAGAATGAGGGACTCGAAAAAACCACCCAGTTCTCTTGCGGTTTTGAGCAACGCGAGAGTGTGATAGCCGGAGAGGTAAATCGCCAGAGCAGGATCGACAAAATAGAACTTGGGACTCTTGATAAGCCGACTCGTTCGGTTGCGATGGAAGGATGGAATTCTCTTCAGAATGCACGTAGACTCAAGGAGGTTCAGGTAGCGGTGAACACGAGGTTGGTTCACACCCACGTCACGGGCAACTTCCGTCTGGTTCAGTACCTGTCCGGTTCGGAGTCCTACCGCTTCCATAACACGTCGGAACTCGACCAGAGACTCGATCTGGGATAACTGCCTCAGGTCCCGCTCGAGGTACGTGGCAATGTATCCCTCCCACCACCGAAGATAGCTCTCAGAGCGTGCGAGGGACATGAGAGGGGGCATGAACCCTTGCAGCATGAGCGGTATAGGGTCTGCGACCTTCTCTGACGCGACGCCCATCGCAGGGAACTCGCCATTCAATAGTCGGGCAAGAAGGTTTGAGGGAGGTTTCTGAACCATCTCGGAGAATGACATGGGAAGCAGATTGAAGTACACGGCCCTTCCGCTAAGGCTCTCGCTGACCTTCGCCATCAGCAGCAGGTTCGCTGATCCCGACAGCAGGAAACGGCGGGCTCTGTCTTCGTCGATGGCCTTCTTGATGGATGTCAGCAAGTGCGGTACCCTCTGTACTTCATCAATGATAATCCTGCGGCTTCCCTGCCATACACTGTAGGGCTGATCGCGAGCTGCTGCAAGGGTGTTGAAGTCGTCCAGCGACCGGTACTGCCAATCAGACAGGGAGGGCTCTCGCAGCAGAATCGTGCTCTTGCCCACCTGTCGCGGCCCAGTCAGCACGACGGCCGGATGGTCGTCGGTCGCCGTAAGGATTGAGTTGGCAAGCCAACGCTGCCGGTAAATCAATGCGTTGCGTGTATGATTATCATTCATGGCGTGTATAATTTAGCAGGATGATGAAGCGCAGTCAAGACGCAGTCGCAACCTGTGAGGTGAACTTGCATCATGCCACGAACCGAATACCATTGGTCCGGCCACGGTCTGTTTGGCCGCATCGCCTACGACATGCTCCCAGAGTGGGAGAAGGAAGTCATTCAGCCGGACATGTCGCCGGAGTGCTTGGGCAAATCTTATCTGCCTTCGTGCATCGAGGGGGTGCGGGACAAGGTCGGCTACCTGTGCCACGTGATGGACTTGGTTTATTATGACGAGTGTCGTCCGTATGCCACGCTGCCCGATGGTCGCTGGATTCCACACTGTCCGCCGGACGAGATGGGCCAGGCGGCCTCCAGCACCGGCGCGAAAACCTCCCCTCTCGCCTCCACCCAGGTTACCGAGTTGCTGATGGCGCGGATGGTGGATGCAATCCGCGCCAACGATTGGGAGGTCGCCGTCCACCACGGCGGCGCGCTGGCGCACTACCTGCAGGAGCCGTTCACACCCGGGCACGCGGTGGACAACAACCTTTTCCACGAGCTCTTCCCCGATCCCGACCCGGAGCGCCACATTCGGCTGCACTATGCCTTCGACTGTGCCACCGATCGATTCGAGCCGTTGCCCGTGAAGTTGATGGGAACCTCGATCCCGGAAGCCTCCTTCCGACTTCAGATTGAGCTCGACCGGGGCATTCGCGAGGGGAAGCAGTATATTCGGCCTGTCATCGAGTCTGTGTACGCTGGAGAACCTGCAGAGGCGCGGCAGGCAATCCTCGCTCCCCAATCGCAGAAGGCGACTTGGATCACCAGTTGCGCCTGGCACACGGCGCTTTGCATTGCTTTTGAGCGATTCGATTCCGTGGAAGTGGAGGCGCTTGCGAAGCTGGACATGACGCAGATGATTCCCTACTTCTGGCACACCTGCCAGTACTTCGAGCTACTCCCGGGGCGCCTCGTGCAGGAGCACACGAAGATACCCATCCATGTCTGGGACGCCAACCCGAATGGTGCAAAGGTGGAAAGGGAAGTCGCTCGTGGCTTTGGTATGGGTGGTTACATGGGTGTCAAGTTCTTCGTGAATGGTGACGTATACAACCGCTTTACTTGTCGCGTCGGTCTTCCCAGCCGCCAGACCGAAGGACAGGACGCGCACACGGACACTCGCTTTGCCGTTGAGGTTGACAGCGGCCTCAACAACGTCTATTCAGAGGAAATCGAGTACCGCGCGACGCGGATTGCTGAGCGCCAACTGAGACCCGGCGCGCCAGTGCAGTCAATGCACGTGGACATCACCGGAGCTCGCACGCTGATCCTCCTGGCCAAATCAGAACCATACACCGATGCCACCACGGGTGAGGTTCGCTGGTCAATCCCCCATGTCGCGGTGTGCGAGCCGACACTGCACCGCGGCGCCAGGGGTTGAGCTTCTGCGCAAGATTAGTTAAGCTGTTGCACGGCCTCGGTGTCGAATCGTGAATCATGGCCGGACAGACCACCGTTGGGGGGCAACTAAGTTGAACAGCAAGCATCGCATTGCGCACGCGATGAAACATCAGCCCGTCGACCGGGTTCCGGTGATGTGTCAGCTATCCATCGGGCATTACCTGCTCAGCACCGCGATATCGCCGAGCGAACTCTGGTATACTTCGGAGGGATTTGCGACGGCGCTGATCGAGTTGCAGAGGCGCTACCGGTTCGATGGCATTCTCATCAACCTGCCGGGAAGCTCCCCGGAGTGGCGCGCCGATGTGGAGCGCATCGAGAGGGACGAAAAAGGGGATGAGACGATCTACTGGAAGAATGGAGATCAGGCGTGGTGTCCCCATGATGACAACGTGCACCACATACGCTCGAAGAATTTGGACAGGCCCGACATCGAGGACGTGGACCCGGACAAATGCTACTACAATGATCCTCACTGCGTTGGGGGATTGAAGTACCCTTTCTACTACGGACTGCATCCCTGCACTCCCGACTTGGGTGATTATTTTCCCGACTACTTGTTCCGCACCATCGATAGGGTGGTGCTGGAAGTCGGGGATACGGTTTCCGTGCATGGCGAAATCTTCTCTCCGTTCACCCAGTTGATGGAGTTGTTCAGCTACGAGGAAGGGCTTATCAACCTCATCACTCACCCCGACAAGTGCAAGGCCATCCTCGCAGGTTACACGCGTGGGTGCATCACTTACGCCCGGCGACAGATTGAGCATGGCGTAGACGCGATTCTCATGTCATCCGCCTTCGCGGGAGGAGGGTTCATCTCACCACATCAGTACGAGGAGTTCGTCGTTCCCTGGGAGTTTGAGGTGAACTCACAAATCAAGGAAACCGGAATTCCGGTGTATACTCACACCTGTGGCGAAATCGGCGACCGACTCGAGGCGATGACCCTCACCGGACTGGATGGAATCGATACCCTCGACCCTCCTCCACTCGGAACAGTAAACCTCGTCGAAGCGAAGAAGCGCGTGGGCGAAAGAGTATTCTTCAAGGGCAACATCGACCCCGTGAATACCTTGCTTTCGAAGTCGCGGGAGGATGTTCGACAAGACGCTCTGTGGCGCTTGCAGGTCGGCAGCGTTGGGAGCGGTTTCATCCTGAGCAGCGCCTGCTCCGTGTCGCCACGAACACCACCGGAGAATCTGGGAGCTCTTGCCGAAGCAAGCGAGGAATTTGGGCCGGCGAAATAACGGGAAGAAGGGAACATGGCAGCGAACATGACACCGCGTGAGCGATTTCTGTCTGCACTGAATCGTCAGCCAACCGACACCGTCTGCGTGGCAAACCCCACGTCGCTCGCAACCCTGGACCTCATGGAGCAGACAGGGTGTTTCTTCCCGGACGTCCATCTCGACGCCGACAAAATGGCCACGCTCGCGGCCGCGGGTCATGGTCTGTTGGGATACGACACGGTGGCCCCCTACTTCTCCGTTATCAATGAAGCCGCAGCACTGGGATGCAAAGTTGATTGGGGCGACGCAAGCCACATGCCAACCGTGCGAGGTCATCTCTTCCATGATCCCGACGAAGTCGGCGCGCCGGACGATTTCCTCCAGCGCCAACCGACCCGCACGATTCTCGACGCAATTCGTATCCTGCGTCGCCGCTATGGCGACTCCGTGGCCATCGTGGGCAAAGTCTTTGGCGGATGGACGCTGGCGTACCACACGGTAGGCATCGAGAGTTTCCTTGTTTCCATCCTCGATGAGCCAGATAGAGTCCATCGGTTTCTGGATCGACTCAGCAAAATCACCGTTGCCTTTGCAGAGGCGCAAATTGAAGCGGGGGCAGACGCCATTACTCTCGGAGACCACCTCACCGGCGACTTGTGTCGCCCGGAAACCTATCGGGACTTCCTTCTTCCCATCCATCAGGAACTGGCGCGGCGGATTCCGTGTCCCGTTCTGCTCCACATCTGCGGGTACACACTGGACCGGCTGGACTACATCGCGCACTCCGGCTTCGCCGCCTTCCACTTTGACTCCAAGAACAACGCCAAGAAAGCTGTGGAGATTGCCGGGGATCGCATCGTCCTGATCGGTAACGTCAACAATCCTGAAACGCTGCTCAACGGAAACGAAAAACGGCTCGTTGCTGAGGTAAATGCGGCCATCGAGGCGGGGGTGCCGATCGTCGCACCCGAGTGCGCCGTTCCACTCAACATGGAATCCAAGTGGTTGAAACGGATCGTTGAGGTAGCGCGCGGTCGGTAACCATTGGGCCATGCAGCCTCATCCGCGCGTCCGCTGGTTTCCTTGACGCGGATTTGCGCTTTCTTGTATGATAGTTTTTGGTTGAATCGGGTTGAGCTTGCGTCGATTTTCCGCGCACTCACAATTGGCTCGGGTGGGCATTTTGAGCACGAAGAACTATCTGCTGTTTCCCGCAACGAGAGCATCCCTCCGCGTGTCCTGCCGCAATATCGCAATGCTGATCTTCGCGGTGTTCTCCATAGCGCAGGTCCACCTCGGTTTCCCTGAAGGGGGAACCGAGGACGTGGTGGCCAGGGTGAATGGACAACCCATCCAACTGTCAGACCTGACGAAGAGGCTCTTGCACGACTTCGGTCCCGCCGTCCTGGACAGGATGGTGCTTCAACTCACGGTGCAGCAGGAAGCCGACTCACTGGGCATTCAGGTCGCGGAACAGGAAATCGAGTCCGAGTTCCAGGAGTACCTTAAGAATCTCCAAATTGGAACGTCCGTGGATCAAGCTTTGGCCGGGGAAGGCATCGGACGCACAGGATTGAGGGAGCAGTTGATTACTGCCCTGCGGCTAAAGAAGATGGTGGCGGAGAACGTTCAACCGACAGCGGAAGACGTCGACAAACGCTACCAACAGTTGCTGGCCTTCATCGCGTACTACACCGATCCGGATCAGTACCGGGTGAGCGCCATTTTTGTCAAAGACCAGGCGAAGTCTGTCAAGGTAATGGAATTGCTCCGACAGGGCACCGATTTTGCCGCGGTTGCGCGACAATATTCGGAGGACGCGTCCGCCGAGATTGGTGGAGACTTTGGGTGGCGTGATGTAGGCGAGATGGAGAACTTCCTCGCGACGCTCAAACAGATCAATGCCCCCGAGTTCCCTTTGCGGAAGGGCGAGACCAGCGGCCTTATACAAACAGCCGAGGGATACCGCATCTTCAGGATCACCGAGGTGCGAGCCGGAAAGCGAATGAGCAAGAAAGAAGCGCGGGAGCGAGCAAGGGAGATGCTGGTCGAAGAGCGGATTCAGGGAGAGATGAACCGGAAGCTCAACCTCCTGAAAGAAAAAGCTCGGGTGGAGAAGGCTCCCGCGTTTGACCGGTAACCAGCGCCGCTCTGGGGCGACGTAGAAGAAGTCAGTGTCGTGTCGAAGTTGTGTGACAGCCCGATGATGAGGTGAGGTGGAGCAAATGGGCGACGCGCCCGGAGGACTTCAGATCTATTTACGCGATGGCATAAGACAGGGATTCGTCCCGGAGAGAGAAGCCAATGTTTCAGTATTCGACCATGGCTATCTTTATGGAGATGGAGTTTTCGAGGGCATCCGCGCCTATCACGGAAGAGTCTTTCGGCTGTCCGAACACATTGAGAGACTGTACCGGTCCGCACACGCAATCTGCCTGAAGATACCGATGGACGAGGAAGAAATGGCGCAGGTTGTCGTATCCGCCTGTCGTATCAACCAAATCAGGGACGGCTATGTTCGGTTGGTTGTCTCGCGAGGGAAAGGCGACCTGGGTCTCGACCCAAGGAAGTGTCCGGTCCCCACGATCGTGTGCATTGCAGACACCATCGATTTATATCCCCCGGACCTGTACAAGAAGGGGATGGAAATCATCACGGTCAGCACCCGGCGCAATCGTCCGGATGCGCTGAATCCCAACATCAAGTCCCTCAACTACCTGAACAACATCATCGCAAAAATCGAGGTCATTCAGGCAGGGAAGTTCGAGGGGCTGATGCTCAACTCGGAGGGGTATGTGGCCGAGGGGACGGGGGACAATATCTTCATCCTTCGCGGCGGTGAACTGATGACCACGCCTGTCTACGCGGGCATCCTCGAGGGAATCACCCGAGGCGTTGTGATCGAGATCGCAACAAAGATGGGCATCTCGGTACATGAACGAGTGTTGACGCTGCTCGACGTCTACGGCGCGGACGAGTGCTTTCTGACGGGGACGGGCGCGGAGATTGTTCCTGTCATCAAACTGGACGAACGAGCGATCGGCGCCGGTGTCCCCGGAGCGGTCACCGAGCAGCTCATCCAGCGTTTCCGCGAACTGACCCAGGAGGCAGGTGTCCCCATCGAGTGATCTGTGTCCCCAAGCTCAGTATTGCAGAATCGCTGAGGGAGCACCGGGGCCGACCTTGCGGATACGTGGCGCGACCCCGCAACGTGATTGAGAGTCCTAACAACGGAGAGGATCGGCGTCACAGTGAGTTATGCACTGCATCGGGCGAGGCGTCTGTGAGCCAGTACGGATGGGTGTGTCGCCGGTAACTGAAACCAGAACGATCTGAACTTTATCGGCTGTCGAAATCAGGTTCCGACGCTCAGTCATGAGTGGTCGGAGGAGGGTACTGTGTTATGTGGCAACGCTTTACAGAGCGGGCAAGAAAGGTAATTCTACTCGGTCAGGAAGAAGCCGGACGAATGGGTTCGTCCCACGTGGGGACTGAACATATTCTGCTGGGACTGGTGAGAGAGCATGAGGGTGTCGCGGCACAGGTACTGGAGCGCATGGGGGTCAGCCTCAACAAACTCCGCCATGAAATCGAAACCCAAGTTCCGCCACGGCAGGAATCGGGAGGCGCGGAACCGAAACTCACTCCGCGCGCTAAGCGCGTCCTGGAGTTGGCCGCCGACGAAGCCCGACGTCTCAAGCATAGCTACATTGGCACCGAGCATCTGCTGCTTGCACTCGTGCGGGAGAAGGACGGCATCGCGGCCAAGGTCCTGAAGAAATTCGGTCTGAACCTCGAGAAGGTTCGAGAACAGGTGATCGAGTATCTCGGGCCAGATATCTCAAAATCTGCAACCAAGCAGGGAAAGTCCCAAACCCCGGCCTTGGACGCGTTTGGGCGCGATATCACCCAGTTGGCCCGGGAAGGGGAACTGGATCCCGTCATTGGCCGGGATTCTGAGATAGAACGCGTCATCCAGATTCTGTGTCGCCGAACCAAGAACAATCCCTGCCTTGTAGGTGAAGCCGGAGTCGGGAAGACGGCCGTGGTCGAGGCTCTTGCCACCCGCATTGCGAACAAGGAAGCGCCCGAGTTGTTGCTGGACAAGCGAGTCATCGCGCTCGACATGGCCGCAGTGGTGGCTGGCACGAAGTACCGCGGCGAGTTTGAGGAACGCATGAAGCGACTCATGTACGAGATCCGCCAGTCCCAGGGAAAGATCATCCTGTTCATCGATGAGTTGCATACGATCGTGGGAGCAGGAGGCGCCGAAGGGGCCTTGGACGCCTCGAACATGCTGAAACCGGCGCTCGCACGCGGAGAGTTGCGCTGCATCGGGGCCACCACGTTGAATGAGTTCCGAAAATATGTGGAGAAGAACGCCGCTCTCGAACGGCGTTTCCAGTCGGTGATGGTGACAGAACCAACGGTGGAAGACGCTATCAAGATACTCAAAGGGCTCAGCCCCAAATACGCCGACTTCCACGGCGTCCAAATGACGGATGAATCGCTGACTTCCGCGGTCGAGCTGTCACACCGGTACATCACCAGTCGTTGTCTGCCTGACAAGGCAATTGACCTGATCGACGAAGGAGGCTCCCGCGTTAAACTGCGGACCGCCTCGCCTCCGAAGGAAGTGCGCGCGCTCGCAAAAGAGCTTGACCGCCTGAATGCCCTCAAAGAAGAGGCCGTCAGTTCCGACGAATACGAGAAGGCCGCGGAGCTGAGAGACGAAGCAGCTCAACTTGAGAAACAACTGGAACAACTACAGCAGGAATGGGAATCCAAAAAGACGGCATCGGAAGCAATGGTGACGGAGGATGACATCGCCCACATCGTCGCCGAGTGGACCGGTATCCCCGTTGTCAGGATGACCGAAGAAGAGACGGAGAAACTCCGCAGGATGGAAGAGGAGCTGCACAAGAGGGTGATCGGGCAAGACGAGGCGATCAGCGCCATCTCGAAGGCGGTGCGCAGAAGTCGGGCTGGGCTGAAGGATAAGCGACGACCCACCGGAAGTTTTGTGTTTGTCGGCCCGACAGGTGTCGGAAAGACGGAGCTCGCGCGCGCGCTGGCCGAATTTCTGTTCGAAAGTGAAGATGCTCTGGTTCGAGTCGATATGTCGGAATACATGGAACGTTTTGCCGTGTCGCGACTAATTGGCTCCCCCCCGGGGTACGTGGGATATGACGAAGGGGGGCAACTCACGGAAGCTGTGAGGAGAAAGCCCTATTCTGTCGTCTTGCTGGACGAAATTGAGAAAGCCCACCCGGAGGTCTTCAACATCCTGCTCCAGATTATGGACGATGGTCGTTTGACGGATGCTCAGGGCCGGAACATTGATTTCAAGAACACGGTCATCATCATGACCTCCAATGTGGGAACCAGCGACCGGGAGCGCACGGTGGGCTTCCGTGCTCGCGAGGAGACCGCTGCAGGACAACAAGCTCACAAGCAGATGAGTGACCGAGTCATGGAGGAATACAAGCGCATCTTTCGACCGGAATTCCGCAACAGGGTCGATGAGGTGGTTGTCTTTCACGGACTCCAGCATGACCATATTCGACAGATTGTCGATCTCATGCTGGAACACGTGCGGGAAGAACTTACCGCCAAGGAAATGCAGATCGAGTTTGCGGAGGAAGCCAAAGAACTGCTCGCAAAGGAGGGTTTCGATCCTGCCTTTGGCGCGCGGCCACTGCGTCGCGCCGTGCAGCGCCTGGTAGAGGATCCTCTGGCGGAACGCATTCTTGGCGGAGACTTCCACGGAGGAGATACCATCCTGGTGGAATGTCAGGACGATGAGTTGTTTTTCTCGAACAAGGATCTTGCGGAGATTCCCCGAGACTTGGTGATGGCCGGTGTCCCGAGTGACTAATGGCGGCCACCGGTGTGCGGGCCACCGGTATACCGGAGACCACCGTGCCGGCAACTGCTACTTGCTTCTTTCGGGAATCTTCCGCCTGCGGGTTGCGCTATGAGCCGACTCCAGACCCACTTTGTCTGCCAATCTTGCGGATATGAAAGCCCGCGGTGGTTGGGCCGGTGCCACGCGTGCGGAGAGTATGGCACCCTCGTAGAAGAGGTCGTCGCCCACAAGGAAGACGCCCAAAGCCGCCCTCCCCCAGGACCCCCGCGAGTTCTTCCGCTGAGTTCCATTGAACGCTCCGGCATTGAACGGATGCAAAGTGGGAATGGCACTGACAACTCGCTGGGAGATGAGTTCGACCGCGTTGTGGGTGGCGGTCTTGTGCCCGGGAGCGTGCTTCTCCTCGGAGGAGAGCCTGGGATCGGCAAATCGACCCTGTTGCTTCAGCTTCTCGCTGCTCTGGCCTCTCGGGACATTCCCACGCTATACGTGTCCGGAGAAGAATCGCCTGACCAGGTTGGTCTGCGGGCCGCGAGACTGGGATGCGCAACTGACAAGCTGTTCGTTGCCGGAGAGACCGGCCTCGACTCCGTCCAGGCAGCATTCCAGGCGTGCAGCCCGAGAGTTGCTGTGATTGACTCCATTCAAACGATCAGCAATCCCGACCTCGCTTCTGCCGCCGGCACGATCGGGCAGATTCGCGAATCCACCGCGGCATTCGTGCGCCTGGCCAAGGAGACGGGCACCGCTATTCTCCTGGTTGGCCATGTCACCAAGGACGGCATGCTCGCTGGCCCGAAGGCCGTCGAGCACATGGTCGATTGCGTCCTGACTTTTGAGGGAGATCCGCATCACGCTTTCCGTATCCTCCGCGCGGCAAAGAACCGGTTTGGAGGAACGCACGAGGCAGGGATCTTCGAGATGCATTCCGATGGACTCGCCCCCGTCGTCAATCCCTCCCAGCTTTTCCTGGAGAACTCCGGTTCGCTCGGGTCCGGCGTTTCCGGCATCTGCGTCACCGCGTGCATGGAAGGCACTCGACCCCTTCTGGCCGAGGTGCAGGCGCTGGTGACTTCAAGCTACTTTGGGACACCCCGTCGTGTGACAACCGGCGTAGACTACAACCGCTGCTGCGTCATTCTGGCGGTGCTGGAAAAGCGTCTGGGGCTTCATCTGGGGGCGCAGGACATCCATGTCAACGTCGTCGGAGGGCTGCGCTTGACGGAACCGGCGGCAGACCTCGCCGTGGCGATGTCATGCGCCTCGAGCTTTAGAGACCAACCGCTGAGCGAGGGAACGGTCTGCTTCGGCGAGGTCGGCCTCGCGGGAGAGATTCGTGGTGTGCCGCACGCGTCTCGCAGGGCGGAAGAAGCCGCACGTCTCGGATTCTCCCGCTGCATCCTGCCTCGCTCTTCCGAAAAAATCAGGCACGGGGACATGGAGTGTCTCAGCGTCAAAACGCTCCAGGAGGCCATCCAGTTAGGACTGAGCGAAGGTATCTGAGCCATTTGCCGAATGCGCGTCTTGCCGCGCGCGACCGGTAACGGATAGCCCGACAGCGCGCCGGCAGGAGGGAATTGATCTCAAATTACAAGACGGCGATCGACTTCGCGCATGGGCGACCACTTCCGTTTGGTGCACAGGCACACGAGCTGGAGTCTTCCTGAGAACACTCAGCATCCTTTGTGTCACTGCGGCTAATTTGCACACGCATCACGCCTGCAAGCCATGACTGAAGACAATTTCCATTGTTCCATCCCGCGGCTGGAGATGCGCGGTATCGAGAAACGTTTCGGCGCGACTCGCGCCCTGAGCGGAGTCAACCTGGCCGCTGAGAGCGGAAGGGTTCTCGCGCTGGTCGGTGAGAACGGCGCGGGTAAGAGCACACTGATGAAGGTGCTGTCCGGCGCGCACCAACCGGACGCGGGCGAGATGTGGCTGGAAGGCAAACCGTACCGACCGCGGAACGCTCACGATGCCCGCCTCGCCGGCGTTGCCATGATCTACCAGGAGCTTTCTCTCGCTCCCCACCTGTCCGTTGCCGAGAATGTGCTTCTCGGTATGGAACCGGTTCGCTTCGGGTTCAACCAGCGCGCCGAGATGACGCGGCGGACGCAGGAAGCATTGCGGCAACTTGGGCACGCCGACATCTCGCCCGAGACCCGCGTCGACCGCCTGCCCCTGGCGGCGCGGCAACTCGTAGAGATCGCTCGCGCAATCACCGTCGGGTGCCGCGTGCTGGTGCTCGACGAACCTACCAGCAGCCTCTCCGCTGGAGACACGCACCGTCTGTTCGACTTGCTCCGGCGTCTGCGGGAACAGGGCATCGCTGTCATCTACATCTCCCACGTGCTTGAAGAGGCCATGGAGATTTCCGACCATTGGGCGGTGCTGCGCGACGGCGTGAGCGTAGGCGAAGGAGACACCCCGACTGCGACCACCGACCAGCTAATCGCGCTGATGGTCGGGCGCGCGGTGGCAGACCTATACCCGCGTTCATCGCGGACGGCGGGAGAAGTCGTTCTGGAAGTCCGTGACCTCGCCGGAGTCGCCAAACCCGTGTCCGCTTCCCTGTCCCTGCGGCGTGGCGAGGTCGTGGGACTGGCCGGACTCGTTGGAGCAGGCCGTACCGAATTCCTGCGCGCGCTGTTTGGACTGGAACCCGTTCGGCACGGAGCAATCCGAGTCGAGGCTTACGTGGGTCCGGCGTCACCCGCGCGACGCTGGCAGCAGAACGTCGGTTTCCTCAGCGAAGACCGGAAGGTAGAGGGACTGGCACTTTCGCTGTCGCTTGCCGACAACATGACTCTGTCGAAGCTGGTCAATCTCGGCCCGGGAGGACTGGTGCTTCCCTCACGGCAAAACACCACGGCGCAACGATGGATCGACCGGTTGGGTATCCGCTGTCACGGCCCGCAGCAGGCGGTTGGCCAGCTCTCCGGCGGGAATCAGCAAAAGGTTGCCATCGCTCGACTGCTGCAGCACGACGTGGACATCTTCCTACTGGATGAACCGACCCGCGGCATCGACGTGGGATCGAAGGCGCAGATCTATCAGATCATCGACGAACTGGCAACGAAGGGGAAGGCGATCCTGATGGTCAGCAGCTATCTGCCGGAGCTGCTGGGCGTCTGCGACCGCGTCGCTGTCATGTGTCGCGGGCGAGTCGGCGAAGCGCGACCGGTGGAGGAACTTGACCAACACACGATCATGCAGGAGGCAACGGGAAGCGCATGACCATCTGGATTAAGAAACTCGGTCCCCTGATGGGACTCATCTTTGTGTTCGGTCTCTTTTCGGTCCTACAGCCTCAGAAGTTCCCGAAGCACGACAACATCGAGATCATGTTACTGCAAACCGCGGTGGTGGGCACCGCGGCGCTGGGGATGACACTGATTATCATCAGCGGAGGCATCGATCTCTCCGTTGGTTCGCAGATTGCACTGTATACCGTGTGCATCGCGCTTTTCCTGAGCCGCGGCGCGGCCCCACTCGTGGCGGCTCTGGGGGCGATTGCGGTGGGCCTGGTGTGCGGCGCGTTGATGGGCACCCTCATCACCCGGCTGCGGCTGGCGCCGTTCGTTGTGACGCTGGGGCTGTGGGGCGCGCTGCGGGGCGCGGCGAAGGGACTCGCCGACGAGCAGATGGTGACGGCGCCGGAGACATGGCTGAACCGACTGCTGAACACGCTGTCCGCAGAGCAGAAATGGATGCTGGTTCCCGTCGGCGTGTGGATGACGCTGATCCTCGCGCTGCTGGTGGGAGGATTCCTGCGCTACACGCGACGCGGTCGGCATATCTTCGCCGTGGGCTCCAACGAGCAGACCGCGCGCCTGTGCGGTGTGCCGGTGGAGTGGACGAAGATGATCGTCTACATGCTGGGCGGCGCCTTCACCGCGGTGGCGGGCATCCTGCAATTCTCGTACCTCACCGTTGGCGATCCGACCACCGCGACCGGACTCGAGCTGGACGTGATCGCCGCGGTGGTGATCGGCGGAGGAAGCCTCGCAGGCGGGGAAGGCTCCGTGCTTGGAAGCCTCATCGGCGCTCTCATCATGACCGTCGTCGCCAACGGCTGCACCAAGATGGAGTTCCCGAACTGGGTGCAGGAGATCGTCACCGGCGGCATCATCATCGCCGCGGTGACGCTGGATCAGTTGCGGCATCGGAGGGAGGAGTAAACGTTGACACTCATGACGTAACGTGGCACCATAGTCTTCGAGGTGAAACTGCGATGAACGCTGTCGGTGAAGCCTTCAAGGAAAACGAAACCCGGTTGCGCGATATCAACCGTGAGGCAAGGTCGAACCCGCACTCTCCGTATGCAGGAAAATGGATCGGCATGTTGGGTGGAGAGATCGTGGCAATAGCGGACGACGCGGAGGAAACCCTTGCCAAGCTTCGGGGCATTGCTCCCGATCCCACAAGTGGGCTGGTCTTCTTTGGCAATGGTGATTACGATACAACCGACTTCATCTGGAGTGCGTGATGCCTCGTGTCTGCTGGCCACTGTCTGAAGGTCGCCCGGTTGTTGAAGTATCGTTCATTCCTCCCGGGAACGGACGTGAAGCTCCCCGCGTTCTGCTCGCAGACACGGGAGCAGGCACGCGGAACTCCGCCTGGCATATCGTGCCGAGCGAAGAAGACTGTCGGCGCTTCAGATTCCGGGAGACTCCGCCAGTTCGTTTGGGGGGTGCTTTTGTCGGCAATTTCCCAACGTATCTGGTGCGCGCCGCCATTCCACAGTTGCGCTTCTCGCGCATCGTTGTTGCAGTCTCGGTTCCTGCCGACGGGTCCCCTCCAGGGCTTGATGGGATCGCGGGATGCTCGTTCCTCAACGCGTTTCACTACGGTAATTGCGGTCGAACCGACCAATTCTGTCTGGAAGTCGCTTGACTCATGCGAGGTCCTTGGGGGTGTCGACGGGAGGTAAGGAACAGAGGCGAGGGGTGATAACCGCTACAGAATTCTCTTGCCCTTCGAGAGCGCGTGAGCGATGAAGGGATCTAAAGGAGCTTTGGACTCTTCCTCTGACACAGGGAAAGCCTCGATCTCAGCCGCAACCTTCTTCCCAATCTGATTGATTATCACCATGTCCTCAAAATCGTCATCGCCGAGGCACTTTGAGACAACACACAGGTCAATATCGCTTCCTCGGTGTGGCACGCCGTTGAGGTGCGATCCAAACAGATAGATGGCGCTCACGGAGATGCCGTTTTCAGTGAGAGCGTCCCTAAAGCGCTGCGCCACTGTTGTGATTTCGGTTGCCGTCATGCGAGTTCCTCAATCAGCTTGCAGATGGCCTCGAGCTCGCTCTTGGTGAAGTCTCGCGAGGCCTTCCTGTGCAGGGAGCGCCTGTAGTCCGGATATCGTGCCCGAACGTTGTAGACATTTACCCTGGCCAATATGCTTCGCTGGTCGTCCGTAAGGTCGATCTGCGCGTGCTTCGCGAGAATAACGAGATCATGGGAGTAGGCAGGCTCTTCCTTCGTGACCTCGATGGTCTTCGCTTTGAGGAATTTTTCCAGAGCCAGATGACCGAAGAAAAGCGCCTCGACGTATTTCGCCGACTCAAACAGCGTATCCGCTACTTGCCGAGCGCGCGCCGACTCATCCATCCAGAACTGAATTTTCTCGTCTGTGTTCATCGCGCCCACTCGAAGCCATTATCTCACAGCGCACACTGTGTAACAACCGGACGAGTCGTCACTCCAACCTCACCTCTCCCAACCTCTCCAACACGTGGAAGCTGGCTTCGAAGGTGGGGCTCCAGGCGAGAGGGTCGGCGCGGTTGCCGCGAAAGACATTCACGTAGAGAGTCGAGCCGGAGGTCGCCCCGCTGTCAGTGACATGCGATAGAGGGAGAACAAACCACGCCGTCCATTCGTCCCGCTCATCCGTGACTTTCGAGATAACCTTTGCATCCACCTTCCACGGTTTGCCGTTGCGCAATGATTCGTACTTCAGCGCCTGCCACTTGCCCTCGGGGTTCGTGCTGATCTGACGATATGCCGGTCCGCCATTCTGGCCAGCGATGAAGACCTCCCAGTCGTCAGCGTCGTAGATCAGCGGGGAACTTCCCGGTGAAGCGAGGTCGCCCTTCTCGCTGAGGCGGAGATACAGGAACTCGCCATCGTGCGCAATGCGCGCGTCAATATGCCGTTGCGTCGCATCGCCGGCGATCCCCCGCCATCGTCCGAGAACTCCGGCGCGGCCCCAGTCGACCTTGTTGTGGTCTCCACCTGCCGGATCGACGCGCGGAGCCTGGGCTTTGGGAACCGGTTCGGCTTTGAGCGCCTTGCGAATCACGTATTTCTGTTGCCCCTCCACCATGTAGCTCCAGGTTCCCTTCTCGAACAGCTCGATACACTTCCGTTCGCGGTCGGTGCGTGCGGAGGCCTTCGCCTGCTCCAGCAGTCCTCCCCAGCGCTCCATTCGCTCAGGCGTGCCAAGCCACCCCCAAGCGAGGTCTTCGGTTTGGTGGTGGTGCGTCTCCAGCCTGCCAGAGGCGATGTTGGGGGGATAGCTCTGCGGGTCGCAATAGGTCTTCTCGATCTCCAGGTAGATCTGCTTCATGGGCGTGGCTGCTGCGCCGTACAGGTTGCCGAAGTACTCGTCCAGCAGTTGGTCCACGTCGAGCGTAGGATCTACCATCAACTTGTACGTGATGTACGCTTCCACTTCCTGTCCGTAGCCGCAGTGGAAGAAACCGCGGTAGCCGTACTTGTGGAAGAGCTTGAACTGCTCCCCAATCGCATGAGCGAAGTAGCCGGGGAAACAGTGGAAGCGCCCGCCCACGGAGACTTCGTATGGGAAGGTGTAGTACAGCCAGAGGTACATCCGGCGCTTCTTCGATTCTTTCCCCCACTCCTTGAGGTACTCCAATTCGCGTTCGTAGGAGGGCCTGTCGTAGACCAGCCGGTTGCAGGCAAAGCAATACTGCACCGCCACGCTGGGAGCCAGCTTGACACGCGTCGGCGGCGCGGTGTGTGTATGGTACGCCAGGGTGATGATGCCCTTGTCGGGATGGGTCTTCTTCAGTTCCTTCGCCACCTCGTTGATGAAGTTGAAGAAGTAATCGCTATCCCTGCCGTTGGAAAAGAAGATGGATTCCTCGTCGTTCTTGTTGATCCACTTTGCGCACTCGTCGCATTTGCAGAACTGCGCGTTGTCCATCGGCTCGACGGGGAAGAGGTTGGGTAACCGCGGATCCCAGAAGATCCCGAGCTGCGCGCCGGTCTTCTTTCGGTCGTAGTAGTCTCGCGCATCCTGAGCGACTTGCTGCACGAGGGCTTTGCTCGTGTAGCACAACTGAGGAGGCTCGGCGCCCTCGTACCCTTTGGCGAAGAACTCGAGGCGCTTCTGCTCGAACTGCTTGGAGCCTTCCCTCCAGAAGCGGTCATAATATCCGTAGAAGGAGTGGTTGCAGAGGTTGCGCTCGCCGCCGACACGCATACGTCGGAGGAAGCGCTGGATACGGTCTCTCTTGGCGACCATGTACTGGCTCGGCTGCGGATGCTGTTCGTTAAGCTGGGCGTAAGCGGCCGCGTCATATGCTTTGAACTCGGCGCTGTCCTTCGGCCAGTAAGTCTGGATGGAGACATCGTGGTCGTCGATGCGGTAGCACATGCTACCATAGCGCAACGCGAAGGCGGGTGAGCGTCGAACGGTCTTGCCCGCAACTGTTAGCGTCTTGGTTTCCGGAATGATCGTTCCGTAGTCTGTGGGATTCAGCCAGCGGACCCCGCAGAAACGTTCGAGGAAATCGTACACGGCATAGCAGGTTCCCTGGTCCTCCCAGATATCGGGAGGGACGACGCGAGGGACTGAGCCGCTGGTGTCGGCAGGGAGTCCTTCCCTCTCGTCACATTGCAGCAGGACGATGCTGTCAACAGTTGTCTCGGGCGACTTGTTGAAGCCACTCTCAGCCACTGACTTGACTGTCCCGCTGATTCTCACGCCGTCGATCAAACCAACAAAGGGATTAGAGGTCTGGTCGTCGCGCGGGATGCCTCCAATCCGCAGGTTCGCGCCTTCGCAGGTGGTGGCCACGTACTTCGTCGCGCCCACCTTCACCCCATCAACAAAAAGCTCTGCTTGGCCTTCGGATGCCTGGTACGTGGCGAAGAGATGGTGCCAGCCATCGGACAACTCCCCGGATGTGACAGTGTATCCCTGCTTGCCGTCGTACGTAACATAGCTGACTCGGTTAGACTTGGGAACGCGTTGGATGATCTGGTACGTCCACGGGTTGTTGCCGTCGAGTCGCAGGATTGTGCCCGGCGCGTCCTGCGTGGTCGGCAGCATTTGAACCCACGCCTCCATGCATCCGGAGTCATCGGAGAAGGGACATTGGGCCACAGAGATGGCGCTGCTTCCACCAAACTCAAACGCGCCTCCGTACTTTCCGGGAACTCGCTTCAACGTCCCGTGCACGGAAACGTTGGTGGGCGCTTCTCCCGTTCCATCCTTCCCCATCAGGACCAGGGTGTTGGGGGAGAATTGGATGAGATACTCCTGCGGCCTGAAGCTGTCCGACCTCAGATTGATTTTGCGCGTCGCTTTACTTTCCCCCACGAGTATCCTTACGCCGCCAACAGGCGCAGCGTCATCGACGATGGGAACACCCGCGCCCGTGATCGGCCGCAGGTGGGTCTGCAATTCGTCTGCGGCAAAACGCGCAACAACCGTCGGGCGTTCCGCGATCACAATCGATGCCGCCGGCCTACCATCTTTGACGAGAGTCAACGGGGCCGAACTGACCGGAACGGTCGCGGCGATGGCAAGCGTGGCCGTGAAGGCAGCCCTTGAGAACTGATTCATGAATTGATCGCTCCTTTTGACCCAAACAAGCGTGAGATGGACCTGTGGCAACCTTCTTGCCGGCACCACAGCGCGCGTCGTGGGGGCGGATGACCGTGGTGACCTGCACTCCCTGACACACGCCCTTCGGACACCTGCCCGGCTGACATGAGCCGGTCGCGCGACCCAACATCACTGCCATGATCCAAGTATTGAGGTCATCGCATCACCTGAAAGGGAAAACCATGCACCGAGTCTACAACTTCAATGCCGGCCCGTCTACACTGCCGCTGCCCATATTGGAGCAAGCGCAGGAAGAGCTTGTCGAATTCAAAGACAAAGGCATGTCCATTCTGGAAATGAGCCACCGCGCGAAAGACTATGAGGAACTCCACTTCGGGGCGACGAATCTGATACGCGAGCTTCTCGGGCTACCGGAGACATACAAAGTACTCTTTCTCGGAGGCGGTGCGACTCTGCAGTTCGCCATGGTCCCGATGAATCTCCTCCCCGCAGGAAGAAGCTGTGACTTTACTTTGACGGGCGCCTGGTCGAAAAAGGCGTGCCAGGACGCGCAGAAAATTGGTGGCGTCAACATTATTTACGACGGCAAGCCGAACAACTACCTCAACCTGCCGGACCCGACCAGCCTGACCGTTGACTGCGACGCGGCCTACCTGCATATCACCTCCAATGAAACCATCGGTGGGGTGCAATGGCAATCGTTCCCTGATACGGAAGAAGTTCCCATCGTTTGCGACATGTCTTCCGATTTTCTCAGCCGCAGGTTTCCCATCGGGAAGTTTGGGCTCATCTACGCAGGCGCTCAGAAGAATGTCGGTCCTGCGGGAGTGACGGTGGTCGTCATTCGTGACGACATGCTTGCACACAGTCCTAACACATTGCCCGTGTACCTGAACTACCGAACGCACGCCGAGGGCGATTCCCTCTACAACACCCCGCCGGTGTTCGCCATCTACCTGATGAAGCTGGTGCTGGAAAACCTCAAAGAGGCAGGCGGACTGGAGACGGCTGAGATATGGGCGGGAAAACGGTCAAGCATCATTTACAGCGCCATTGCAGACAGTGGCAGTTTCTACTTCTGTCCGATACAGGCCCACTGCCGGTCGAAGATGAACATTGTTTTTCGTCTGCCCACGGAAGATTTGGAGAAACAGTTCATTAAAGAGGCGGCGGACTACGGCATGGTGGGCCTCAAAGGCCACCGCAGCGTGGGCGGCTGCCGCGCCTCGCTCTACAACGCCATGCCCATCGAGGGCGCAAAGGCGTTGGCTGAATTCATGGGTGAGTTCGCGGTAAGGAGGGGATAGCGCTCACGCGAAAACGTTAAGAGACCGTCCAAGCGAGATTTGACCCGAATTGCGGCCGGGAAGGCTCAGGACCTCGATAGTCTTGTGGGAGGGTAGGGGGGGCAATCCACCAGGGACGCGCAACCATTTATAAAACCTGCTTATGCCCTTAGCTCCGAAGACTGTGGATTGGAATCCCCCCGAACTCGCTTCGGGGGATTGTTCGGTTTGCGCTACGCCTGGCGACCAATCGTCGAATTCCCCCGGATTCATTCCGGGGGATCGTTAAGACCGCGCTACGTTCGTCCATCGGACGGCCTTCGACAGGACTGGGGCTCGAGGGCTTCCAAGCAGTCGTACCGCAGCGCTGTTTTCTCAAGAACATCACCTATGGATTCCTGTGCTCGGGGGCAAACTGCCTTCTCCGCTGGCGCCATAGCCATGGATTTGCTCAACGACCCTTAGCCCCGATATCCACTATTGCCTTCCGCAATCGCTCCCTGAAAGCATCGTCTTCCTCCGCCTCAGCAAGTTGCTGCAATTGAGCGGTCATCTCCGCTCCGCCATCGCGTACCAATACGCGAACGGCCTCAACAAAGGCCTTCTCGTCCAGTGACGGTAGATGCTCCGTCAGAGCCATCGTCGATTGTTCGGAGTTGAGGCGTCCCAGTGAACGCGCCGCGCGGAACTGCACGACGCTGTCTGAATCCTCGAGAGCGTGGGAGAGCGCTTCGTACGCTTCCGGATCACCGATACGGCCCAGGGCGTCCGCCGCGGCGGACCGTACACGAGGGGACGCATCGTCGAGGGCGCGAGTTAGTTCGTAAACAGCCATCGGGTTCTGTTGCTTACCCAGTTGCAGGGCTGCTCGCATTCGGTCTCGGGGCTCGTCCTTGTCCCGCAATCGCCCCACTTCTCGAACGACACGCAATGAGTCCGACCGTTGAAAGTGTGAAATGACTCGTCGGGCGGGCTGACTGTCTGGCTCGCGCAGGAAACGCGTCAGGGGGAACGCCCCGGCGCGAAGAATAAGGCTGATGAAGAAGATGATGTGGTATCCCGTGAAATGGTACAGCCCGACATGGACAGAGAAGACGCTGGTCAAGGGATCGATCAACGCCCCGGAAATGAAGGGAGCCAGACCGCCCGCGATTCCCATCGCCAGGAAATTGGTTGTGGCGATGTACATGGCCCGATTGCGGCGTGGCGTGTTCTTGAGCATGACTCCCTGCGTCGCAATCTGCATCCCCGCGTTCGTCATGCCGTCGACGAAGGACAAGAGCGCCAACAGTGGAACAGCAACGGCGGCGATGGGAGGCACCACGATATATGTCAAAGGCACCAGTGGTTTTAGAAGGGATGCGATACGAATGGCGGGGCGGTGGCCGTAGGTGTCGCACAGCATCCCCCACACCCCGGAGGCCATTGCCATCCCCAGCGATGACGTCAGGAAAACAAGCTGTACCGTCATGGTGCTCAACTGCAACTCTTTAATGAGGTACACTGCGAAGAATGGCGCCGACACGAAGAGCGCGAAGTTCCAGTATGCTCGGAAGAACAGATACGGGCGGAATTCCAGATCCTGCAAAGGCTCGACAATGGACGCCCACAACCGTACCCCCGGCACTCCCTCATGCGGAGGTTCGGGTACGCTGGAGAACAGCAGAATGTCGGTGACTCCGAGAACGATTCCCGCAATGGCGATAACGGAGAACCCGCGCACTACCTGTCCGTGCGTCTCGAAATGGTTGAAGACCAGCGCCACCACAACCTGAGCGACAATCGTGCCCGCGCTGATGAATCGTTGGCGAATGGCCCAATGAATATTCAGTGATTCGTGCGGGACAAGATCGGTCATCCACGAAAACCAGATGGGGGTGCTCAGGTTCATCAGCGCGCTGTTCAGCGACATGACGAAAATGATCCACACAAGCCGGGCCCGATCCACTCCGAACAGTGTCGGAGCGATCAGGACCCCGATGAAGATGAGTCGCTGAACGACACACAGAACTATCCAAGGGACTTTGCGGCGCCGTATGCGATTCGTCCACATCCCGGAGATAATCTGGAATACAAGCGCCACCGCGCTGAGGCTGGAGATGACCCCGAAGTCGAAGGGAGTCGCCTGTAGATCGACGAGGTACTTCGTCAGCGGCGCGCCGGTAATGCACATGAAGTAGGTCATCCCCAACATCCCCGCGAAGGTCACGACGCGCCAGTGGCGACGGAACTGCGCGGGAGTCAGGGAGGGGGCCACATGAGTTACGGGAGGCGCTGTCACCGTGAACCTGCGATGGATGCGTCTGCGCGTGATCGGGATGGGTGCGCGCTTTGCTCGTCTATCATAACGGTCGCCATTATCACAACCCCACCGCTCATTGGTCAAGTCAATGCGGGAGTCTACTCAGGAAACTGCATCAACAATGAGGAGGAATCAAAGTGAAAATTGGCGTGGCCGACTACGGCATGAACGTCTGGGACGGCGGATGCTTTGATGTCGAGGAACGTCTGCTGTCTCTGAAGGGGATCGGGTATCAGGGGCTCGAAAGGATTGAGGCGGCCAGCGGCGAGGATGCCGTAACGAAGGCGGCGCGGTACTATCGCCTCGGAATGGATTTCGCCACCTGCCGGGGCCCTAACGCGCAAGCGACGCTCCGCTGGACCGCGGGTCTTGGCAAATCCTATGTCTGGACCAATGTCACAGGAAAGGACTTCGACACCTTCTGTCGACAAGTCAACAAGCAGGTCGAGGTCTGTAGCCTGTGGGGGATTCGGGTCGGGCTGCACAACCATCTTGGTTCCCTGGTGGAATCACAGGAGGAGTTGGAGGAGTTCTTGAAGCGGTGTCCCGACTGCGGACTGATCCTGGATACCGCGCACCTGGCCGCGGCGGACGGAGACGCCGTGGAAATCGCCCGCAAGTACGCTGACCGATTGGTTGCGATGCATCTGAAAGACTGGTTGGTCACCCATCCCGAGATCGGTCTTGACCGATGGTTTGAGCGGGGGCGGTTCTGCGAACTGGGCGGGGGCAACATCGGCCTGGACAACGCCGCGGTGATGCAGGTTCTGGTGAATGTCGGATTCGATGGCTGGGTTTTCGTGGAGCACGACACCCACCTACAGGATCCGCTCAAAGACCTCGCCATCAGTCGAGAGTACCTGCACAACGCGGGGTTCTGAGTCGAAATACCAAGCCACAGAAGACACACGGAGACACACAGAAATCGGGAGTGTGGTTGCCAGGTCCTTTCCGTGTGATTCTGTGTGCTTCCGTGGCTCACTGTCATTACTCCATCAACTCGCGTGGCTTCAGAATGAATCTCAGCCGGCCGCGCCGTCTAATGATGTCCGCCCACGAGTCCACGACGAAGTCAATCACAGCGAGAGTGGCGGTGGACATCACCTCATGCTTTCCGGTCAACTCCATCACCAGACTCTCGAGGTCGGGATTATGCCCCACAACCAAGAGGCAATCGACGGCGTCATCCACCGCCATGATGGTTGCAAGGTGTTGTGGCACTCCCTCGAGGTAAAGGCACATGCTCTCGAGGGACTCTCCTCTGTAACCGGATGACTCCACCAGCCGTTTCACCGTGGACCGCGCGCGCTTGGCAGTGGAAGTGATAATGAGGTCGGGCATCAGTCCGCGCTCACGGATGACCTCGCCCATCCTCGTCGCCGCGGCTTTGCCGCGCTTGTTCAAAGGCCGCTGGTCATCCGCTACCGGCTTGTTCCAGCTCGATTTTGCGTGTCGAAGAACCATCAGCGTTTTCACTTTTGCCAACTCCCCAGTGAATGATCCGGCTAATATCAAAAGTTTCCCAAACCTTCGGTAAAATCGGTGCCTTCAGGGGCATGAGGGGCTTTTTTGATGTCCCTCTGCCCTATCAAGTTGAGATCCAGTCATAAGAAACAGACGGCGAACGCCTTTCCTCGCGTCATGCAGCAAACTGACCCAAAGCCCGGAGCGCGGCACGTGCTCGTGTGCCGTTGTGTGCAAGCTGAATCTCTCCCCACCGTCCCTCTG
>MNXM01000189.1 GCA_001872605.1 Armatimonadetes bacterium CG2_30_59_28 | reverse complement strand
GGAGTTCGGGTCTTGTGAAAGATCGTTCCTGCCGTTACACTCGTGCGATACCGGCATTGCTTGCAGTCAAAAAGGCCACGCTTGGCCAGAAGCCAAAACTGATCGTGACCGCATCGCGGACAGGCAAAGCCCATCGCCCATCTCTGCTCTGCCAGATGTTTGGAACACGCCTCCTCGGTAAAGAAAGCCTTTTGAAAGCCCAGCAAGCTCAGCTCTTTATATCGACCAGGCATCTCTCGCCTCCGATACAGGAGCCTACCTGACTTTGGCAGCTAAGTCAATAAGCACTTCCGGAAACTCCACGCGCGCGGCAGCTCGTAGTCGGCAACTTCTACTTGCAGAGCCAGCTTCACTACCGGAGCGTTTCGCGACGCGATGGTAACCGGAGCGGAGTAGATTCCCGCTTTAACTGATCGGGGAACGCGAACGCTCAACCACACGGGTTGGCTGTCGCCGGACGCGACCTCGAAGGGGAAATTCTCCAACAGTATTTCCGGCCACCAGCCGACGTGACTCGCTTCCTGTGGATATCCCTCGCTGAGACCAGCCGGACGTGTCAGGTGAACGAAGCCAACGGGGTGCACGGTGGCGCTGTCGGGTGGAAACGATCCGCCACTTCCCCGTAACGTTCCCACGGTAACGCGGACCTCCTCCAGTGGCTTGTCGATGGCCGCGACCACGATCTGAGTGGCCGCGACCTCGCCTTTGACAGCCCGGAGGTTCTCAGTCTGCGAGATGCGAAGAGCGATTGGTTGCTCCCGCAGCCACACGCGCGTCTCCGCTTCCTGCCAGCCGACGAGGTACGAAGGGTGGTCGCTCCCCGACACCCGGCCCCACTCGCGCAGCGATGCCGACAACCCGAGCAGTCTTGCAATGCCCTGGTAGAATCTGCGGATGGAAGTCCACTCGGCCGCCAGTTCGCGCCGGACATCCATCGTCACGCCCGACGCCTTGCCCAACGCCTCCACTCGCTCCAGCAGCGATGTCGTCCGATCCCTCCACTGATGCAACTCCGCCGTGTTCAGTCGTGCAAGCATGGCCGACTTGCCCACCGAAGACTCCGCGGCTGTGAGCTTTTCGCGGATTGCTGGTAACTCCGTTCGCAACACTTCATCCAGGTTGTCTTCCACCGACAGGTCGTCAAACCACAGTTGTCCACCTTTGCCTTCGGTGTTGGAGAGAAAGAGGGTGAAGTTGGTGGCGGCGCCGGGGGTCAACACCTCGTATTCCAGTTGCGTCCAGTCGTTAGTGCCGGAAACGGCATCGGGCTGCAACACCGGCGCGCCCAGCCACCCCTTGTCATCACGGAAACGAACGCTGACCCCGCTCCGCCCGCGCGCGTTCTCGGTTTTCACCCACACCCGGACTCGATAGCGGATTCCCGGAACGCAAGGAACGTTCGCGGGCGCCCACAAACCAGTAGCAGGCCCATCGTTGATGATGGAGAGCGATGCCTTGCCCGAATGGGCCGTCTCACGATCCCATAAGAACTTCGCCGTGGTTCCCGGTGATGCGTAGGTGGAATACCCGAGAGGCATGTCCGGCTTATTGCGGTCGGGCTGCTCGAAACTGGTGTTTGCGAGTTCCACCGGGAATGGCCAGGCGCAGGCGCAGACGGAGAGCAAAGACAGCAATGCCAGCAGGCGAGAGGCGATTGTAGAGAAGCATCCCATGGTGGCAGTTCACCTCACTCAGCGCGTTGTCGGCGTTACACCCACAGGCAGTCTCCGCCGCGCCACACAGCATAGCGCAAACCGCCGGTTCCCTCAACCGCGCGAATAGTGAGGCAAGTCGAGGATACACCGGGTATCCTTTGGGAATTGTCATTTGCTTACCGGGTCTCAGCTGGTAAGCTATCGGGCAGGTGGAGTTCGAGCGGGGAGAGGGAGGAGTATGCATCGGCCCTCAGTAATGCGTGGACACCGGGGAGCGGCCCTTATTGAATTCGCTCTTTCCAGCAGTTTGCTCTTTCTGCTCCTGTTGGGAATCGTCGAATTCGGGCTGATCTTCAAAGATATCCAGGTTCTTCAACAAGCGGCGCGGGTGGGAGCTCGCAGCGCGGCGGTAGGTAACATCACCTCGATCATCACTGCCCACACCCGCAATAGCGCCATCAGCCTTGACACCAGCGTACTCGGGATGACCCTCAAATATAGTACCGATAACGGGGCAACCTTTTCTAATACTTTGGGTGACGGCGGAGCACAGAATAATGCGCCTGTCGGCAGTCTCATCAGAGTCCACTTGTACTATCCGCACACGCTGTTGACCGGCTACATCATTCCCGGAAAGACAGCGAAGGATCTCACCAGCGATATGGTGGTGTTGAGGGAGTGAGGCGATTGCGGATTGCGAATTGCGGATTTCGGAACGAAGCGTGTGAGGTCTCATGCCCCGAGAGAGGGACTCAATGCGGACAATCGCTGGTCGTGTTGTCGGTGGCTTTGCTCGTTCTTGTCGGCATGGCTGCTATCTCAATTGAGGTGGGGCGAGTCGCGCGCATTAAGGGCTGGCTGGTTAATGTTTGCGACTGCGCCGCGATTGCCGGTGCGTCATGCCTCCCCAATGCGACCCTCGCCACCCAGGAGGCGGAGCGGATCAGTGATGAGAATGGTGTGGACATCAAAACGATCAGCTTCCCAGCTTCTAACCAGATCAAGGTCGTTGGCAGGGAGAACTTCGCGTACATGCTGGCAGGGATCTGGGGTTTTACAACCACACAGGTCACGGCACAATCGGTCGCTGAGCGCGCGGGAGTAGTGACCTCCATCTCCAGAGGTGTGCTCCCGTTAGGAATCTCGACCGGAGCGTACGACCAGTCTTCGTCTGTCACACTCAGTTTTCTGACAGGCGGCCCACTGGGCAGCTTCAACTTCGTTTCCCTTGCATGGAACGATTCCTCGTCAGCGACCTACATCAACAACCTGGAAAACGGGTATGACGGAACGATCGGATTGGGGGTTACGCAGTATTCCGGGTCTGTGTTGTCGTCTGACAACCGCACGGCCATCGTCTCGGACAGTGGAACTGGCCGAGCCCTCTTCCAGCAGGCGACGCAACCACCCTGGAATGATACTGGCAGCAACTATACTTATCCTGACTATCCCAAAGGAGACCCTCGCATCGCGCTCGTGGTGCTGGTGGAGGAAGCAACCGGGACAAGAAATGTGAACGTCAGGGGGGTTGGGGCGTTTTATCTCTCATCGGTCTCAATGGACGGAACGCAAATCACCGGACGATTCCTGAGCATTGCTCTTCCGGCGACGCGTGCCAGTAGCGATGGCACAGGGACGGACTACGGTGTCCGTACCTATCGCTTAATACAATGAAGTGATCGCGTGATAGATGAGCAGATCGAGTTCTGCGCACCATGCGAAAACTCCCGTCAACCCCAAGTCGGGTAGGAAAGCGAGAAGAGTGAAAATGAGAAAGACACACCTTGCCATGACAGCCATTATCCTGGCTGTGGTCTCAGCGGCAGCGACCTACCTTTACATGGGACGTGGGGCCGTTGCGCGCAAACCTGCCAACCCACTCCTCCGTTCGCCCGTGGGAAAAGGGCTGGCGTCAACCCGCACCCCCCGTGGGAAAAGGCGTGGCGTCTCCAATAGAGAAGCAGATCGCACATCTTCCCGTCCCCTGAAAGAGACCCCAGGGGATGTCTACTCATGGGATATTTCCCCAGGTTACCGGGCTTGCCGAATTCCGGTGCTGACCAAAGTGGGCGCAGCCCAATTGGTTCACGCCGGAGACAGGGTGGATCTTCTGGGGGTGTATTCGTCTGGAAACGGCGAAAGCTTGACTCGGGTGCTCGCCCAAAACATCCGAGTGTTGCAGACCGAATATCGCAAACCGAAGCAAGAGAGCAAAAACTCTGCCGGAGAGGGGACAGGGGAGGAACAAGGGATTGTCGTGGCGCTTAAGCCAGCGCAGGTGCAGCGCGTGGTCGCCGCGCAGGCGATGGGAAAGTTGGTTGTCAGTCTCCGTGGAGAAGGCGACCTGCAGGAGGAGAGAGAAGGGCTTGACTCCCTGCACTTGTCCGCCCGTGCAGGAGAAGCAGGAACGGAAACCAAGCCTTCGGTACCTCTTGCCGCCAAGCAGAACATTCTTCCGCCTCAGGCCGGGAGATCACTCCGTTCGGTTCCTCCTGTAGAAGCGCTGTCGCCGCCAGTGTCGGTGGTCGGCTCCAGCCCGCTCCAGGCCGGAGCACAATCTCCCGCTCGAGCGCGGGTGACTACTTTAGCTCCGAAATCGCGAGCCATTACTGTGGTTCGGGGTACCGAGAAGGTCGTGGAACAGGTTCCCGATCCATAGAAAGCGGCAAAAGGCGAATAGAGAAACGATTCTCGTGGTGCAGGGTGACCAAACAGTCATGAATGATTCCTCCGAAAATCTGGAGCAACCTGTCCCTGGGACGGGGCAACGTCTCGCAGTCGTGGGGGCGCGCGACGGCGTTGGGAAAACGACTCTCGCAGTCAACCTCGCCGTCGCGTTCGCTCAGTCCACGGACGCTTCAGTGGCTTTGGTTGATTGTGACGGCGGCGACGCGGCGCTGATGCTCGACCTGTTGCCAGAGCGAGGCTTTTCAGATCTGAGGGAGTTTCATGAGGAGGATGTTGACGGTGAGGTGCTGTCCCATTACGCCCTGACGCACGCGTCGGGGGTAACGGTCTATCCCGGCCACGCAAAAGTAGACTACGCCGAGTCCGCCTCGATTTCCGCACGGCTTGTCGGTGCGGCATTGACTGTCCTGGCAGCGACTCACCCGTGGGTGGTGGAGGACATTCCGGCGCTGCATCCCGGACACGAATTGAGCCGGGTAAGGGAGTTCGACACGGTCCTGCTCGTGATGACCTCGGGAACATTGCTGGAGGTGCGGGCTGCGAGCGCACTTTTGAAAGCGCTGAATGACTGCGTCTTGGATCCGACTCGACTGATGGTCGTGTGCAATTGCTGCGAGGCTCACCCCTTGCTGCGCAAAGGAGACGTGGAGCAGCATCTCGGACAGGTCGTGACCGCAACTCTACCTTACGAAAGGAAGGCCGCGTTGGACGCGGTGAACCTCGGCTCCCCGGTGGTGCTCAGTCACCCGCGAACCGCGCTGGCGAGAGGGCTCCGTTGTTTAGCACGACAATTGCTGGAGCAAAAGACGGACTTGCCTCCGTCCGAGCGGATTGGTTCGTTGGGACCTCGATAAGAATTAGCGTTGCTGGACGGAGTTGACAACAATGACATCCAATGAGGAGAACGCACAACCAGTCCCTGACTCTTCGGCGGCCACTGCTCTGACGACTGCCGAAATGGCCTCCCTGTTGAACTTACGCTCCCGGGTTCACCGGCGGGTCATCGATTCCTTGGAGGATTCGACGGTCAGACCTGCCCAGCGGAGCGACCACGACTTTCTTGTTCTCACGACTCAGGCGATGATAAGCATCATCATCAAGGAAGTTGAGGGTCCTCCCCTCACCTCTCGTCTGCGCGCTCGCCTCCTGCAGGAAGTCCTTAACGAGGTTGTGGCGCTGGGTCCCTTACAGCCGTTGTTGGACGATCCTTCGGTCTCTGAAATCATCGTCAACCACCCACGGGAAGTCATCGTGGAACGCAAGGGAAAGTTCGAGCGCGTCCACGACATTGCCTTCGACGACAACGCTCACATTCTGCGCATCATGCAACAGATTCTGGCGCCGCTTGGCCGGCGGCTGGATGAAAGCTCTCCTCTTGTGGACGCCCGACTCCCCGACGGCTCTCGACTCAATGTCGTTATCCCACCCGTTGCGCTCGCAAGTCCCCTCGTCACTATCCGCAAGCGTCCGCCCCAGATTCTGCAATTGCAAGACCTGGTGGCAAACGAATCCCTTACCGAAGAAATGGCGGATTTTCTGCGAGCGTGTGTTCAAGGGAAACTCAACATCCTGATTTCCGGTGGGCCTGCCTGCGGCAAAACAACCCTGCTGCGCGCTCTGGCGCACTTTATTCCTCCAGAGGATCGAATCATCACCATCGAGGATTCAGCAGAGCTGGGACTGCAACATGAGAATCTGGCGGCTATGGAAAGCCGCCCCCCAAGTGCGGAAGACCGAGGGGAGGTAACGATCAGGGACCTGGTGCGTAACGCCCTCCGGATGCATCCTATTCGGATTATCGTCGGAGAGGTCCGTAGCATTGAGGCTCTGGATATGCTTCAGGCGATGAACACCGGAACCTCAGGAAGCCTGGCGACGATTCACAGCAACTCTCCCCGGGATACCATACACCGGTTGGAGACCTTGTGCATGATGTCGTCCTTTGAGCTTCCTCAGGCTTCGGTGGCCAGACAGATAGCGTCGGCGATCAATCTCATCGTTCACCAGGACCGCTTCCCGGATGGCAGTCGCAAGGTGACGCACATCACCGAAGTTTATCCCGATGAGCAGGACCACCCGATTCTGCAGGACATATTCACCTGCGAGGCGCGTGTTGCCAGCGGCGGCGAGGTGGTTGCCCACCACCGGACTACCGACCTTGTGCCCCGGTGCGTGGATCGCTTGGCCCGCGCCGGACAAGCAGTCACTCATCTGTTTCAGTCATCATCAACCATGAACGACGAACCTTCAGCGTAGGAAGAATCCGATGCGCGTAGTACCCGTTGTTCTTGTTTTCGCAGCGACGCTTGCCATTGTCTTTTTGATCGGATGGGTTATCGATCGCCGCCGGCAAGCGTTCGTTGCATCGCAGGGAGAGGACGGCGAGAGGGTGACGGAGCCCTCTCTGGCATTCCCACAAACCCGTTTGCACTTACCCTGGTTGAAAGCTCTCACCGAAAAGACCGGCCTCGCGAGACCTCTGGAGTTGAAGTTGAATCGCGCGGCGATCCCTTTGCGTCCCGTGGAGTTTGTGGCGTTGACTTACTTTCTCACGGCGGTCTTTTTCTCGGCAGGCGCGTTCCTTATCAGGGAATTCTGGGCAGTCGCGCTCCTGGGGTGGGTCGGCTACCGGGCGCCAACCTGGTTGCTCAACTTCCTCGCCGCACGGCGAAAAGCCTTGTTGGAACGGCAGCTTGCGCCCTCCCTGCGGCTCATCGCCGCCTGCCTGCGAGCGGGAAACAGCCTGCAGCAGGGGTTTCATGCGGTCGGGCATCAAATGCCACCTCCGATTGCCGAGGAATTCCAGCGCGTCGAGCGGCTGGTGCACCGGGGCATAGCGGCTGAGGACGCGCTTCGGGTGATGGGGCAGCGAATCGGCAGCTACGATTTCGATATTTTCATCAAGGCCACAACGATTCATCTGCGCACAGGCGGACGGTTGGCAGATCTGCTGGAAAGTATTGCGCGCACCATTCGTGAGCGCATCACGCTACAGCGGGAGATCGCCGCCGCTGCCGCTCAGGGAAAAATGAGCGGGGCTATATTGCTGCTGCTGCCTCTTGGTATCGCCGTCGCGCTGTTTTTTATCAACCCGCAGTATGGACGCCTGCTGACACAGACTCCTCTGGGTCGGGGACTGGTGAAGGTGGCAGTGACAATGCAAGTTGTTGGCGCGCTGATGGTTCGCAGAATGCTCAGGTTGAGAGTCTAAAGGAATGGCCAAATGACCTTCGTATTGATTCTGCTCTGGTCAGTAACAGTGGTTATCGGTGTCATAGCGCTGGTGACAAAATCGGTCAGGCAGATCGCCCTCGATCGGCTAAAGCAGTCTGAAGAAATCGCGGAGAGGGAGATCGCCCTCTTTGAGAGCGAGGAATTGTCTCAACCCTTCATCGTGCGTCTTGCCCGTGTACTGCTCCCCTGGCTTGGCCAACTTACCTCGCGCCAGCGCTCGCCCCTGGAAGATGAGGAGGGCATGGAGCCCGCCCTTTCGGTCAGGGAAGATACTATGGCTCGGCGGCTCGAGGCCGCCGGTCACCCTCTGGGGATGACAGTGACAGAGTTGAGGGGGCTTCGCATCGCAGGCGCCGCGATCTTGTCCGTTGCTGTTCTTGTTGCTGCTCCCTTCGTGCCTGCCTCCATGAGACCCGTAAGCCTCTTGGGCATTGTTCTCATGCCGGTCCTTGGTTACCAGTTGCCGATGATTGCCCTGCATCGGTATGTCCTCGCACGACGAACAGAGATACGTCTTGCGCTGCCGGACACGATGGATCTGATCGTGTTGAGTGTCGAGGCCGGGTTGGGCTTCGATGGCGCGTTACAACACGCGGTAGAGGGTTCGGACAACCCGCTCAGCGTGGAACTGCAACGAGTTCTTTCAGAAATACGCCACGGGAAGTTGAGGTACGAGGCCTTCGCTGATCTGGCCTCCCGCATCCAACTGGAGGAACTGTCCACGGTCGCCGCAGTCGTTCGACAGGCGGAGCAACTGGGCGCCAGCCTGGGGGAGGCGCTGCGGGATTTGGGTGATCAGTTGCGGATCGACCGCGGGCACAAGGCGAAGGAACTGATCGCCAGGTTGCCCGTGAAACTGCTCCTACCACTCATCGTGTTTATTTTCCCGGCGCTCTTCATCGTCATCCTCGGCCCTGCTGCTGTGATGCTTTCGCAAATGCTGAAGTCGGGTGCGCTGCCCTTTTAGTGAAACCACTCTTTGAGGGATGGACCGACTCAGTGATGAATTGTCGAAACGGTGTTATACAGGACGCATTTGAGAAGGGTGAGTTTGGGAACGGAACGGTGACCGTTCCCTCTATGCCGCCGCGTCAGGATTTGTACGGAACGAACGCCGTTTCGTTCCTTGTGTTGCCGACCTGTTTCTCGCCCTTTTCGGAGGCGTCCTGTATAAAACTGCACCTTTTTGTCATTATTGCTTTGTTCGTGTGGAACAATAAAACGAAGGTCTTAAGAAGCGCTATGTGCATGAGGAGGAAACATGGAGTCCTGCGACCCGTTGCCTACTACGCCGCCGAAAGTTTTGATCGTTGATGACGATCCCGCCATTGTAGAGTTGCTCAGCGGATTTCTCCGTCTGGAAGAGTATCAGATCCTGACCGCTGTTGACGGCGCGGAGGCGGTCAGCACGGCGGTCACACAACTGCCCGATCTGATTCTGCTCGACATCAACCTTCCGAAACTGAACGGGTACGAAGTGTGTCGCTGGTTGCGGGCGGAGGAGATCACACGCTCCATCCCCATTATCATCATCACAGGGCATTTAGATTTTTCCAATCGCGAGGCCGCTCTGGAAGCCGGCGCCAATGAGCTGTTAACCAAGCCCATCCGGTGTGAAGAGCTCTTGACGCGCATGCGCGACCTCCTGCAACATGATCAACCCGCTGCAAGCATGGAGAGACGATAGGTTTGCACACCGCGCACAAAAGGGGGAGGGAGAGCGGGGTCACCCATTAAAGTTCCCGTGTCAAGGAAAAGTTTCTCCCCCTTCCCCGACAGGGTCGGGGTTTAATGATGTCTATGCTATTCCTTGACACGCGGTTCCGGCGTCTCGTAAGTAATCCCCCTGGACGTGACCTGGTCTACCTATCTCGCACCTGGCACTTCAATGTTTTCGCGGTAACAATCGCTTCGGACTCTTCGAGTCCGCTGTGACTATTCCGTGCAGTCACCCATCCGGTTCTAGACGTTCCTGCGGTCTCAGGTTATGAGACTCGTGCAGCCGTCCCATCCCGATTGCTCGGGACCAGAAAATGCCTCAGTACCGCCCCTTGTCCATAACTTTTCGGACTCTGTGAGTCCGCGAAGAACACATCTATGGCTCCCGTTTCTTTGACGATGTCATCCGACGGGTCCAACCCTTCGTGGCTCAAGACGCGGGCGAAATAGTCCTTCACCAAGTCGTATCCGGAGGCAGTGGCTGCGACGGCTTCCAATCACATCTGGGTGGGTTTGCCAACCCCTTACCTGGTTCCCCGCCGCAGTCAAAACGCTATCCGAAAACTCGCTCGATCTGAAACTCCGCCTGATCCCGCAGGATGAAGTAACACGCCTTACTCCACTTGCTGGCCAGAGCCTTCATCGCCACACACGCCTTCGTCTTCGCCTTCTTCCGTTGATAGAATTTCTGTGCCGGTGGACAGCACCGAATCGCAAAACTCGCCGCCTCAATGTAAGCCCAGGACAGATACCGGTTGCCGTTCTTCCCGTTGTTCCGACCTTTCTCTTTCTGATTGCTGAAGCGCCGGGCGCTGGCGCACCGGCAATACGACGTGTAATTCCCTACCTCGGGAAACCGGCCAATATCCCCCGTCTCATACATAATCGTCAAAGACAGGATCTTCCCGATCCCCGGCACCGTCAGCAGCGTCTCATACTCCGGCTTCAGCTTCGCACGCTTCAGAATCGCCTGCTCCAACTCCCCGATCTTTCTTTCCAGAAACTCAATCACCGACAGATTCGTCTGACCCGCCAGAAACAGATGCTCCTCCGGTAGAAGAACCTGCAGCGCCTCGTCTTTCAGTTGTTTGAGCTGATTGCCGGTGATCTGCTGACCCGTCTCACGACTGAGAAGGGACTGCAGACTCAAAAGCTGCACCGTCTTCAGTTGCACCAGCAGCATCCGGCGACGTAACAAATCTCGAACCGGACGTTCCTCTTTCGGATAGATGTAACCCGTTGGCAGAATCCCCAATCGCAGCATCTCCGCCAGGAAGAAAGCATCGTGCTGGTCGTCGGCATGCTTCAGACCCGAATACTGCTCCATTGCAGCCGGATTGGCCAACTGAACCGGATAGTCGTTCGCCTGCAGACCATCCACCAGCCAGTACCAGTTATACGTCGATTCCGCCGCAAGCCTTTCCAGCTCCTCCTTGAACGGCGCCAGCGTCTCCAACACCCTCGGCAATTCATTGGGTAAGCGTCTCTTAAAAATCCGCTTTCCCTCCGCGTCCACGATCCCGTAGTACGCGTTGTTTGAATGTAAATCAATCCCACAGTAGAGTCCCATTTCTTTCTTCTCCTTTCGTTGTTTTTGTAGAGTGGTTCTCCTCAACTGATATACCCACTCTCTGTATCTGGACTCTACCGGAACCGAGGAACTTTATATGATTATCACGTCTTCGTTTATCATTTACAAAAGTTTCCCAAACCTTCGGTAAAATCGGTGCCTTCAGGGGCATGAGGGGCTTTTTTGATGTCCCTCTGCCCTATCAAGTTGAGATCCAGTCATAAGAAACAGACGGCGAACGCCTTTCCTCGCGTCATGCAGCAAACTGACCCAAAGCCCGGAGCGCGGCACGTGCTCGTGTGCCGTTGTGTGCAAGCTGAATCTCTCCCCACCGTCCCTCTG
>MNXM01000046.1 GCA_001872605.1 Armatimonadetes bacterium CG2_30_59_28 | reverse complement strand
GAAGAAGAGGTTGCGCGGCGTCCGGGTTGTAGCGCGAACCTAACATTCCCCCGGAACAAGTCCGGGGGGATTGCCATTACCGAATCAAACTGTCAAATAGCATAACCCCCCACTACCTTTTCGGGAACTATGGGACAGTATTTTTGACCACCTACTTAACTGCGGACTTGGACCCCGATCTGCCGCAAAGCCAGTTCGATCTCCAGCAGATTCACAATGCCATCTACAACCTGGTGAACAACTCCGTCGCCGCGACACCGCGGGGTGGTACGGTGACTATCCGTACCCGCAAGTCGCAGTCCGGCGATAGGCAAATCCTGCTCGAGGTTAGTGATACGGGCTGCGGGATGCCTCAGCACGTTCGCCAGCATGTGTTCACCGATGAGACGATTTCCACGAAACCGGGCGGAACCGGCCTGGGGACGAAGATTGTCGGGGGCATCGTGCAGCGGCACAGCGGACGGTTGTCCGTCGCAAGTGAAGAGGGAGAGGGCACCACCGTGTCCGTCTACCTTCCCATGAAACAGCCGTAGCCTGCCCGTGGGAAAACACCCCCTTGGCGAGCGTCGATGGCGCTACTCGCGCATCTCCCGCAGCGCCTTGCAGTACGCAGAGAACGCGTTACCCCCAAAGAGCACAAAGCGAACTTCAGTGATGTCGGTGTGAGAATTGAGATACTCGATCACCGCGGCAAGAGCCATGCGAGCAGCCTCGTCGATGGGATAGCGGTATGCTCCCGTGCTGATGGACGGGAAGGCGATGCTGCGGATGCCATTTTCGGATGCTACCTCGAGGCTGCGCCGATAGCAGGATGCCAGCTTCATCGCTTCATCGTGGTGGCCGCCACCATACACCGGACCAACGGTATGGATGACATGCGCGGCCTTCATATTCCCACCGCCGGTGATCTTCGCGTCGCCGGTCTCACACCCTCCGAGCTTCCGGCATTCTTCAAGGATGGCCGGCCCGCCGGCGCGGTGAATCGCGCCATCAACCCCGCCACCTCCCAGCAGCGACTTGTTGGCCGCGTTGACGATGGCGTCCGTGTCTTGCTCCGTGATGTCACCTTCGAGAAGTGTGAGCAGCGATTGGTTGATGGTGATCTGCATGGCAGTTCCCTCCATGTCCGGCAGCGGGGACCCGTTCAGGCAATCACCCCGAACTTTTCACCGATCGATCGAAACGCCGAAACCGCGGCGTCGAGATCTTCCCGGCTGTGTGCGGAGCTTATCTGACATCGCAGGCGCGCCGCCCCCTCCGGAACGACGGGATACCCGAACCCGCTCACGAAGGCGCCACGGTCGTGAAGCAGCGCTTTTTGCATATTGATCGCGAGCGCTGTCTCGCCCACTATGACAGGCACGATGGGAGTAATGCTTGGCGGGATATGGAACCCGAGCGCTCCCATCTTTTCGCGGAAGTACCCCGTGTTGCTTCGCAGTTGCGCGAGTCGGTCGGGTTCTTCCATCAGGATGTCGATGGCCGCGATGGCGCCACAGCAGACGCTGGGCGGCAATGCGTTACTGAATAGGTGAGGGCGTGACTTCTGGAGCAGGTAGTCGCAGATTACCCGGGTGCCTGCGACGTACCCTCCACACGCGCCTCCCAGCGTCTTCCCGAGGGTGGATGTCTGGACAGTGCCTTCCCCCAAAACGCCAAAGTGTTCGGCTGTGCCGCGTCCACGTTCTCCGAGGACGCCCGTGGCATGGGATTCGTCGATGATCAGGAGCGCCCCGTATGCGTCTGCCAGGTCTCTCAGCCGCACAAGTCGCGCGATGTCTCCTTCCATGCTGAATACACCGTCTGTCACGATTAGCCGAACCCCCTTGCAGGTGGCAGATCGGAGTTTGCTTTCCAGATCATCCATGTCCTGGTGCTGGAAGATGTGGCGGCTGGCTTTGCTGAGCCGAATGGCATCGATGATGCTGGCGTGATTCAGTGAGTCACTGAAGATCGCGTCATCCGTCGTGTTCGCAAGGGTTGGGATCAACCCGATATTTGCGTCCCAGCAGCTCATGTACGTCAGCGCTGCTTCACAGCCGATGAATTCCGCGATCTTTGTTTCCAGCTCGCGGTGACAACTCATTGTCCCACAAATGAAGCGAACGGAGGCCGTACCGGCTCCGTACACGGATAGTCCCTGTTTTGCGGCTTCCACCACACGCGGATCGTTTGCCAGTCCCAGGTAATTGTTGCTCGACAGGTTGAGCACGTCACGGCCGTTCATTCTCACGTGGGGTCCCTGCGGTCCCTCCAGCTCAACCGCATCCTTGTATCCGCCCGAAGAGCGAAGCGAGTTAAGTTGTTCCCTCCATATTGCGCCGGTGGCGAAACCGGACATCATTCCACCTCCTGTCCAACTGCCCTGTTTGTCCTCACGGGTGTAACGGTCGCTCAATCTCGATAGGGTGTTCTGTCACCGATGCCGCGTCAGTCTTCCCGCTCGCGGCGTCGGCTCCGTGAGGGATGAGGACAATCTTGCATGCCTTCCCCGCGTCGATGAGGTTCATGGCATCCTCGATCTGCTCCATGTCCAGCACGTGCGTGACCAGAGGGTCCAGATCCACTACCCCGCTTTCGAGCAGCCAGCGCGTGCGGTACCAAGTCTCGAAGATGCGCCGTCCATTCATGGCCAGCACGGTGACATTCTTGAAGATCATCTTCTCGGCCACGTCGATCTCGACCGGCTTCGCCGGGATGCCGAACAAAGTGACGGTTCCTCCGTTGCGCACCATGCTGAAGGCGTCTCGAACCGCGGCAGGCGCTCCGGACATTTCAAGCACGATGTCCACCGGGTAGCCGTCATTTAGCTCGATGATCTTGCGAACAGCGTTGTCACGACCTGCATTCACCAATCCTGTCGCGCCCATCTGTTGAGCAAGGTCAAGGCGGAAGTCGATGATGTCCGAAGCGAACACTCCGGCCGCGCCGCTGGACTTGACGATGCCGATGCTGAAGCAGCCGATGGGACCACATCCCAGGATCGCGACCGATTGCCCGGCGAGGTCGTGTGCCGTGGTGGCAAAGACCGCGTTCCCGAAAGGTTCCTGAAGGGTGGCAATCCGGGGCGTGAGCTTCCTGCGATCGTTCAGCCACACCACCTTCTCCGGCACTGATACATACTCAGCGAAGCACCCCTCCCGGTCAACCCCAAGAATCTTTGTGCGCGGACACAAGTGTGCCTGTCCGGTACGACACTGAAAACACATGCCGCAAGTGACGTGGCTTTCTGCTGAGACGAACTGGCCAACAACGATGTTATGCACCTCGTCACCCACCTCAGCGACGGTGCCGCAGAACTCATGGCCAATGGTCAGCGGAGGGCGGATGCGGTGCTGGCTCCACTCGTCCCAGTGGAAGATGTGGAGGTCAGTCCCGCAGATGCTTGCGGCCTCCACCTTGATGAGAACCTCATCGCGACTGACAGTAGGAATGGGGATCTCGGTGACCTCTAATCCTTTGCGCGCCTCCAATTTGCGAATGACCTTCATTCGTTCCGGCATTGTCCTGGTCCTCCTGCGTGATGGATGTGCAATCGCAAACAATCTGCCTTAGCGACCTCGTCCCTGCGCCCGAGGGTCATAGTGAAGCAGTGTGGCAGATGTGTCGCAGTAAGTGAAACATCCCATATTTGTTGCGGAAAGCAGGTGTAACGGATCAACGTGTCCACATCATCCACTGAGGAGGATGCGCCCGGGAATCCACACCGGGGCGCAGGTGAAGCATGCCCGTCTGCCGTGGTCTCGGCGCCCGAAGCGTTGTTGTCGTTCGAGAACCAGCCGATGGGCCTTGGCGCGGTCGTGTTCACCCTGTTCCTCTGCTTCCTTTGGGGAGGTTTGTCTCCCGCAATCAAGCTTTCGCTAACGGGCATGCCCCCCCTTGCCATCGCGGCGTGGCGGTTCCTCATTGGGCTTATTGCCCTGCTCATTTGGTGTCGGGTCAAGGAGATCTCGCTGAGGCTGCCGCGACGGTTCCACCCGCTGCTTCTGGGGTTTGGTCTGGTCTTTGTTGCCCAGATCGGCACCCTCAATATTGGCACAAAGTACACGACGGGCAGCCACTCCATCGTATTTCTATCAACAAACCCGTTGTGGGTCGCCCTGCTGGCGCATTGTCTGATCCCCAACGACCGACTGCATTGGCGCAAATCGCTGGGTCTGATGGTTGCCTTCGCAGGTGTCTGTGTCGTCTTTCTCGACCGGGGGAAGACGCCCGGCAGCGAAGTCCTGTTGGGCGACGCGCTCGTTCTGGGCAGCGGTGTGCTGCTGGGGGTCATTCAGGTCTACTCGAAGTTCCTGGTGAGAAGCATCAACGCCTTTCAGGTGATAGTGTGGGAACTGATCTACGGAACCCCGCTCTACTTTATTCTCAGCTTCATCTTTGAGCGACAATTGCGGGTGCAACTCACGTCCGCCGTCGTCGCGGCCGTGCTGTATCAAGGGCTTGTCGTGGCCGCGTTCTGTTTTGTGACGTGGACAAACCTGCTGCGACGCTATTCTGCCAGCAAAATGACCGCCTTCCATTTTACGACACCCATCTTTGGTGTGCTGCTTAGTCGACTGATTCTCGGCGAGAACATTTTGCCCGGTCTCGCCGCAGGCGTGGCACTGGTCGCCATCGGGATATACGTGGTATCACGTCCCGAAGGAACGAACAGACAATGAACCTCTCGCTCACCGGGCACGGCCCCGCAAGCCACTCCTCTCCGCAGTTCTGCGCGCTGCTCAGTGATCGGGGTAGTATTCCTTGACGAATGTCTGGTCTTCCATCGGCGGACGAACGTAGCTGTTATCTTCCTGTCGCACAGGAAGCGTGATGGTTTCCGGGGTCAGGTCTTCGTAGGGAATGGTGTCGAGAATGTGCCGGATGGTATTCAGTCGTGCGCGTTTTTTGTCGTCTGAGTGCACCACCACCCACGGCGCCTGCTTCAAATCCGTGTGCGCCATCATGTCGTCCTTCGCCCGGGAGTACTCTACCCATTTTGACCTCGACTGCGTGTCCATGGGACTCAGCTTCCATCGGCGTGTCGGATCAGCGATACGCTGCTGGAATCGACGTTCCTGCTCTTCGTCGCTTACAGAGAACCAGAACTTGATGAGAATGATTCCGGAGCGGACAAGCATTCTCTCAAATTCGGGACAAGTCCGGTAGAACTCCTCAACATCCTCGGCAGTGCAGAAGCCCATCACTCGCTCGACTCCAGCGCGGTTGTACCAGCTTCGATCCAGAAGGACCATCTCGCCTGCTGCGGGGAGATGGGAAACGTAGCGCTGGAAATACCACTGTGTCTTCTCGCGTTCCGTGGGTGTTCCGAGGGCAACCACCCGGCAGACGCGGGGGCTGAGGGGTTCCGTGATTCGTTTGATGACTCCGCCCTTTCCAGCCGCGTCACGCCCCTCGAAGACGATGACGACCTTGAGACCTTTGTGTTTGATCCATTCCTGCAGTTTGACCAACTCAACGTGCAGCCTCGCGATTTCTTTTTCGTAGAACTTGGCGTCCATCTTCGGGAGTTGCACGTGTCCGTTGCCGTTGGCAACAAATTTACCCTCCTCCGCCCTTTTTGCGCCTTTCTTTTTCGTCTTCGCTTCCGTCTCCTGAACCGGATCGTTGCTGACTTTCTTCGGTTTGGCCATACATCATCCCTCCTCTGATTGAATTGATATGGAACCTCAACCTGACCGCGGCTGCAACACCCTTCCACCCTTGAGGTCACGCGATAGTAGCACTTTCGTGTCTGCGGCGCAACCACAAATTGACGCTATGAAAAAGGAATTCCGATGGTCTGCTATCGGGCGTGGCGCTGGCTTGCCCGGGCAATATCGATCGGGCTTCCGGTTGCCTGTGCGGGGGAACGAACGTGTGCGAGTCTGCACAGAGTGGGGGCCACGTCTCGATGATGCACGGATGGAAGCCGCACCCCAACTGGAACCCCCGGACCGGACACATACAGAATGGCGCGGTTCGAGGGATGGGCTGGATTGAACTTGTGCGAACCCGAGTGGAGAGGGTGCACGAGAGAAACGATGGCATCGGTCTTTACGTTGTCATCGAGGTCGTAACCGTCGGCGACAAGGACCATGAGGTCTCCCGATCTTTCCCCCCCAAAGCCGAGGGATGGTCCAAGAGTGGCGCTGTCGAGTACTCCGGTAACAACGAAATTGCCGGTATCGGGATCCCGCACATCGAGGAGTGCCTGCGTGGCCTCTCTTACAACTTCCGCTCTTTCCATATCAGGCACAATCCCCTGGATGAACTGCTTCGAGTTGATTCTGAGCAGGCTGTTGCCTCCAGGCGGATAGACAACCATCGTGCGGGAGAGGTCAATACTACCCTTGTCTCCCAGGGCAAGCAGTCCAGCCTTGCGCATGACCACGTTGACATTGAGGTTCTTGGATACCCCCAGCATTCCATGGTCACTGACCAGGGCGATGACAGCGCTGGTGGGAGCGTTGAACATGATAGTACCGAGGTGTCGATCACAGGTCTGCATCACCCGCACGACGAAGGGCCAGAGTTTCTGTGCCCAGGCTGCGTTGTACGCCGCACTGTGGGGGTCGATCAGCCCACTCCACATGTGCAGGGCAGAATCCGGAAAAGGCGTGTAGCAGATGAGGAGATCCCAGGCAGTGCGGCGCATACCGAACAATGTGGCCTTGCGGAAGTGCGCTGCCACTTCTTCGACGGACGCTAGGTAGCGCTGCTCGGCCGACCCGTCTCCACCTTCAGGAATGGTCTTGCCGAACGCCCCCTTGCGGTAGGAGACCTTGGCGTCCTTGCCGAGAAAAGTGCCCACTCGGTCGAGGTATTCTTGCCGCAGGCGTTCCGGCCAGGTGTTCACCTCGTTTTCTCCGAAGCCGTCGAGGATGGTCAGGTTGCGTCCAACGTCCGCGCCAAACCTCTTCGCTGTAGTGTAGGCAGAAAAGGGGTATTGGTGAGGGGTGTGTACGAGGGTCACGTTGCGGCCGGCTTCCAGAAAAGGGATCCAGAATGGCTCTGCCTGCAGAAGATAGCTTCCGAACCCGATTCTCTTCTCGAGGACAGTGTGTTCGTTTGACGGGAAGGACGGGATGAAGTACCCGGTGATTCCGTGGACAGCCGAATCGGCGCCCGTCCAGAGACTCGCATGACCACAGGGCGTGCTGGGGTCGGGGAAGTTGCTGACGGAGTGTGCGAAACTGGCGCCCCTCGCTCTCAGTCGGGCCAGGTTGGGGAGGCGTCCTTCGTCCAGCATTCGGTCGACCAGCCATGCAGGCGCGCCGTCCCACGAAAGGACAACGACAGCCGGCGGTGATGGCCAGACGGCAGGCGAGATGACACGATGGTGCGGCAAAGCGCAGCCGTGCCGGAGCGTGGCGAGCAACACGGCGATGGCAACGTAGGGGGTAAGGGTGGATCGTCGGTAGCTCATGAGACATGCAGGAAGAAGTCGGAAGGGAGGAGACTTGGGTGAAGCGCAAGCCGGAACATTTCAGCGATGCGGGGAGGAAGTCCCTGCGCGCGAATTTGCTTCAGGACAGCATCGATGTCATAGTCAACGCGACGAATATCGCCCGACACACCGTCGGCGGTGATCTCGGCAATGGCAAACGACGGCCGGTAGTCCCCGTCCCCGGGGCGACCCACGCTGCCGGGGTTGATGAAGCACTTCCCATTAGCCGTGCGGATGAATGGGTCGTGGGAGTGCCCGGAGACAAACACGGTTGCAGGACTGAGTGTAGCGAGGCGCCGCAACCTCGCCGCGGGGGTAGTCGACCTCAACCCCTCGTTCCCTGAAACGATGGATCCATGAAGTAGCACCACAAGCGCACCGTCAATTTCTATCTCCCGGCGCTTCGGTAACCCCGTGATGTATGCCATGTTGAGTTCAGTCAGCGTCTCGAAGGTCCATCGGAGCGATGCATGTTTGACGGGGTTCCTCTCCCGCAAGCGGTCGGCCTTGGCGGATTCGTGGAGCCCGATGCGATGTGTCTCGCCGAATCGGGAGATCCATCTATCGTAGTTGCCCCGGACACCAAAGCAGCGGGATTCTCGGGAACGTTGAAGGACTTCGTTGGGAAACGGACCGTACCCGACGACATCCCCGGTGTCGAGCACCATGCCGCAATCCTCCTCCTCCACAACGTGCAGCACGGCTTCGAGCGCTGGCAGGTTGGCGTGAACGTCCCCTATCAGTGCAACTTTCAACGGGCTGTGTTCCAACCTCCCTCCGAAAACAGCACATCGCTGCTGGTCGTACGAGGCCCGTATGGGCAGATAGGTGCTACATTCACAGTCGCCGTGGCGCTGACAGACCCACAGGTCGGCATGGACATTTCCCTCGGAGGACTATGCCGTCGCTAACGCCGGAGCGCCTCCCGCCATCTCATTCGGGAGGAGTACATCGTCGGTGAGTGTCCAGCCAAGGTGTGTTGCAATCGCGCGCCTCAGGTCGAGTTGAATGGATTTGATATTTCTGTTCGCGTTGATGAGGTGGAAATTGTTTTCCTTGGCCAGCTTGCCGAACTCGCGGAGTAACTTGCGCTGGTAGCGCATAAGGCTGTCATAGGGATCAAATCCGGGGTTCTGGTCCATCCCGGCCTCCCAGTAGTCCAGTTCACCCGAGGCCAGTATGCGATTCACGATAGTGTCCACTCTCGCCTTCAGGTACAGAACCAGGTCGGGTTGCAGAGCAAAACCGTACAAGTTTTGCAGCCATTTTGTGGCGGTATCACGGACGCGGGCGCGAGCAAAAGCCGTATACACATAGCGGTCGGCGAGAACGATGAATCCCGCCCGGAGGGCCGGTATGAGTTCGTGTTCGAGTCGGTCGGCGAAGTCGGTCGCGTACAGGAGGTTGAAGGTGACGTTGTTCATTTTGTGCCCTTCTTTAGCGAGGTCGATGGTGTGGCTCATCAATTGTGAGCGCGTCCATCCTGTTTCAACGACCCCCGCTCCCTGGACCTCCAGCCAGTTGCGGAGCATCCTGATCTGCGTGGATCGCCCAACCCCGTCGCTTCCCTCGATGACGATCAGTCGCCCCAGCAGGTGCTCCTGGTCAACATAAGGGAGTCCCAAACCGAGGAATCGTTTCTTCGTGCTGGTCACTTCACCGCTCATACGTGGCTGCCCCCTTCCCGTGCTCTCGTCTGCTTGCGATTGTTTCCATCGGGGTGGTAGTCTGCGAGCATCTCCTGTGCGATGGCACGCACCCTCTTTTGCTGCACGTCGATCGTCTCGGTGGCGTCCATCACCTGCAGCCCGAATTCGGGGGTCATCAGGTCATACTGCCGAATGACTTCTCCCTGGAACAGTCGGAAACACTCGTTGATGTCCTTGCTCAATCCCGTGTCCATTCCGGCCTCGTAGTATTTGAGTTGCGCGCGGGCGCTGGAGATCCTCGCGAGGGAGATGTCCACAGGAACGCGGAAGTAGAACGCAATATCCGGCTTGATTGCAAAGCTGTACAACTGCCGTACCCACTGGGGTTCAACGCCTCTGGCGCTGTCTCGCGCAAACGCGGTGAAGGCGTACCTGTCCGCGATAACGATCATCCCGGCCTTCAGCGGCGGAATCACCCGGTACATCAGCCGGTCTGCGAAGTCCGTGCAGTGCAGCAGGCTGAACGTCGTGGGGGTTAGACGATTCTTCTTTTTCGCTTGCTTTGTTGTGCTCTTAACCAGTAGAGAGGAGTTCCATTCCGTGAAGAACACCCTCAATCCTTTCGACTGCAACCACTGCTGCAGTAGAAATGCCTGAGTCGATTTCCCGGAGCCATCGATGCCCTCGACAACGATGAGTTTCCCCGGATATTCATGCGGGTTTGTTAGTTGCTGCACTGGTCATCTCTCCTTCTGCGGTCGATTATCCAACGCTGGTCCGGCGGGAGAACAGGCGTCCATTGTAGCAGTCGAAGGCAGGGGGTGTCCAATGCCAACGATGCGGCTGAAGTTGTTGACGTAGTGGCGCCGTCGGTCGCCCTGTTCCCATTCGCCCCATACGCGCTCGAACTTGCGTTGTTGCTCTGCACGGCGAGAACTCTCGGATTGAAGCAGGGCATCAATGGCGGCCCGTTGCTCTCGGGATGACTGAACGCCATTTCGCAGGGAGATAGCAAAGCCAGTCAGGTATGACCGGTGGACATCCACGTCGTGCATCTCTCCGAGAGCGTCCTGCATCTGCCTGCACTCCGCAATGACGGGGTCCAGCGTGCCTTCGTAGATATCTCTGAAAAACTCGGCCGAGTAGCGGAAGCGTTTGATGGCGATGCGAAGCTCGTGGAAGGTCTCAGGGGAGGGGCTTACTTGGACGCGCTCATCATAGTCGATCACAGCCTGGAATCGCTTGCGCAGGTCCTTTGCTGCGCCTTGGGCTACTGTTTTGTGACCGTCGCGCAGGGCGAACAACGGTGGGAGTTCCTCATCGAGAAATGCTGCAAAGCTTTGCTTGAAGTTGGAGAACTGCTCGCTGTCGATAGCGGCGAGCAACGCTGTGCGAGCGCCCCTTCGTGCGGATTCACGGTCTTGGATGAGGGCCCCCAGCCCTTGCCGATTCTCCGGTAGGCAAGCGCCCCGGTATTCCCGTAGATATGCGAGAAACACGTCCAGATCCCGCACCTTTCCCAACTCCCACGCGATCCACTGAAGTTGGTGTTGGTAGGGGGCGATTAGCGGCTTGCCGATTGCCTTCCCGAAAACGCGGAACGCGGCCCGCATGCGCCGGGAAGCGACACGCATGTCGTGCAGTTCCTCGATGTCCTCTCCCAAACGGGTCCCTTCCTCGTGGGCAAGAAACCTGTGAAACTGCTTCAGGATCGTGCGTCGACCGGCTTCAGGAAATACGTCCGTGGCTGTGAACGGCAACTGGTCGTCTCCCCGGAATTGGTACAGATCCACCAATAGTGTTGCGTTATTTTTCTGTTGATGGTTTTGCCTCCCTCGCGATGCCGTAGATGTCGCGAGGGAGAGGCGATGATTAAGCACGTGAGCAGATTATAACTGTTTGTACAGTGAGATGCAAGGCACTTTGACAACTTGCGACCACTTTTTGGGTGGAACCGATGGGAGTTTGAGTCCTCGCTTCGGAGCCATAGGGACATGAGGACTTGCGCGGCTCTCGGTGCGGGGTAATACTAAAGGAGTTAGAAGCGTTTTTCCTTTAAAGCGCCACA
>MNXM01000041.1 GCA_001872605.1 Armatimonadetes bacterium CG2_30_59_28 | reverse complement strand
TGGGCGAATGGGCGAATGGGCGAATGGACGAATGGGCGAATGGGCGAATGGGCGAATGGGCGAATGGGCGAATGGACGAATAGGCGAATGGGCGAATGGACGAATAGGCGAATAGGCGAATGAGTGCGTAGGGATCGGTCGCTGTGCCGATCCCGCCCCTGTTCTGCCATTACTTCGGAGAGGAATAGCCAGTGGTGCGAGATGAAAGTAAGGGCCACATGAATGACGCCAATGAACTGATGGAGATGAATCTCATACCTGCGGGGGAATTCGTGTTTGGCATTGAGGAGTTGGCCCGGAACAAGCAGGATCGTTTCCCGGCGCGAAAGATCGAGCTGCCCGCGTACTACATCGACAGGTACGAGGTAACCAACACGCAGTATCGTCTTTTTGTCGAGACGACAAAACGCACTGCTCCGGAGCACTGGGCTGCTGGAGAAATCCCTGAGGGGAAGGAGAAACATCCCGTGGTCAACGTCAGTCTGCAGGACGCACTCGCCTATTGCGAATGGGTTGGCAAGCGCCTTCCGACCGAAGCAGAATGGGAAAAAGCCTGCCGGGGGAGCGACGCCAGAGAGTACCCCTGGGGAGAACTCATTGGATCTACGCGCTGCAACTGCCATGAACTTGGCATTAACGGGACAACTGCGGTAGACCAGTACCCCAAAGGTCAAAGTCCCTTTGGAGTGTGGGACATGGTGGGTAATGTCTGGGAGTGGACCACCGACTGGTATGATAACCGAGAGTCGATGAAAGTCGTTCGCGGGGGCTCCTACAACCTCAGTTCCGGCAACCTGCGATGCACCGTCCGTTACGGCATTCGTCCAGACCGGGCGCGTGCCTACTGCGGGTTTCGATGCGCGAGAGATGAGTGAAAAAATTCGGCAGGCCACGGTGCGTTGCGGCTGTCGCCGAGCCATGTCTCGGAACCCCGCCCGTGGAGAAGTGTCTATACTCGTTACGGGTGAGGGGGAAAGGTGGATTTTCATCCGTAACGAGTATAACTGACACGTGCAGTTCGACGGTTGACGAAAAGGGCGCCCATTCCCGGAGGGAAGGTCCCACTTGTTGGATAGTTACTCAAGCGATCCCTCAATTTGCTACCCCGTCAGGCGCATTGCCACGGGGCTGTGTCTTCTCCTGTCGGCCGCTCTGCCGTTCATCCGGGGCGCGTTTGCTGACGACGCGGACGATCAGTACAATTTTGCAGCCGGGCTGTATAACGAGAAACTGTACGAAGAGGCGACAAAACAGTTTGAGAAATTCGCTGAAGAAAACCCGAAACACGAGAAAGCCCCGCACGCTCTTTTTGGCGCGAGTCAGTGCTACCAGCTTCTGGGACAGTACGACAAAGCGGCAGCCGTCTATGAGAGGATGGCTGCGCAGTTCCCTGCACACGACCTGATCCCGCAGGCGCGGCTGCAGCAGGGAGAGTGCCACTGGGAACTCAAACAGATCGACAAGGCGCGTGCAGCGTTCACCGCCGCGACGCAGTCCAACGACGAAGCCATCAAGGCCCCGGCAGCTTACTGGGCGGGGGAGTGCTGTTTTTCCGCCTCTGACTTGCCCACCGCCCTCAGGTTCTATCAGCAGGCCGCTGCATTTCCCCAGCATGAAGTCGCCCCCTTTGCGTTCTACTCCATCGGGCTGTGTCAGTCGCAACTCGCCAAACCTGCCGAGGCGGCCGCGGCGTTCCAGAAGGTATACGCGGCCTACCCGCAGTGCGAAGTCGCTCCCGAATGCGAGTACCGGTACGCGGCAGCTCTGAACCAGCAGAAGAAACTGGCAGAGGCTCAGGTTGCGTACAGCGCCTTCGTAGAGAAATATGAACAGTCACCGTTTGCGGGACAGGCTTACCTGGGACTGGGGTACTGCCAGTTTCAGCAGAAGGACTACGCCAACGCGGCAAGTTCGTTTCGTCAGGCGGTTGCCCGGCTCGCCGAGGATGCCGAATTGCGATCCGAGTCCCTTCTTCGGCTGGGAGATTGCCAGTTCAACCTCAAGCAGTTCGATGCGGCGATGGACTCCTATGGGCAGGTTGTCGATGGCTCACCATCGCCGCTGCAGGACCAGGCGACCTACTGGCTTGCCGCTGCCCATCGCGCGAAGAAGCAGTTGGATAGGGCGCTCAGTCTCTACCGCCAACTGCTCACCCGGTTCCCCCAGAGCGCGGTGAGGACGCGGACACAATTGCGTATCGCAGAGGTCCTCACAGAGCAGAAGAAGTATTCCGAGGCGATCGACGCGTACAAGGAGCTCCAGTCACTGAGTCCCGACAAGGAGACAACGGAGCAAATCGACGCGGGAATCAACTACATCGTCTCCCAACAATCGAGTCAGGGTGGCGCAGAGGCGGAGAGGGTTGCGGCCCAATTGAAGGGAGAACCCGCAGCGCAAGCCTGGGCGCAACTGGGCAACGGGGCGTTTGGCAAGAGCGAATTCGAGAAATCTGCGCGCTTCTTTGAGACCGCGCTGCAGCACGCCCCCAAGGGGAGTGAGTGGGAAGAACGCGCGCTGTACGGACTCGCCGCAACCCAGGTGCAACTGAAACAGACGGACAAGGCCCTTGCGAACTATCTCAACCAGCTCAAGGATTTCCCAAAGGGCAGATTGACCGACCATGCGCGCGTCGATGTGGCCTGGCTGTGTCTTACACGAGCGCAACCAGCGCAAGCAGAAGATGTGCTCCAGCCGCTGCTCAAGAACCTGCCGGTGGATAAGATACTTGCCGCCAGCGCTCTCCGGGCCGCGGCAGAGGCAGCGGCGCGCCAGAAGAATCCGGACCGCGCCATCGAACTCTTCCAGCAACTGCTGGCGGGATACTCCGACCAAACAGGAGTCCCCGAAGCCGCCTTGCTTGGTGTTGGTCTGGCGCAGATGGAGAAACAGCAGTTCCCGGAGGCTTCCCGATCATTCAAGCAGTTGCTCGACCGGAATCCCTCAGCGGAGATAGCCCCCACGGCCTATCTGCAATACGCGATGGCGTTGGGCAAGCAGGGGAAGAACGCGGAAGCTGTGGAGGCGTACCGCAAGATCATCGACGACCATCCCACAAGCCCGTGCGTCGAGCGCGCCCTCTATGAGAAGGCATGGATGTACCTGAACGATAAGAAGCCGGACCGATCCCTGGAGTGTTTCAATACGCTTGCGGCCAAGTATCCGCAAGGCGCTTTTGCGGCAGAAGCCTTCTTCCACGTGGGCGACTACTACTTCGATACCGGCGACGTCGCCAGGTCCGCGGAGAATTATGGAATCGTTGTCGAGAAATACGCAGATGCAGGTTTCGTCGACAAGGCGCTGTACCGTCTGGGATCTGCGCTCTACCAGCAGAAGGATATGGCCGGCGCGAGTGAGGCTTTTCGGAAGGTAGCGGATAGATTCCCGAAGAGCGAAGTCGCGGCGGAATCGCTCTACTGGCTGGCCGATTCTCTGGAGCGCACCGGCCGGACCGCGGATGCCACCGCCGCATACAACCGATTTGTGCGGAGCAATCCCGCACACGCATTGACTCCGAAGGCGCTTCTCGGTCTGACGCGCACTCACGTCGCCCAGAAAAATTTCCCCGAGGCGTTGGCGTCCCTCGACAGGATCGACGCCAAAGCTGAAGCACCAATCCTGGCCGAAGTGGTCAAGCTGTCCGGCGACCTGCTCTTCGCACAGCAGCAATACAAGGAGGCGCTGGAGAGTTACCTGAAGGTGACCATCGTCTACGGCGCGTCTGCCGTTGCTGCCGAGTCGCAGTTCCTGATCGGTCAGTGTCAGGAGCAATTGGGGAATGCGGACAAGGCCAAGGAAGCGTATCAGAAGGTGATCGACAGGTTCCCCGAATCCCAATTCGCCGCAGCGGCCAAGAAGAAGTTGGGAGGCGGGTGAGGTCTCGGGTGGCAGGTGTCAGGTTTCAGGTTTCAGGTGTTCAGTGCTCAGTATTCCGTGGCGGTGTCCGCACTGCGTGAAAAGTGGCAGGAGGAACGTCGCCGATCCTTGATATCCGAAACCTGATCGCAAACAAATCATCAACCGGGGGAACGTGACAATGCTGCTCGACATCGTCCTGCAAATAGGGATTTATGGAACCGTCGCGACGTTGCTTGTCGGGTCGATCGTTTCCATTGCCATTATCGTCGAACGCTCCAAGACCCTGAAGCGCCTGCGAGGTGAGACGGAGGCCATCCTGCCCGGGCTGCGGGAGTCTCTTGTCGCGCAGGGGGCGGATGGCATCGCAGAGTCGATCAAAGAGAGCCCCTCGCCTCTGGCGGCTCTGATACTGGCCGGGATGCAGATGCTGAACGGAAAGGCGGGGCACCGGAAGGACGTCATCGCGCGGGAGTTGGCTGTGCAGCAAGAGAGGCTCTCCGGGCGACTGGGTATCCTGGCGACCATCGCCAGCAACGCTCCATACATCGGGCTGTTTGGGACGGTATGCGGCATTATGAAAGCCTTCCGCGTGATCGCTCAACACCAGGGCATGAGCTCCAGCATTGTTGCCAACGGGATTGCGGAAGCGTTGATCACAACAGCGTTCGGTCTCTTTGTCGCAATTCCTGCGGGAATTGCGTATAATACTTTCATCGGGAAGGTGAACTACTTCGTCGTCGAGTTGGATCGCCGGATGGCCGACTTCGAGCCGATGTTGGAGACGGTTCCCCGAACCCTGAACTCTGAAACCTGAACCCTCAACATGCACGGCAAACCTCGACAACCTGGACAACCTCTGGCGGAAATGAATGTTGTTCCACTGGTGGACATCGCGCTGGTGCTGCTCATTATCTTCATGGTGACCGCCGCGTTTGTGAAGGAAGCCGGTCTCAACATGCAGCTCCCCAAGTCGGAGACGGCAGAAACTGAACCGGAAGATGAACGGGACATCAATATCGCTCTCGACAAGAACGCCGATCTGTATGTCGACGGCAGGCAAACTTCCTTCAAGAAGCTGACGGCATTCCTTGAGAGGCGTGCGGAGAAGAATCTCAACACACGCGTCATCGTCAAGGCCGACCGGGCCATCGCGTACGACAACATCGTCCGAGTGCTGGACGTGGTGAAGTTGTCGGGTTTGCACCGCGTCGCGCTCGCCACGGAACCGTTCTCCGAAGGGCCGCCCGCATCCGCTGTGCCAATGCGATACGACGGCGCGACAAAGGCAGGTGGACACTGATGCCGAGTAATCACCCCGATCCGTCGGCAGACATGCTGTTACGGCGATGTTTGATTCTGTCGCTGTCAATCCACTTCATTACCTTCGGCACGGCGGTCCCCGTTGCCTACATCAAGAAGAAACCGAACCAACCTTTAAGCCTCACGATCATTGACCTGAAGGAACCCGTCAAACGGGCGCTCGAGCAGATCGAGCGGGAGACGCAACCCACCGCGGTGTTGCAGAAGGAGAAGTCGGTTGACAGGAACCGTCCCGTGCCCAAGCCGACTCCCGTCGCGGTGCTGCCCATCAATAAGCCGGTTGCTAACGCAGCGACCCAAAGATTGGCGGTGTCTCCCAAGTCGCAGGAGATGGGCTCCAAGAGAGCCGCGTTACCATCTGCATCACCCAAACCCGACGAGAAGCCCTTTAGCCTCCTCCATCTGTCGGACAAGTTACCTGGCGACAAGGCAGTACTCTCACCGACGGAAGTCTCAAGCCTACCGGGCGCGCCGTTGGCGATGCCGCGCATGGCCATGCTGCCTTCGGAATTGGCGACAGACTCTCCCGGACGGCCCAGCCTTCCTGAGGAAGTGCCCGGAGGGGGCGCGAAGGGATTCTCTCCTCAGGGGAAGATGCTGCCGCGCGCGCCGGGACCGCTGCCGTTTGATCCGAATGACTCTGGCGGTGCGAAGACCGCGCCCGGTGGAGTCGGTTCGGGAGCGCAGACCCCGATGGGCCGGGGCGTGCCCATTGGCAAACAGGACGCGGCGCTCCCCTACAACCCTCAACTCGCCTCCCTGCCGATGGGTGGTGGCAGATCGGGACTTGGTATCCTCGACTCCCCGGCGTCCGGCGGCGGAGTCGTTGACCCGTTGCGTCGCGATCTGGAGACGGTGTTTCTCAACGGCGGCGGAGGCGGCAGCAAGAACCTTCCCAAAGCCCGGCCGCGTATCGGCGGCGGCGGTGGCGCCCCGATCATTTTCTCATCCAGCGCCTCCACCAGCAGTTTCTCCGCTCGCAGTGGAACGGGCGGGCGCGGTCCCGGTTCGGGGGGAGGCGTCGGCTATGGCATCGGCACTGGTGTTGGTTTCTCTCGCGGGGCGGGAATCGGCTTGAGTAATGGGCAAGTGCCTCTCGGTGCGCTCAATCCCGGAACGGGAAGTGGCATCGGGCAGGGCATTGGTGACGGAATCGGCATCGGGACGGCGTCTCGCGCCGGCGGTGGAGAGTCGGGTCCCGGCACTGGTGAAAGCGCGGGCTACGGATACGGACGCGGCGGCGGAGTTGGTGTCGGTAATGGTGTGGGAGGCTCGAAGTACCGTCCCAAGTTTGTGGGACTTCCGCTTGGCGAACCTGGAGGAATGGTCGGCGGCACCGGCAAAGGCGGCGGCATTGCGGGAAGTGGACCCGGTGGACCTGGTTACGGAATCGGCGCAGCCGGACTCGGGCGCGGCAGTGGCGGCGGCCGCGGCGGCATCGGCTCGGGGTATGGCGGAGGGATCGGTTTCGGATACGGTGGTGGAGGAGCGGGAAGAACGGGCACAGGAATTGGCTCTGGCATTGGCGCAGGGACGGGCGGCGGGGGCGCCGGTGGGGGTGGCGGCGGAGGGCTCCCCGGCGCGGGCGAGGTCGCGGGTCTTGGCGGCAACGGTCAGGGCGGCGGCGGAAAGGGTGTTGCCCCATCAAAGAAAACCACACCCGGTCGCGGGGGCGGCGACAAGGGCATGACACTGACGCGAGGCTTCGTGAACCGTGGACTCAAAGGGCAGTATTACGATGACCCCAAACGCAAACCGGGAGACTACCAGATTGATGAGAATCTTCGCCCCGTGTCCGGTCAGCGTATCTCCTGGCCCACGTTCTCGTCACTCAAACACACACGTACCGATGCACACGTCAACTTCCACTGGAACCAGGGAGAGCCAAACGACCGCGACCCGGAATCCGAAGAAGCCAAGAAGTGGTTCAGCCGGATGGAATCTCCCGCGCCGGGAGTCGGTTCCTGCTACTTCAGCATCCGCTGGACGGGCAAGTTCTACGTCCCCGAAGATAACGACTACACGTTCTACCTCGACGACCTCGACGATGGCGGCCGGTTGTGGATCGACGGCGCTCCGGTCATCGACCGCTGGTACATCCAGCGCAGCGACTCCGCCTCACACCCGCGCCACCTGAGCAAGGGCATCCACGACATCAAACTGGAATACTGCCAAGGACCCGAATGGATGAACTCCATCGTCCTGAGCTGGAAAGGCCGCAATTTCGCCAAAGAGGTTATCGGCCCGGCGAAGAAAGTGGCGCGGTAACTCCAAGTCGTTCTAACCCGACCGAACCTGATTGTACGTGGCTGCGCCGATAGAATACTGCGGTCTTCACCCCACCGCCAGCCAGCAGACCAACTGCAACTCCTCTTCCCGGATGCTTTGAGCTGCGGGCAGGATCGGCAGGGAGATCGGGTTGTCCTCGACGAGCTTTCGCAAAGCAGCCAACCGGTCACCGACCTCGCTGGAAGTCTCCCTCCAGAGTTTGCGGAGTTTGGCCAGATGCACCGCCGGCAATGGGTTTGCGAAGTAGCGCAGAGTTTCGCTCCCGTCGCTTTCCGTCGCCTGAGCCTGCAGCCAGTTGACCACTTCATTCTGCGGCGCTTTCAGAGTCGGTGGTTTCGCGGCCTGACGCCTGAAGCGGTTGACCACGTATCGTTTGCAGCGGTCAATGATGTCGTAAACGTCGAAGTCAGGCTCCACCCGTTTGGTCTTCTCCTCGCAGCGGATCAGCTTCAGGATTTCCAGCTTGCGTTCGGTGATTGGATCGCGTTCCCTGGTCAGGTCGTAGTAGCACCAGAAGTCTCGGTGCGGCGGGCTGTCAGACCGCGCCTCATCCTGTTTTCCTCGCAGATATACAAACAGTCCACGCGAGCCTTCTCGCTTCAACCCGCTGCCCACGCCGTTGGGAACGCTGCGCAACCTTTCCCGTCCCATCTTCTTCAGGTAGTCGAGCAGCGCCTGCTTCACAAACTCGCCGACATCCAGTTCCGACAAAGCCTCCAACTCGTCCACGATCTCCTTGTCGCCTTTCTCTATGGCGCGTAGGGCGTTGAAGTCTTTGGGGCCCACCAGTTCCGCGGGGTCGAGCACTTTCGCATCCAGTCCGACGGTGCGGCGGATGTCGTCCATCTTCTCTCCGAGTCGTTTCATGATACCCAGCAGGTCTTCCAGCCTGTCCTCCGGGAAGAAGTTGAAGAGATGCACCACGTCGTGACGCGATCCGATGCGGTCAATGCGTCCCGCCCGCTGGATCATCCGCACGGGATTCCAGTGGAGATCGTAGTTGATGACCGTGTTGGCGTCCTGCAGGTTCTGCCCTTCGCTCAATACATCGGTCGAGATGAGCAGGTCAATCTCTTCCTCTGTGCCTTTCAAGTGCGGCATTTCGTTTGAATTGGGCGAGAAGCGGCGGATGATTTCCCGTCGCTCCTGTGGCTTCACGATGCTGTCCACGATCCGAATCCGGTCATGCCCCAGTTCGCGCAGGAACGCCTCGCCCGAAGGCTTGCGATTGCCGCGGGGATCGGGGCCGCCCAACTCGTGATACAGATACCGCGACGTGTCCTTGAAGTAACTGAACACGACGACCTTCTTGCCCCTTAACTCGCCACAGAGTCGCTCTTTCAGTGCGTGGAGCTTCGCGTCCTTCTTTCCGACATCCTCCCCGAAAGCTTGCTCCATCTTGTTGAGAACCTGACCAAGCGCCTGGACATCTGCCTCAACTGCGGCGGCGACCTCGCTCAGCCGATATGCGTTGGCATTGACCTGTGGCAGAGCGTCAATGAACTCCTCCACCTCCGGCTCGTATTCCCCGCTTTCGTCCGACTGTGTACCTGCGAAAACCTTTCGGTAGTTCGAGCTGTCGAGCAACTTGCCTCGCTTCAGCAGTTCAAGGAACTTCCGCTGGAAGTTGCGTTGCCGTTCAAAACTGATCCGGAGGGCAACGATGCTGCTTTCGAGGCGCTTCAAGTAGAGTATCTGGAGGAGACCTGCGATGCATTGTTGCCGTGCCAAGGCCGAAGGATCGGGGTTGCGTTTGCGATAGCCCTCCAACGTGTAGGGGGCAAGTTGCAGTCCCTCGATCACCTGTGCGCACTCCCCATATAGGCCCACATAAGTGTCCTCGAGCTTGTAGTGGACAGTGTGCAACTCGCGGTCGGGAAACTTGATGCGCTCGCCGTTGATCGTCGCGTCGGGGTAGTTGTGCTTGATGTATTGCCGCGTGCGGCGAATCGTCACCTCCTCCAGCAGATCAAACACGTCTCCTCGCTCAGCATCGGCGCGAAGGAAGTACCCCCAAAGACTGGCAATGCCGGCTTCCGCAAAGTAGTCGTCGCTGTCGCGCGTGATAAACCGTAACTGGTTGTAGAGGTCGAAGATCGAGTTGTTGACCGGCGTCGCGGTCATAAGGATCAGCTTCTTCGGCTTGCCTTGCGTCAGCACGCGCATCAGATTGTCGTAGCGATTCGCCGAGGTGCTGCGGAAGTTGTGGGACTCATCTATCAGCACGAGGTCGTAATCGGCGAACGGCGCCGGATCGAAGTCGCTCTGGCTGATCTCCTCCTGCGACCGAATTTCGGTGTAGATGCGATACTTCGCCAGCCGTGGCTGCCAGAGGGTGTCTCGCAACTGCGCCGGGCAAATGACCAGCGCCTTCTGACGTTCGCGATACGCGTAGTCATCCAGAAACCGCAACCCCAGGTGCGTCTTGCCCAACCCGACCGAGTCGGCGATCATCACTCCACCGTAGCGATCCAAGACCTTCTTCGCGTTGAGATAGCCGTCCTCCTGAAACTCGGTCAGCTCGATGGGGCCGGACGGCAGGTCGCCGGGCTTGGCGACTTCCAACTGGTCTTTGAAGTACTCAAACAGCGCCTTCATGTAGATCAGGTAGGGCGGGTAGTCGGTGGTGAAATGAGTCAGCAGATCGATGAGCGCCTGCTTAAAGTCTTCGCACTCTCCCCAAAAGCCGTTGAACCATTGCTTCAGTTCCTCCACCGCCGCCTGATTCCGTTCAACTGCATTCAGCTCCGAGTTGCCGGTCAGCCCACCGTGAGTGAAGTTGGATGACCCAACAATCCCGACGCTGCCCAACATCGGCACGCCTTGCAGGATATACGCCTTGCCGTGCAGGAAGCCGTTGCGGAACAATCTCACGGTCACGTCTTCACGTTTCAGGAACTCCACCACCGCTCGCACTGCTTCCGGCGTCGCCTTGTGCCCCAGTCCCAACTCAATGTCTCGTCGCAACTGAGAGATGATCTCGTTCGCCGCTTTCGGCTCACTCCCTAACAGCAATCGAAAGCCATTGACTCCCTCCAACGCCTCCCGCACCAGCGCAAAGCCTTCCACGTTGAAGTAGGCCGTAGCGATATCGAGACGACTCCCCTGAGTCAGCATCCTTTGGAGAATCGTCGAGAGCCGCCGGTCATCCGTGCGGTTGTCAATGATGTCGGGAAGGGCAAACAAGGTGGGGTCGGGCATTGGGTTATCCTCCTCCAAACCACGGCAAGTGGGTCACATGTGCGCTGACCTGAAAAAGCGGCTTGACTCTGCGTCTGTGTATTGGCATAATACAGTCGTTCATTCCACTGGTCGGTTCGCTGGCCAGGCGGCGGAGCCATCCCGACTCGTTGGGGTGGCTCCAGCCTTTTCAGAGGTGTCCAACTCGTTGAAGACCAACGTGTTTTGATGGGTTCAATCTCTACTAGTGCATCCTTTCGTAAATTCTTCGACATTAGACACCGGATCGCTTCAGCGTCCGGTAGCTCACACAACTGACTACCGAGCGCCAAGAAAGGACATCTTTTCTCCCCTTTCAACCCGTGTTCGTGCCGAACAC
>MNXM01000332.1 GCA_001872605.1 Armatimonadetes bacterium CG2_30_59_28 | reverse complement strand
ACAGAGTCCGACGCCAACCTTCGTCCGCAAACTGTGGACTCACAGAGTCCGACATGTCCGCTATTGTGCAGGAAAGTAGCGTCGAAGTTGCGCACAAAGTTGGCGTAGCAATGGCTTCGCGTGCTGCGGACTCACAGAGTCCGAACTTAAGGAAACAGAGCGCCCTGTAGGGAGAGTAAGCGAATAGTTACATGGTCCGGGCAGATCCCGTCCAGGTTGATGCGAACTCTGTTCGGCCTTTTGCACAGCGACGGAGTACATTCTTGCGTTAGAGTCGGGAGGTGAATTGAGGGAAAGGGGGAATAGTCCGCTCGATGAAAGACCGGGAGGATGGAGAGCGTCGATCTCCTTGCGGTAACACGGCTGTTCTCATCACGCGAACTCCATGCAATCCGACTGCCGATGGTGGGGCGGAACCGCGACTACAGTTCTGGAGAGTGCCGAGACTATGCAGTCGGCCCGGTCGTGACGCAACTGCACTGGATGGAGAGTTCCCGCCCGAGCCGCGTGTGTCAACAGGAACGCTGCTGCGATTTGAACAAACACGAGCAAGGATCACAAGTCCACGACAGCGCCGCTCATCAGTGAACCCGTGTTGCCATGCGCGAGTGGACTTCCCCGTCGCGGGATGCGATTGGGTGCTGCGATTGATCTGCACTCATGGAGGCACAACACCTGTTCTGTTTTCTCTCACCAAGTCCTGCAGGTTGGTGATATCTTCGCGCAATTGCACTGCGCGGTGAACTCGACGGCTTTATTCCGCCGGCGTTGGAGTGAGTGTTGTCATTCCGTCTAACGTTCATCTATAATGTCTGGCGGGCGTTTGAGCAGCGAGATGACGCCTTGTTCATATCCGATGGAGTGTGGGGGACGCTGGGCGGTGGAGGGCGGATGCCCCATTTCTGTAAGGCGAGTAAAGGAGCATGCTGGTGGCAACGGAATTCCTATTGCCCGATATTGGTGAAGGGGTAGTTGAGGCAGAGATAACAAAATGGCTTGTCCAACCGGGCGACGCCATCTGCCTGGATCAGCCGTTTGTGGAGATCATGACCGACAAGGTCAACGTGGAGATTCCGTCCCCGGTCGCCGGTCTGGTTATTGAGTTGCTGGCAGGGGAGGGAGAAGTCGTCGCCGTTGGGAATCCCATCATCCGGTTCGGGGAGCCTGACGAAGGGATTCGCACCAGTGATACGCTGCAGGTCGCGAAAGGCGTTGCTCCAGAACCGCGGCCTTCCGCAGAGGATATGGCGGACACCGAGCGGAAGGTTCTTGCGACCCCTGCGGTGCGAAAACTGGCCAAGGAGAGAGGCATCGACCTCACCAGTGTTGATGGATCGGGTCCACAATGCCGGATCACGCGCGAAGACGTTCTGCGCTCTGCGGCGAGGACGGCAAGCGGCGAGTCCGGCGCAGCGGACGCGGGAATCGTTCCAGAGCCGGCGCGCCCTGAGAAGAGGATACCGTTCCGAGGCGTCCGCAAATTTGTCGCGGAGAAGATGTCGCAGGCGATTGCACATGCAGCCCATGCCACCTATGGCGATGAGGTGGACGTGACGGAATTGGTTGCTGTACGCGCCATCGCAAAGGAACGGGCCGCGAAGGAAGGCATCCGTCTCACGTACATGCCCTTCGTAGTCAAGTCCGTCGTGCGGGCCTTGAAGGAACACCCGTATCTCAACGCTTCCGTGGATGATGATGCCAGTGAGATTGTGCTGAAGAAGTACTACAACATTGGCATCGCCACCAATACACCCACTGGTTTGATGGTCCCCGTTGTGCTCGATGCGGACACGAAGAGCATTTTCGAGGTGGCGCGCGAGATTCAGGAGTTGGCGGCGCGCGCGCGGGAAGGCACCCTCGAGTTGGAGTGCGTGCGGCACGGAACATTCACCATCACGAACGTTGGATCGGTGGGGGGTATTTTCTCCACGCCGATTCTCAATTACCCGGAAGTGGCCATCCTCGCGATCCACAAGATTGTCAAACGTCCGGTAATTGTGAACAATCACACAACCCCCAGAGATATGATGAACATTGCTCTCGCTTTCGACCATCGGGTGATCGATGGGGCCGAGGCGGGTACTTTTGCGAACCGGGTTAAGCAGTACCTCGAGCATCCCGGGCTGCTGCTACTGGACAGCGACTAACTTCAGCGGCGTACCGTCGAAAGGTAATCCCTTATGTCTACCCCAGTCGTCATTAGCGCCTGTCGAACGCCCATCGGGAGCTTCGGTGGAGTCTTCCGCGACGTTACCGCGGTGTATCTGGGTCAGGTCGTCATCGAGGCTGCCGTCGTGCGCGCCGGCGTTGCGGCGGCGGCCATCGACGAAGTCATCATGGGGAACGTCGTGCAGGCAGGTCAGGGACAAAACCCCGCCAGACAAAGCGCGCGTTACGCGGGGGTGCCCGATTCCGTTCCGGCGATGACGGTGAACATGGTCTGCGGGTCCGGTCTTCGGTCGGTTGCTCTCGCGGCGCAGGGGATTAGCCATGATGACGGCGGCATCTATGTGGCCGGAGGCATGGAAAGCATGAGTCGCGCGCCGTTTGCTTCTCTCAACTTCCGATGGGGTCATAAGATGGGCAACGCCCCTCTCCTTGACCTGATGCTGTGGGACGGACTCGAAGACGCGTTCGGGCATGAACACTCCGGCGCGATTGCCGACAGATGGTCCGCGGAGTATGGCATCTCTCGGGAAGAGCAGGATCAATTCGCCCTCGGAAGCCAGCAGGACTGTGCCCGGGCAACAGCGGAAGGACGTTTCCGGGACGAAGTTGTTCCGGTCGTTGTCATCGACAAACCCAAGCCAGGAACCGCGCACACCGTTGACAGAGATGAATACCCCCGACCAGACACAACACTTGAGGGGCTTGCCAAACTTGGCCCCGTCTTCGCCGAAGAAGGCACAGTTACTGCGGGGAACGCGTCGGGGATTAACGACGGCGCCGCGGCGGTGGTCGTCACCAGTCTGGACATTGCGGATCAAATGGGGGTCCTCCCTTTGGCGCAGGTTCTCTCTTGGGCGGTTCACGCACAGGAACCCACGCATTTCGGGAAGGCGCCGGTTGGCGCTGTTCGGAAAGCCCTTCAGAAAGCCGACCTCTCGCTGGACGACATTGACCTCATCGAGAGCAATGAAGCGTTTGCCGTCCAAACGATTGCTCTCGGTCGAGAACTCGGGTGGGACTGGAATAAAGTCAACGTCAACGGAGGAGCCATCGCGCTGGGACACCCGATCGGGTGCAGCGGAGCGCGTATCCTCACGACACTTCTCCATGAGTTGAAGCGACGCGACCAGCGAAACGGCCTCGCCACAATGTGCGTCGGGGGCGGAATGGGAATAGCGATGATCGTCCAGCGATGCAAAGATTAGCGTTCGTGATACCCGTAACGAGTATATTTCTGGGAGCAAAACGCTGACCCAACCTCGCGTGTTCGGAGAGAATGGCGGTTATGTCTGTTCCGGAAGAAATTCGTGAGTTGCGCGCCGAGATCGGGCGGCACAATTACCTCTATCACGCCCTCGACGCGCCGGAGATCGCCGACGCCGACTATGACCGGCTGCTGCGCCGCCTCATCGAGTTGGAGGCGCAGCAGCCTGGTCTCGTGACGCCCGATTCCCCCACCCAGCGCGTTGGCGCCGCTCCCCTGGAGAGTTTTGACACCGTTCCCCACCGCGTCCCGATGCTGTCTCTGTCCAACGTTTTCGACGATGCTGACCTGCGGGCCTTTGACCAGCGCGTCCAACGCATGTTGGGCATGGAGGATTCACCCATTGAGTATGTGGCGGAATTGAAGATCGACGGTCTCGCTGTTTCGTTGACCTATGTGAACGGCCCCTTCACCACCGGCGCGACGCGAGGGGATGGGGCGACGGGGGAAGACATCACGCAGAATCTTCGGACCGTCAGATCCATACCGCTACGGATTCTGGGTGACCCTCCTCCGCCACTTCTGGAAGTGCGCGGCGAAGTGTACATGACGCTGGCGGAATTTGAGCGCATCAATCAAGAGCGCGCGGAACGAGGGGAACCGCTGTTCGCCAATCCGCGGAACGCGGCGGCGGGATCGCTCCGGCAGTTGGATGCGTCCGTCACTGCGGAGCGGAGACTGGACAGCTTCATGTATGCTCTCGGTTACACCGAAGGCGTTGACGTGGACACTCACTGGGACATTCTCGCCTACCTCCGGGGCGCCGGTTTGCGGACCAACCGCACCAGCCAACGGTGCGACAGCATTGAGTCCGTGATGGGCTTCTGCCACGAGTGGCATCAGAAGAGACGTGAACTGCCGTACAAAATCGATGGCGTGGTTGTCAAAGTTAACTCGCTGAGGCTTCAGGGGGATCTCGGATTTGTGTCGCGCAGCCCTCGATGGGCCACCGCGTACAAGTTCCCGGCGGAGCAGAAGGCGACACGCGTGCTCGACATCACGGTGAATGTTGGGCGAACCGGCGCGATCACTCCCACTGCCGAGATGGAACCGGTGGAGGTGGACGGGTCCGTCGTCAGCCGCGCCACGCTTCATAATGAGGACGAGATCCGTAGAAAGGACGTACGCATCGGCGACTGGGTGGTGGTGCAGAAAGCGGGAGACGTCATCCCGGAAGTGGTCGATGTTCTGAAAGAAAAGCGCACGGGAGAAGAGCAGGAATTTTTCATGCCGGTAACGTGCCCCTCCTGCGGCGCGGAAATCGTGCGCTCTCCGGGAGAGGCCGTCGCCCGGTGTGCCGGGGTGTCGTGCCCCGCTCAGTTGAAAGAACACGTCTGGCACTTCGCCTCTCGTGGAGCGATGAATATCGACCATGTTGGCGAGTCGCTGATCGAGCAACTCATCCGTCGGGGGCTTGTACGCGATGTGGCCGATCTCTATTACCTGACCCGCGATCAGGTTGCCGGTCTGGATCGTATGGCTGAAAAAAGCGCACAGAACGTTATCGACTCCATCGAGGGTAGCCGCAACCCCACTCTCGCCCGGCTCATCCATGGTTTGGGCATCCGCCACGTTGGCCGGCACGTCGCGAAGGTGGTAGCGGACCACTTTGGGAGTCTCGACGCACTGCGTCAGGTTTCCGAGAAGGCGCTGAGTGAAGTGCCGGAGATCGGCCCTACCATCGCCCAGAGCGTGGCTGCTTTCTTCGGGCGACCGGAGACCGATGAGCTGTTGCGGAAGCTATCGAACGCTGGTGTCGTCCCTCAGCAGCTTCAGAAAGTGGAAGCGGCGGCGGATTCTCCCATTCTCGGAAAAACCTTCGTATTTACAGGCGCTTTGTCCAGCTTTGACCGTAAAGAAGCCGAATTTCTGGTAAATCGCCTCGGAGGCAAAGCCTCAAGTAATGTCAGCAGGAAGACAGACTATGTGGTTGTCGGTGACTCACCCGGCTCCAAGCACGATAAAGCCGTTGAGTTGGGGATCACAATTCTGTCTGAAGAGCAATTCGCCCGGATGGTGGGCGCATGACCGTTCATAAGTTCTCAGTTCCATACGGCGGGGGTGGTCTTACCATCAGCGTCCGGACCCAGTGTACGCTCCCGAGACTTCCCCGGTAACGTCTGTAGAGCCTGACCCCGAATGTATCCGCTCCCGCACCAGCCAACCTCTCAACGCCGCTTGCCTGTCATTCCCGCACACAGGTGTCCAAACATCCTCTTCGCGGTGCCCTGAAATACGAGAAACTTTATTGCAGGTCTTCTGTCAAACCCTTTGCATTCCTGATTCGGGCGTATTGACAAGCAATCGAAAGGGCTTCGGAACCATGCAATGTATTGAGTTTCAGGAGAGTATTGCAGACTGGATGGATGAGCAACTGGAGTCTGCGACGCGGGGAGACATGCAGAGGCACATGGCAACGTGCGAAGGCTGTCACTTGGCGTGGACACAGCACCAGCGGTACCGCGCGGCGATGGGATCCATGGCATTGGCTGCACCACCGGAGGACCTCGCGTTTCGCATACGGCAACAGACAGCCGTGGCCGGCATTGTGTCCACTGTAACCTGCGAAGAGGTACAGCCTCATCTTCCTGCGTTTGTGGAAGGCGTCCTCGAGCACACAATCTTCGACAAAGTCGTCGTCCATACAGCTCTGTGTGACGCCTGCTATTCCAACTTGAATCAGTTGCAGCTCCAGACTGAACTTCTCCTGGCGCTTCCCCCCGTCCCCGTTCCGGCGGGACTCAAGGAACAGATTCTCTCCGCGGTTCATGCGCCAAAGCAAGCGTGGTCATGGCGAGGACTGGCCTCCGCACGGCTCCTTCCCCGGTGGGCTTTTGGGATTGCGGCAGCCGCGGCCTGTGTCGCACTGCTGGCGTTGTCAAGTCGTGACCGGTCATCCAATATCGTGCCCGTCCTTACAGGGCCCGAAGTAGAAGTGGCGCAGAACCTGCCCACAGGCAATGCTGCGCGGACACTCCCTTCGCTGGCAGCAGAACACGTGAATGAGTCATCCGCACAGCCCTGGGAAGCGCAGCGTCCGAATGACCATACGGATACTGCGGTGGCGTCTGAGCCTCGTCAGCCCCGGTCCGGCGAGGCGCGCAGACCTGTGACTACGAGAAATGATAAGGCAACGGCGGACATTAAGTCAGGCGCGGCGCGGGTAGATTCGCTGCGGCCTGCGCGGGAGGAAGTCCCGATAGCCGCAAAGGTAGAGAGTCGGGCGCCCAAGGTCGAGAAGACAGTGATCGCACGCGCAGACATCGCACCCAGCTACGACATTCCCGAAGATAACGATTGGGACCGGTCCGAATTTGATGCTCGGGATACGTGGATCCCAAACACGCCAATGGACATCCCCAAGCCCTCCACGACGATTTATTCAACAACGACCGCCACCAAGGTGGCGCCTGAGATGAAAACGACCCAGCGGATGATCGTTCTAGACATTTCCGCTCCTTCCACAGATCGTCGGCCCCTCGACGATCTGCGTCGGGGATTGGTGGACAAGCAGCGCCGCAAGGGATACCCCATTACGGAAGACGCCAAGATCCCTTCGAAGATGTTGTCGGTCAACGTGTTCAGACTGAAGTTTGATTGAGGACTTCTGCGCAATAGAGATCACTGTACTCGTTACGGGTGAAAACACCCCCTCACCCCGACCCTCTCCCCCGGTGGGGAGAGGGCGCGAACCCAAAGAGTTCGAGGGTGAGGGGGAAAGGTGGATTTTCATCCGTAACGAGTATAACCAATAAAAACAATGACCCCGATAAGTCGGGGCGCTAGACATGCAAGCAGGACACACTCCAACTCAGCGATCCGGGCGACGCTGCCACGATAGCGGCGTCGCGCCTGAACATGCAGTTGCTCCACGACGGAGGGCGCCCGCGCGAAGTCGCGTACCGTTCCTTCTCCTCGGAGGCATCCTGGCCGCGGTCGTCGTCACTTCTCCTTTGTCCGCTGAAGAACCACCGAAAGCGCTCTCCGAAGACGTCGCCGATCTGCTGTACGGTGAGAGCTTCGTGTCGTCCTCAACCGGTGGCGCCACGGGAGATCCGGGAACGTTTCTTGGAGGGAATCTCCTCGACCTGATCGGGGCAAATGAGGCGGTGGGGTCCACCACGGACTTTCGTCCAGGCACTTTCAAGGGAGCATCAACAACCGCGGGGCAAGTGGTGCGCAGGTCCACTCTCTCGGGGTTGGCAGGTACCGACCTGGCCTTCAGGATGTCCTCCATCGAGGGGTCTCTCGTGCCGTTTGCGTTTTACGGTGAAAGCGAGGGGCTGGGGTTCTCCATGCAAAACGCCAGCCAACCGGGACTGCACGGTATCGCAGCATCTCTCCTGCCGCAGTTCGCTCCGTCGGGGTTTGCCGGGCCGGCCATTCCGAGGCAAACCGGACTGTCGTTCAACCACGGTGTGTCTTCATCGGACGCGCCGGGGTTTGATTCATCTCGCGGGCTGCAATCCCGTCAGCTCGAGCTGGCAGGAGAAAAATTCTCCGTTGGTTTTTCTCGACTCAACGTTGGACAGGTCGATTCTCCGGACCTGCTCAAGGACGTGACTGATTCGGTCAACAAGAACTTCACGACTCGCAGCGCGTTGGGCGCTGCCAACAATACGCCGATCAATCTGAAGGACGTGCAGTCCCTGAAAGGTGTTCAGCAGCGAGACGGATACCTCAGTTTAAAACCGCTCGGGGCACTGTCTCTGGCGACAGAGTTCAACAACATCGAGACCCCCGACGGAAATGTCGATCTTCAGGACTATCGGTTTAACTTCGGCAAATTCAGCGTCACCGGAACGCAGCGCGACCTCGACCGCTCTTTGAGCGACACCGTCCTCAAGGGGATGGGACGGGACGATCTGGTTGCGCTCAAGGGAACGGAATCTCGGGAATGGACAGCTCTTCTGCCGCTCTTTGCGGATGAGAAGGGCAACTCCCGGATTTCATTCACGCACTTCCGCAAGGATGAAGTAGTCGACAAGTCCGGTGACATCGCCACTGCAACCGAGTCGCATACTCGCAAGAACTCTGTAGTCATGAAGCCGCTCACATCTTCCACGCTGGAATTTGTCAACGAGGTCGCGGACTCCGGGAACGTGCAGCGAGCGGATGGATTGGACCTCAATCAAACGCTGACCCGCACATACAAATGGACTCAGCAGTTCGCTGACCACACCACCACCACGTTTAGTCGCAACTTCACTTTGACCGACATGGCGGACGATACTCAGGAAGACGTCCGCTCCGAAGCGCTCAGTCTTCATCTGGACACAAAGCCGTGGAGAGACCTGAACCTTGTGGGCGACTGGAATCGGATCGATAACAGCAGGGACGGTGAGACTGCTGAGGCCAAGCTCAAGGTGACCGCGCCCATCAACAAGTCGCTCATGTTCAGTTCGGACTTCCAGGATAAATACACAGACCTGAATGGCATCGAAGACAAACAGAGCTACACGCTCTCCTATCTGTGGAACGAGAAGAACAAAATTTCGGTGACGACAAAGGTCGACCAGATTGGAAAGACTGACTCCCTGAAGACTACGTACTCAAACACTTTCTCGGTGACTCCGTGGAAGGACACGACGCTTGAGTACACATTAAGCGACACCGAGGACATAGCCGCCCCGGCCTTCTCGCAGAAGTTCACGATCAGACAGAAGGTGTTCGACCACCTCGCCGTTGTGGCGCGACAGGATAATTACTGGACAACGGAGCGGGGGGACGAGAGCGTCCAGACCTACTACTTCGACTGGTCCAAAGAGAAGTCGCCATACTCGCTGCAGGTCGGCTTCGAGTCCCTTGACTTCAATAAGCAGTCGGATGAGCAAGCGGATGGCGAGGAAGCGACCGTGCGGGAGGACAAACCGGCGCTCTACCTCAAACTGGCGGCAACACCGATTGGCTCGTTGTCCATAGGAGGATCCTATTCCCGTCGCAGCGATCTCGAAGAGACACTGCTGGAGTTGTGGGACTGGAGCCTCACCAAGTCATTTGGCAGCAAGTGGTCCCTTTCCGCCAAGGAATTCTGTAACAAGCCGTCTGTCGACATGCTTACCGACAGTGTCCTGCCTTTCTCGAAAACCTACGAGAAGAAATACGAGCGGGACTACTCGCTGGGGTTTCCGGTCTCAGACCTGCCCATGATCGATGGGAGCTACTCAGGAAGCATCGGTTACACAAAGAAGGAAGACTACGGCGCAGCGACAATCTCCGGTGAAGTGTTCTTTGCCCTCACCAAAAATGTTGCCACCGGCAACAAGATGTCCATGAAAGTCTCCCGGGGGACGGGCATCTCGGAAGGCGATATCGAGAATTATTTCACCTACCTTCTGTCTTACGGTGTGGACATTGGCAACACCAACGAGTTCTCCGTCGACGCGCGCTACACGGATGACGACGTCTTCTCACCAGTAGAGGAAGGGAAGGTCAAAGTCGACCTCACCTTCCGACGAGTGTTCTAACACTTGAGCGGGCTCACAGACGTCGGCAATTATTGCGCTCAACCTCACATCCGTACTATAATCTCTTCCGTCTACCTCCCACTTAACCATGTCTGAAATTGCCTATCTCAATGGACAGTTCACACCCATCGATGAAGCGAGGGTCCCGATCGACGACCGCGGCTATCAGTTTGGCGACGGGGTGTACGAAGTCGTGCGAACCTACGGGGGGCGATTGTGGGCGCTGGATCGTCATCTACTGCGACTTCAGCGTAGCATGGACGCCATCAGGATCACCGGGCTTTCTCTCGAGGAGGTAGGCCGACGACTGACTGAAGCGAACGAACGCGCCGGCTACTCCGAGGCGCTGATCTATTTCCAGGTGACCCGCGGCGTGGCGCCGCGGCTTCATACCTTCGGAGGTGACCAGGAGCCAACGTTCCTGATCACGGTTCGTCGGCAGCATCCGATTCCGGAGAGCAGCTACGCCAACGGCGTCGCGGTGATTACCCTCCCTGAGAACCGCTGGGAACGGCGGGACATCAAGTCCATCAACCTCCTGCCCAATGTGCTGGCGAAGCAACGTGCCGTCGAGCAAGGTGTCTTTGAGGCAATTTTCGTGGAGGGTGGTGAAGTGAACGAGGGCAGTAGCGCCAGCCTGCTGATTGTGCGAGAAGGAATGGTATGGGCGCCCCCGTTGACCTTCCGTGCCCTGCACGGGATCACTCGTCAACTCGTCGTGGAGATTGCGAAGGACATTGGCATTCCCGTTCAGGAATCGTTCTTTAGTGTGACGGAAATGCTCTCAGCGAACGAAGTCTTCCTCACGGGCACGGGTACCGAGGTGCTGCCGGTTACGACAGCAGATGGCCAACCCATTGCCGACGGGCGTACCGGGCCGGTGACCAAGCGACTCATCGAGTTGTATCGCAAACGCATTGCAGCGAAGGATGACGCGGTTCGGTGAGCCATTACCGCACCGGAGTGTTCGGCTTACAGGTGGACACGGGAAGAGACTAGTGCATCCTTTCGTAAATTCTTCGACATTAGCACCGGATCGCTTCAGCGTCCGGTAGCTCACACAACTGACTACCGAGCGCCAAGAAAGGACATCTTTTCTCCCCTTTCAACCCGTTTTCGGCACGAACACGGGTTGAAAGGGGAGAAAAGGAGGGTAGCCTTCATCGTGTAGCTGCCTGTGTGAGCTACCGGACGCTGAAGCGATCCGGTGCTAATGTCGAAGAATTTACGAAAGGATGCACTAGTCTCTTCCCGTGTCCACCTGTAAGCCGAACACTCCGGTGCGGTAATGGCTCACCGAACCGCGTCATCCTTCGCTGCAATGCGTTTGCGATACAACTCGATGAGTCGCTTGGTCACCGGCCCGGTACGCCCGTCGGCAATGGGTTGGCCATCTGCTGTCGTAACCGGCAGCACCTCGGTACCCGTGCCCGTGAGGAAGACTTCGTTCGCTGAGAGCATTTCCGTCACACTAAAGAACGATTCCTGAACGGGAATGCCAATGTCCTTCGCAATCTCCACGACGAGTTGACGAGTGATCCCGTGCAGGGCACGGAAGGTCAACGGGGGCGCCCATACCATTCCTTCTCGCACAATCAGCAGGCTGGCGCTACTGCCCTCGTTCACTTCACCACCCTCCACGAAAATTGCCTCAAAGACACCTTGCTCGACGGCACGTTGCTTCGCCAGCACATTGGGCAGGAGGTTGATGGACTTGATGTCCCGCCGTTCCCAGCGGTTCTCAGGGAGGGTAATCACCGCGACGCCGTTGGCGTAGCTGCTCTCCGGAATCGGATGCTGCCGACGAACCGTGATCAGGAACGTTGGCTCCTGGTCACCTCCGAAGGTATGAAGCCGCGGCGCCACGCCGCGGGTCACCTGGAAATAGATCAGCGCCTCGGAGTAGCCGGCGCGTTCGTTCGCTTCAGTCAGTCGTCGGCCTACCTCCTCGAGAGAAAGCCCGGTGATCCTGATGGCGTCCATGCTACGCTGAAGTCGCAGTAGATGACGATCCAGCGCCCACAATCGCCCCCCGTAGGTTCGCACGACTTCGTACACCCCGTCGCCAAACTGATAGCCGCGGTCGTCGATCGGGACCCTCGCTTCAT
>MNXM01000133.1 GCA_001872605.1 Armatimonadetes bacterium CG2_30_59_28 | reverse complement strand
ACAGAGTCCGACAACCCCGGGCTGTGAGCGTGACCATCCATCCCCGCGTCACCAGCCGGCCCATCGGCGAAAAAAGAAGTTGATAGCTCTCGGAAACATTTGGTATGCTCGTTGCTGTAGTTTCCATTGCTGCGATCCTGGCTTCGGTATTGGGTGTGATTTCGGACTCTGTGAGTCCGCCGAGTACTTTACCGCATTTAAGCCGGGACAGCAATTCTGGAGGGCTACTTACTATCAATCTGTTCACCCAACTTACGTCAACGGCCCTTCCCCTGTGCGAACCGTTTCGGTTCGATAACGGGGGAAGGTGCGAACCCTTTGGGTTCGAGGATGGGAGTTGTTACTGTCCCCTTTCACTCGCGTAGGTTTCCCCAACCATTCGTTTATGCCTGGCCGACTCCAGGGCGCTGATTACTTCCACGCGTCACAAATCTGACTTGCACCCTCCCGGAGGCGGTGAGTGGATCGGCAAGTGAGGTCAACAGTCGACAGAACCACCTTCGCGAGTCAGAATCAGGAGTAGAGTGTTTTCAGCGCAAAGGAGTGTTTGACAGATGAGAAGTGCTCGGGCAGTTCTGATAACCTTGTTGTTGATTGCGGCGCCGAGGGTGCACGCAGAAACCTACCAGCTCGACCCCGTTCATTCCCATATCAGCTTTAAGATTCAGCACCTGGTGGGATGGGTGGTGGGGGACTTCACCAAGTATGAGGGAACAATCAAGCTCGACGAGAATCAGCCGGAGAAATCAAAGGTCGAGGTCACGATCCAGACGGACAGCCTCGATACCCGCAACGACATGCGCGACAAGCATCTGAAATCTCCGGATTTCTTTGACGTCGCCAAGTACCCGAACATGACCTTCAAGAGCACAGCGGTCACCCTTAAGGGGAAGAAGCGGTTCTATGCGCAGGGAGATTTCACACTGCACGGAATCACCAAATCTGTGATTCTGAAGTCTCTCTTCAATGGCAAACTGGACAAGGACCCGTGGGGAAATCGCCGCACTGCATTCTCTGCAACCACCACCCTCAACCGGAAAGACTTTGGCATCACGTGGAACAAGCAACTGGACACTGGCGGCTGGATGGTGGGCGATAAGGTCTACATCACTATCGACGTCGAAGCAGCGGCACAATGAGTGAGTGATGGTTTTCAGACTCACCCACCGGTTGGGTGCCGACGTTTCCGCGACAGTGAATCCCGTCGAAGAACAGCCGGCCCCCTGCCGCCTGATCGCTTCACACATGGGTTCCACTCCCCCTTACTCCACCCGAAACCACCGCGTCCTCTGCAAGGGGACATCGGCTTCGAATGAGGTTACGTCCTTTGCGATGGTTTTCGCTGTCGCCATGTCGGTTACCGTGGAGCGGCGCGGCAAGGCGAAAGTTCGCTTCCCCCCCGTGACTCCGTGGACGGAAAGAAAGTGACTGTTGATGAAGACGACATCGCCGGGGCTGGAACAGACGTAGGCGGACGACCACCGCGCGACGTTATTCAGAAGGTTGGGATCCAGAGCGCCCGGAGCGGCGATGTAGACGCTGCGCCAGGCCGGGAACTCACGCGCAGCAATAGCCACTTCGCCGCCGGTGACATACCGCGCGAGGGGGATCGCCTGCTCGTCCACAATGGAGAACTTACCGGAGTTCATTGCGTTTCCCTGCAAAGGCAGCAGGTTCTTCGAGAGAGGATGGTCGCTCTGCGCCGCTTCGCATGCGAGCGAACCCCACTCCGGAGCATACGTAAGCTTCATTCCCACGAGCTTCGAGACGCGGTCAGAAGATAGTCCGCCGTCGGTCGCGTAACCCGGCGCGTACACCCACATCAGCGTTCGTCCATCCCGCTTAAACTTGGTCTCGATGAAGGCGGCTTGTGCCTCGGACATCCGGTAGCAGTTAAGAAACAGGTAGATTTTGTAGTCGGCCAGCTTCGGATGGTTCAGGTCGTCCAGCAGGAAGGTATTAAATGGCACCCCCGATGTCGCCAGCGCGGCCTGCGTATGGTTCACGGCGGCGAAGTTGACCTGAAAGCCGTTCTCGTGAATCCAGTGCGTGCTTTCCTCGTCGACGATGACCGCTACGTCCGGATGCCAGTCGGCGCGATCAGCCAACCCTTGCCCGTAGGCGTCCTTAACCGCCATGATGTCCTGCATAATGGCACCATCATGGAACCACCCTCCTGCCATGTCGTAGTACCACGCTCCCACACCCCAGGCCATCATGTTCCCCATCTCCCGGCGATGAATGGCAGAGAACTCTTCGGCGTCTTTTGCCCAGGCGAGGAAGTACCCGTAGGCTTCGTCCGGATATCCTTTGGTGAAGGTGCGCAGGTCGAGCTCCTGCAAGAATACCTTATTGTGCAAACTCATGGACCCGACGATACCGGAACAGAATCCCGTCCACCCCGGCCGTCTCCAGGGGCCGTAGCCTGCGGGCGCATGGAAAATGTCGATGGCTGTTGAGTTCAGGAGATGGCGCAGATCGTAGTGATTGTTGTTCATGCCGCCGATGGTATGAGCCCCCCAGTAGGTGGTGCAGAACACGGGTTTGCCCGACGCGTCCTTGGCAGCCTGACCGAGAAGGCGTACCAGCTCGGCGCTACCGTGCGACAGGAAGCGGTGGTGGTCGGCCAGGCGCGTGTCGCCGGACGGGTCGCGGAAGGTTCCCTCGCCGTTGCGCTCTTTCGACGATGGCAGCGTCACCGTATCGAAAGCAATCCCGGGGTCCCGCCACGCATCGCGCAACCGCTGCTCATTGACATACCGCCCTCTCAGATAGGCAACGAATCCGCGGCGCGCGGCGGGGCTGTAATCGGGTTCGTGAGCGGGGCCGCTGCGGCGCCACATGGAGAACTGTCCGTCGTCTCCGCCAGATATCGTGAAGCCTACCACGGCCTTGAAAAGCGGAGTGGACTGGAGGCGCTCAACGTAAGCGCGCGCCGCGTCGGCTGCGTCGCGCCGATACACTTCCGAAAAGAACGACGGACACCAGAACTCCATCGGGTCTTCCAGCTTTTCACCATACCGCGTATTGTGTACCGATTTGCCGATGGCCTTCAGTCCCTTCTCGTCCTGGCATACCTCGTCGGGATGCTCATCGCCCCACCCGGGGTAAGCGCCGATGAACACGAGATCAGGCACGAGGTAACCGTCGGGATCGGCGCGCAAGGCGTACATCAGCACTTCGTCCGCCGGAGCGAAATTGTATTCCCCGCGTCCCTTCCACAGGTGCGTCTGATCTCGCAGGTAGGGCGCCAGCACCACCGGGCAAACGTGAACGTGCAATCCTGCCCTCCCGAAATCGCCGTTGTCACTGCTGAAGGGACGCCAGAAACACATCAGGTGCAGCAACGGCGGCGTGGGTTCTCCACTGATGAGCAGCGCGGGCTGGCCGTTGATGGTCTTCACTTCGCCAGTCGCGTTGGGTCGCTGTGCCAGCCGCTTATACACCTCCTCCTCGCTCACCAGCTTCTCCGGCTCCAACGTCGGAAGGTTAAGCGAGGGAGGGATTGGCGGACCGACGTACAGGTCGTCCCAATAGACGGTGCAGGGATTGCCTGTGACCACGAGCGTGATTTCCACCCGCGCCGCTTTGGGGCGAGCGGTGAACACGGTAGACCGGATCGACCACTCGCCCGGTCGAGTGCGGATAGCCACTCGCTGGTCGTGGCTGCCGAAGATGTTGGGTGGAATGTATTGCTGGGAGCCCTCCGGGTACTGCCGGATGACGAAGTACGTGCCCGATTCCAGCGAGGCCTCCGAAATGTGAACGTAACCGCGCACCTCGTATTCCTTGCCGGGTTCCAGCTTCACACTGTCTGTCAGATCCAGCGTGAAGAAGCCGCGTCCATTGGTCTTCTGGAACCTCATGGAGTACTGGCCGGTTCTCGCCATGGACGCGTCCCGGGCACACGTTCCCTCGGCATCCGCGTTGGATTTGAGGGTCCACCCGTGGGGCAGTTCTGTACCCTCCTCAAAACTCGAATTGGAGAGAAGGTTGTCAGTTTGGGCGACGCTCGAGAGAATCATTACGAAAAGCAACAGGAAATGGCTTTTTAGGGTCTTCACGACTTTGACCTCCGTACATAATGCGGCCAGCGATATGATACCTCTTGAAGTCGGTCTTGTCTGTAATCCGGCAATGCTTATGCACTTAACTCCGAATCCCCCCGGAATGAATCCGGGGGAATTCGAGGATTGGTCGCCGGAAGTAGCGCAAACCGAACAATCCCCCGAATCCAGGTCGGGGGGATTCGAGGGTTGGTCGCCAAGAGTAGCCTGAACCGAACGATCCCCCGGAATGAATCCGGGGGAATTCCAATCCACAGTCTTCGGAGCTGAGGGCATAAGTAATCCGGCAATGCAAACTGCGCCCTCCATGCTGCGGACGGAGGGGTTGGACAGTTGACATCCCCGCTGAGTCCTCGGTAGACTCTCGTGTCACTGAGTCCTTTGGAGAGGAGAAAGCGCCGTGCGCGTCAAACGTCGGATTCGTCAGGTGATCGTCGGTATTGTTCTGATAAGCGCCGCCTATCTTCTCCTGATCGCTCCCCCTGTTCACAGGCAACGGGATGCGTGGGGTATTCGGTTGATCGCGGGGATCGTGCTCTTCTACGGTATGCTCATTGAGCCGAACCGCGTCAAGGTGACGCGCTACTGTGTTACCATCCCAAGACTTCCGACCCAACTGGAAGGGCTCACCATTCTGCAGTTGACCGACATCCACTGGGGAGGCATCGGCGTGAACCGGTGGCGTCTCGGGCGCACCGTTCGCCGCGCCCTCGCGATGAATCCCGACCTCGTGTGCATTACGGGAGACTTCATCGCCCGCCAGCCGAGGTTCGTGGATCAGGTCGTGGAACTGCTTCGTCCGCTCGGCGCGCTCCACACCTATGCCGTGTTGGGGAACCATGATAGACACGCCATCCCGGAACTGAAGGCGGCGCTGGGGGCGGCCGACATCCGCGTTCTGGACAATGAGGCCGTGCGGCACTCATGCGGCGGATGCGAGTTGGCGATCGTGGGAGTAGCCGACCCATCCTCAAGCGGAGACCGGTTAGCGGAGGCGCTGGTAGGAGTGGCGTCCTCTGCGGAGGTAACCTTGCTGTTGGCGCACTCGCCCGACATCGCGTCAGCGTTGACCGATCAAACGGTCGACCTGGCGCTCACCGGTCACACCCATGGCGTCCAGCTCCCTTGGCGAATCGCTAAGACCCTCGTGCGTCCCTCGCGCGACGGGCGCCGATATGCTGCCGGATGGTTTGCGGTTGGGGGATCTCGCTTGTACGTCAACCGCGGACTGGGGCACCTATGGCCTTTCCGGCTTTGCTGTCCTCCGGAGATCGCAGAATTCACTCTAACCACAAACGCACACACGCGGGCGCTGTCCTCATCTTCGACCTTGTTTCGCACCCGTCAAAATACGTTTCCTTCACGCCAAAAGTAGAATCGCGGTAACCGTTCAGGTGTCGACAGGAACGCCCCCGCGGATCTTTCCGCGCCTTTTTGCGGTGAGTCGACCGTAGCCGAGCCGTTACCGGTCGGGATGGGTGTCACGAAGGCCGTGACAGGGATCGCGCTTACCGAGTTCAGAGCAGGGATGGATCGCCGGGCCGGGACGTTTCACCGTCGAGGCTGTGCCACGACGCTCTTTCCCGTACCCTCGCCAGCTTGCCGTCACTGATGAGACGAGTCAACCTCAAGGCATTCCGACGAACTCGTTCAAGAGCGTGCGACGGTACGAGATCCAGCCAATCCTGCGGTACGGTCCGCGCTCCTTTCAGAGTACCTGACAGCATCGCGGCGCGGCCGGCGATGGTGTCGGAGTCCCGGCCGATGTTTGTCCCCCCGATGGCCGCCTGCCGCACGTCGCCCCGCGCGATCTTGAACATCGCCAGAGAGAACCCCCACACCTCCAGCGGATCAATCATGTGGTAGAGGAGGCACTTCTCATACAGCTCCTTTTGGGCTGCGAGAACATCGTCATACTTGGCCGCAATTTCGAGACAAGTCTCAACATATTCATGCGCGCTGGCAAAGGTGCGTTTGTCAAACGTGATGAGTTTGCTTTCGGGCGCGGCGGTGAGGGCGGCTTGGCAAACCGAATCAACCGTGGCATCGGGATGCAGAGCCTCCGCAACGGTCGCCGCGAGCATTGTCGCTGCCACCACATCCAGACCGCGCTGGTACATGTAGGAGATGGCGGTCGCGTCGATGGCAGCGAACTCCGAATCGCATAGATGATACACGCCCACCGGTTCCATGCACATCACGGTTGAGCCGGTGACCTGGCTCCAGTGACCGGTGATGCGCGGGTCCCATCCGGCGCAGATGAGGTCGTAGGCGTTGCCCATGCAGTGGGGGAAGAAGTGGTCCCGGTTCAATCGCTTCCGCCACGTCTCTCCAAAGTGCCGCGCCATCACGGGGAGGCCGTCGCGTTCGATATATGTCTCGACGAGGTGCATTGCCATCTGGTTGTCGTCTTCCCCCTCAAGACGACTGGGGTCGAGCAGCGTCGTGATGCCACCGGGGTGTTGTTCGTCCACTTCCCAGTAGAATCGCCCTTCGACGGGCGAACCCATGGCGTTGCCGATCGCTCCGGCCAGCAGACAGCCGTGGACCTTCTCGAAGAGTTGCGAATCGCCGTCTTCCCGCTGCTCCGCCAGTCGCTCCACCGCCGCAACGATAGATTGCTCCTTCTTCAGTCGCCGCCGGACAACCGCGGCAAGTGACAACCACGGCGCGGCCGCGAGTTCCGCCCAGTCCCGCCATTCCTGCGGGAACGCCGATGGGCCGTGCAGCGCGCCAATAATCGCGCCAGCGATCACCGCGTTCACCGACGCACCGTTACTGTTTGGCGCCAGCAGAACGGAGAACAGCTTCACCGCGTCATCGGCATAGCGGTTCAGCAACGGGAGGATGAACAGCATTGGGTTGGAGGCGGTCCAGTAGAGATCCTGTCGTCCCCCACCGGGGCCGCCGTTCACCAGCCACGCGTGGAGGAACTGATCTTCACTAACATGCCCGCAGTGACGAACGGCGTGGTTGATCTGGTAGAAAAGCTCCTTGTTGTTCTGGTGCGCCAGCTTGAGAACGATCGTCACGACCGATTCTGCGGTCGCTTCGGGTACGAAGGCCGCGGCGATGGCCGCCGCACACAGCCCCGCCCAGTCGGCTCCCAGTCGCGGCTGGGCCACAGAACCCAGTTCCACGCCATCGAGGTAGGCATACTCCGGGTCGCCGCAATGGAAGATGCCCACCGCCGGCATCGCCGCGCAGATGTTCCCGCAGGGTGCAATGCCAAGGCCCGTCAGACGTGGCGACATACCCTCCTTTAGCAGCTCCTGCACGGAATGCACCCCGTCCCAGAGAAACACCGGCCCAGAAAGCGCCTCATCATCCCGCAGCAGTGCGCCGAAGTCCTCCGGGGTGACGCGCCCCTGCTTCGCAAGAAAGGCGCGCACGCCCACGTCAACAAAGGGAGTTGCCGCGCGGAAATTGACGCGGCCAGCTTCCTCCTGGTAATCATCGCCGACCGGTCTTAATGGAATGTTGCACAGGTCTTCCGGCCCGGAGACAGCGGAGCGCTCCGGGCAGGCGGTGCGGGAAAAGCCAAGTTCGGAACCCACGCCGGCACCGATGAGACATCCCTGAATTCTGTCCTGCAAAGAGATCATGAGTTCGCTTGCTCCTTCTTTGGTTTCAGCATGATTGCAGTGATGATGCCAGCGACGACAGCCTCAATGATGCTCCCGACAAACCACGTGAATGCCATGTCTTCGGAGATTGGCATCACCGAGTAAGTCCCATATCCCATGGAAATCCCTGTACCAATCCCAAACAGCAGTCCATACTCGATCCCGGCGCCAATCGATTTCGGTTGGACCAGGTGCGCAAAAATCCCCACAAAGCACGCGGCTGCCACAAGCACCGTGGCGTACATCAAGACCATTTTCATCTCGCCCATCGGCCGCCAGAGCGCGGGAGTCTGCGCATACACCGATCGCAGGATGACTCCGTGAATGGCGAAATCCGGAACCGACCAAGCCACAAACACCGCCGCCGTCGCAACCAAGACCCGTTTCAACATCCACTGCACCTCCCGAAAACGTGCAGGGACGCCCCCTGCTCACGGTGTGGGGCATTGTAGACCGTCAAACCAGAGGCGTCAAGCACCCGGCTCTTGCCGTGAGTGAAACCATCGAGTAAGATGCTGTCGTCGGTACCGAATCATCGAGGGTGTATGTTTGATGGCTGCGGAAGCTTCTTCTTTCTCGCCGCGCCACTTGCCGAGGAGCGCCAAGACACGCCAACTCTTCAGCGTGCTGCTGCTGATACTGGCAACCGCGTTCGTCTTCCGCGACGTGGTGAATCATGATTTCGTGGCATGGGATGACAGTATCCACGTTTACGAGAACCCCTTCATCAACCCGCCGACCCTCAATAAGACGCTCCACTTCTGGAAACAACCCCATGAGGGTTTGTATATCCCTGTCACTTACTCGGTCTGGTCAGGGCTGGCGTTGCTCTCATCCATCACAGGCTCACCCGGCGAGCCGATACTTCGTCCGCGGGTTTTTCATCTGTTCAACCTTCTCATCCACATGTGCAACGTGCTGCTGGTGTTCGCTCTTCTGCGAGGTCTTTTGCTGAGCGAAGGCGCATCTTGTTGCGGAGCACTGTTGTTCGCAGTTCACCCGGCGCAGGTGGAGTCGGTGGCGTGGGTATCAGAACTGAAAGGCCTTCTCTGCGCCTTCTTTGCTTTGCTTGCAATACGCGCCTACGTTTCTTTCGCCCAAACGATCGGAAGACCTGCATGGTGGAAGTGGCTTCTTGCTCTCGTGTGTTATCTCCTCGCGCTTCTGTCGAAACCCGCCGCTGTCAGCCTGCCCGCCATCATCTGGCTGCTGGATTGCGGCTACCTGCGCAACTCCCAGCGGAAAGCGACAATGACGCTCCTGCCGTGGGTAGTGCTGGCGGCAGCGTTTGTCCTTCTCACCCGGCAGGCGCAGCCGGTTCCTGAGAGCGTCGTGAGAGTCTCCCTGCCCTCCCGACTATTGGTTGCCGGAGACGCGGTGTCTTTCTATCTATCCAAACTGACGCTACCGATTAGGTTGTGCGCGGACTATGGCCGCGATCCGCAATACGTAATGCAGCATCGTTGGAGTTATCTCTTTGCAGGAGTCGTCCTGCTTCTCATGGTTCTCGCTTGGGGAGCGCGAAAGAGGTTCCCCCACCTGGCGCTTGCTTTTGCGGTTTTCCTCGTCGCACTCTTGCCGGTATCGGGTCTAATTCCGTTCGCCTATCAGCAGTATTCCACTGTGGCCGACCGCTATCTCTACCTCGCCATGTTGGGGCCGGCGCTTGCTTTGGGGGCGGTCGTCACACGTCCCATGAATTATGGTATCCCCTGCTTGCTCGGGGTTGCGCTGGGTTTGCTTGGATACGTCAGCCACGCGCAAGTTGCGTACTGGCAGAATGATTTCGCGTTAAACGAACGGATTCTGGCAGTCAACCGCCGCAGCATTCCCGGCAACAACAACCTTGGGATTACTTTGCTTTCATCTGGCAAGTATGAGCAGGCGGCTCGGTGCTATCGCACCATATTGAGCGCGCTGCCCGGTGACTACAAAGCCAATCTCAACATGGGAAAGCTTCGTATCGAGCAAGGGAGGTATGCCGAGGCGACCTCTTTCTGCAGCCGCGCGCTGGGGACCTCTCCCGACGCGCCCGAGGCGCACTACCACCTCGCCCGCGCCTTGGAAGGACAGGGAGAGATGGCTGCGGCCCGGTTTGAGTACTTGCAGGCGGCAACATATTTTGAGAAGGAGAGAGCAGTGAAACCCGCCTATTTCTCGTCCATGAACAACCTTGCTATTGCACTGGAACGGATCGGCGAAAAAGCCGAAGCGAGACGGCACTATCTGTGGGCATTGCAGATAAACCCGAACTACGCCCACGGATGGCTCAACCTCGGGGCGCTATCCCTAACCGAGGGCCGGGTTGCAGAGGGGATGACTTGTCTGCAACGAGCCGTTCGGCTCAAACCCGACTTTGTGGAGGCGTGGACCAACCTCGGCGCGGCCCACCTCGCTCAGGGAGACGTGGAAGAATCGGCAATAAGCTACCGAAGGGCGCTGGAGTTCAACCCGTCCTATGCTCCGGCGAGACGCGGCCTTGAGCGAACACGTCAGCACATGCCGGCCAAACAGCCTTCATCCGGAGAGCCGCAGTGATGTCTACCCACACTGAGCTCTCACAACCGTGGACTCACCATTCACCGTTCACCACTTGGGTCGAGATTGACCTCGATGCCATCGTCCACAACTACCGGCAAGTCAGAGAGTTGGTTGGAGACTCCGTGAAGGTCCTTGGTGTGATCAAGGCGAACGCCTACGGACACGGGATGGTGGAAGTGGCGCAGGTTCTGGAGGGAGCGGGAATTGACTATCTCGGCGTCACGCGTTTGGAGGAGGGGATTGAGTTGCGTGCGGCAGGAATCGCCGCGCCCATCCTGGTCTTCTCCCCGCCCCTGCCCGACCAGATCGAGTCTGCCCTGTGCAACCGGTTGACGCTCACGGTGGATTCCGTGCAACTCGCAGAGCAGATTTCACAAACCCACCTGCTTCTCGCACGCGACGTCTCGACCACCCGTGTTGCCTCCTCCCTTCATCCTCCATCGCCCGCTCCTGTCCACCTCAAGCTCGACACCGGCATGGGACGCCTGGGGTTTCGCTGCGATGAGGTGGCGGAGGCAATCCAGCGGATCGTCGAGCTCGGGGGAGTGAGGGTTGAGGGTGTCTACACCCATTTCGCTAACGCCCAGGAGAGAGACGCGTCTCCGGCACTTTCCCAACTGCACCGCTTTCGCGCCGTCGTTGATTCGCTGGCTGGAGCGATCCCACTCATCCATTGCGCCAACAGCGCGGCAACCGTGCGGTTTCCGGAATCCCATTTCGGTATGGTCGGGGTCGGCAATCTGCTCTACGGGCAGAATCCGGTGGAGAAATGGAACGCCAGTCTCGACCTGCGGAACACGTTTGAGTGGAAGGCGCGGGTTGTCTCGGTTCGACATCTGCGTAAAGGGGAAACCGTCGGCTATGGGTCGGAGTGGCGGGCGCCGCATGACTGCGCCATCGCCACCCTCCCCGTCGGGTTTGCCGACGGATTCGGGGTGGAAATTGCAGCGCGCGCCCCGTCTATCAACGGCAGCCTGAAACGCATGGCGCGAGAGGTTGCGCAAGTGTTCGGCGTGAAACGACCCAGCCGGTGGTTTCGGCTGGGCAATCATAACCTCCCAACT
>MNXM01000180.1 GCA_001872605.1 Armatimonadetes bacterium CG2_30_59_28 | reverse complement strand
AAGAGGTTGCGCGGCGTCCGGGTTGTAGCGCGAACCTAACATTCCCCCGGAACAAGTCCGGGGGGATTGCCATTACCGAATCAAACTGTCAAATAGCATAACCCCCCACTACCTTTTCGGGAACTATGGGACAGTATTTTTGACCACCTACTTATGATGTCACCAGTACCCGATCATTGCGAAGGTGATGCCTCCAGCGTCCACAACTCCGGGGCCGGCAGTTGTGGCTCGGCGCTCGGGGTTCTCTATGTGTGCGCCACCCCCATTGGCAACTTGGAGGATGTCTCGTTCAGGCTGGTTCGGGTACTCCATGAAGTAGCGGTCATCGCCGCGGAAGACACGCGTCTGACGCGGCGTCTCCTCGATCGGCACAACATCGACACGCCACTTACAAGCTACCACCAGTATTCCCAGCCGGCAAAAACGGATTCCCTGGTGACGCGTCTTCGTGCGGGAGAATCCATTGCTTTGGTGTGCAACGCGGGCACGCCGGGCATATCTGATCCCGGTGTTCCGCTCGTGGCGGCTGCCGCGGCGGCAGGAATGGCCGTCATACCCATCCCCGGCCCCAGCGCGGTTGCCGCGGCGATTTCCGCCTCCGGTTTTTCGGCGCAGCAGTTCCATTTCTCCGGTTTCCTTCCGAAGAAGGCGAAGGCACGTCGGGAGGCGCTGATCGACCATGCCTGCAGTTCGGCGACGACCGTGGTCTACGAATCTCCCGAGCGCATCACAAAGACCATCTGTGACCTGCGCGAGATCTGGGGAAACCGACGCGCCGTCCTCTTCCGTGAGCTGACGAAAATCCATGAAGAGGCGATTCGGGGATCGCTGCTTGAGATTTCCCGAATGCTGAAGAGCAGACCGCTCAGGGGCGAGATGACGCTTGTCATTGAAGGGAAGCCAATCGCGGACCCGCCGGAGCCCGTTGCAGAAGCAGACCTCCTGCGGTGGCTCAAGGACAACGGCACCTCCTCCGCTACCACCAGGCAGCTTGCTACCACGCTCGCAGAACAGACTGGCTGCTCCCGTAATGCCGCCTACCAGGCGGTGGTGGAGTGGAGACGAGGTGGATAGACGACCGCTCAGTTCACATTGGCGTCCTGCCCTTTACCCACCCACCAGGTATCGGCCCTCCCTGCTTGTACACCCCTGTCAGTGACACACGTTGAGGGAACGGCCAATAATATGTGATCGAAGGCTGAAGAGGAGCCGTAAGCAGGCGCGACCACACGGCCGCAATTCTGGAGGGCTACGTATTGTGTCGTTGAGGGAGGCTACCCCATAAGTCGAGAGAAGACCGAGCGCAAGTTGAGCATCAGACCCCGTTACTGCCGACTGTACACAGATGCGGGGGTGGAGCTGGCGGAGGAGAATTTCCTCCATGCTGAACTGGACTGGCAGATGCCGCTGAGCCAGGCAGCGTTGATCTCGCTGGACGTGTGGAACTGGCACTTCGCCCGAGACACGCTGGAGCGTATCGAAGACATCACAGTCAACCGGATTGCTCCCTTGGTGGAAGCCTGTCGCCGCGGCGGGATGCAGGTCATCCACGCACCCGCGGCGCCAGTGGCCAACCGGCATCCCAACTGGGTGCATCTGATTCCTGAGGAAACGAAGCCGCAACCAGTGTGGCCCGATTCGCCGGAATGGCCGCCGAAGGATTTCCGTCAGAAGTCCGGAAGATACCGTCCATATGCCCGACCGCACGAACCGCAGGAGGCGGACCGAAGTCAACACGGGAAAGAGAAGCGGGGCTTCCATCCGGCCGTGCAGCCGATGGGTGACGAGGCGGTGATCCTCAGCGGCGAAGAACTTCACCGTTGGTGCGCTCAGCGAGGCATCCTGTTCCTATTCTACGTCGGTTTCAACACCAATGCCTGCATCGTGCGGCGAGATTACGGCACCTACCCGATGCTCTTCCGGGGATACGAAGTAATTCTGGTTCGCGACTGCACCACCGGGATGGAAACGCACTCGACGGTGTCTTCGCTGACGTGCACTGTTGGGCAAATCGCGACATTGGAGCAATTCGGGATTTACACGGTGGAATCTTCGCAGGTGATGGACGCCCTCCTCGCAAACGGCTGGCGGGGAGAGGGTCCGTGAACTCAAACGGCTCGATCCGTGTCGGCCACCACACCAGACATTCCTCGACTGCCACGCCGAGTGCAGGACAAAGGCCCATACGCAGATGAGCCGCGTCGGGTCACGGTTGCTGGGAGCGCGAAGCTCCTGTCCCGGTAGACCCGTATGGACGGCTGTGCCGTATTGCTCGGCTCGGGGGGGCACTCGCCCTCCGGGGATTTTCATTCGGCGTAGTCCCGACGAGTCGGGATGGATGATTCTCCTGGATTACCGGCTTTGCCCAGTGACTCAATTTGCCTCAGTACTTCCACGCATTGTGTCTGGCATAGGCGAGAATCCCCAGCAGGCATTCCGGTGAGGGTCTACCGCGAGGCCCACTGAGAAGCCAGAAGCAGGAAATGTTCCCTTCTGCGTCGATGAGATACACCGCCGGAGCGGTGTAATTCTTATAATCATTCCGGCCCATGTCGGTGTCGTGGACACCGTAGATGCCATAGGCTTCCCCTACCGCGCCATCTTCATCGATGAGCAGCGGCGGGCGGATTCTGAAATCCTCAACAAACTTCGCGTGCTCCTGCCTCCCGCCGCGAACGATCAATGCCACTTCACAGTTGTTTTTCGAAAAGAGATGCGAGAAGCAGTCCCAATGGGAGAACTCACCCCTCGTGGTGGGGCAGTACTCGCCGCGACAGAAATGCAGGATGACCATCTTCCCGCGATGACTGCTTAACCTCCACCGGTTGCCGCGAGCGTCTACCAGGTCGACTTCCGGCGCCGGGTCGCCATTCTGCAACGCAAACACTCTGTGTCACCCTTTCTTTTTCGCCACCATCAGCAACAGGTCCGAATCTTTCCTGAATCGTTCCTGCTGGTAATTGCCATAGGCGCGGACGCTCCCAAAGCCTGCCGCCGACACAAACTCTCTCAATTCCCTGTGCCTGAGCGGTCGATGCTCTGTGGCATCCATGTGTAATCGCCATTGCTTGTCTTCCCGCATCAAGGTGACGACGTTGAAGGTCCAGAGCTGCAGTGGGTCGGTGTTGTATCGACACGGGAAGTCGAAGAACCGCAGGAAGATGAAATCTCGTCCGTCCCGGTGAGCGTGTTTGGGGTTGAGGAACCGCTGCTTCAGCCCGGCAAGGCGATCGTAATTCAGGTTGTGAATCACGAGGACGCCTCCCGGACGCAGTACCGAGGCGAAGGACTCCATTGTTGCCGTGAGTTCGCGGTCTGTCAGCACGTGCGGGAGTGAGTTGCCGAGGCAGGTTATGGCGTCGAAGGGCTTCTTAAACTTGTTGCCCAGTTGCTCGAAATTAGCTTTGACGAACCGCACCTTCACTCGCGCCTCATCAGCGTTTCGTTTCGCGCGGTCGATCATCGGTTGACTGACATCGGCCCCGGCAACCGTTAGTCCCCATCGCGCGAACATAATGGAGTGAACCCCCGTGCCACAACCAACGTCGAGCACGGACTCCACGCCGTTCTCTGCAAAGACTTCCTCGAAGAACGGGGTCTCGTCCTCCAACCGTGATTCCCAAGAGATGAACAAGTCGTAATTCTGGCTGAACTTGTCGTATAGCGTGGGGCTGGACAACGCAACCACCTCCAAATGAGATACGTGGAGCTACTGGGAGTCTCCATTCGGGAAAACCCACTGGCCTTGTGACATGGTCTGGGTGACCGTCAACTCATACTTCTCGTTATCCCAGTCAAACAGAACGAGGTCAGCATCTTTGCCAACTTCGACGCTCCCTATTCGGTCAGCCATGCCCATTAACCGGGCGGGGTTGATCGTGACCATGTTGATGGCGTCCGCAAGGCTGATCCCCGCAAACTGCACGGCTCTCTGAACGTTGCGCGTTAATGGCTCAATGGCGCCGGCCAGATAGGGCGTGCCGTGGAGACGCGCCGCGCCGTCCTGAGTGACCTCGACGGGCTTGTCCCAATCCGAATACAATCCTGCGGGCAGACCGGCCAAGCCAACAGCATCCGTAATGAGAAGACTGCGTTCAACTCCCTTGCACCGCACCATGCACTTCACCACGGCTGGAGGCAGATGGTGTCCGTCGGTGATGAGGCTGGCAGATAACTCATCCCTGGCCAACTGCTCCCACATGTAGTTGCGATGGCGGTCGATCTTGGCGTGTGAGCCGTTGCCCAGATGGGTGCTAAGCTTGGCGCCGGCATTCACTGCGGCGGCGATATCTTCAGGGCTGGCGTCTGAGTGCCCGATGGCCATAACAATCCCCTTGCCAGCGAGTTCCTCCATGAAGGGAATGGCGCCTTCCTGCTCCGGGGCGAGTGTTACCAACCCGATTCTCCCACCGGCACACTCCTGGAGGAACCCAAACTCCTCAATCGTCGGCGGCCGAACATGTTCCAGTGTATGGGCCCCTCGTGGTCCATCTTGCGGCGAAATGTACGGACCCTCCAAATGAATGAGGGGACACGCATGATCTACCTCTGCGGACTCCTCTGCTGCCTGCCGAAGCGCTGCCATTGACTTCGACAGACTCTCCCGCGACTCCGTGGTAACTGTCGGCAGGAACGTGGTCACGCCGTATTCCCACAGCATTCTGACGACTTCCAGGACGTCCTCCGGCATGACCGATTCCCTGTTGAAATTCTTTCCTCTCCATCCATTAACCTGTATGTCAATGAATCCCGGGGAGATCCAGCAATCGCTGCTCGATGTTTCCCCCGGCACCCGGCGAATCTCGGAGATGACTCCGGAGTGAGTCACGATCTCAGAGAGATAATCCGTTCCAACGATACAGCCTCGAACGACCTGCCCATGGCTTTCCGACTCTGACACTGCGCACCAACTCCCTTCCTCGCCAACATGCGCGCGTGAATTTGTTTGCATCGGTGTTGCCCTGCGGATTCTGCGAGATTGATCCGCAACCTATTGAGGAGTTCCCTCAGTGTCGAGAATCTCAACGGTCGTGCGACCATATTCATGTTATGCGGGAAGCTCCACGTCGGGGCGCCGGTCCTGCAGATACAAACGAAAGAAGGTTCACGGATGGGGAGGCGACAAAGGACTGGCCCCTCCCACTGGCACACAAATCTCCATTGCGGGGGTCAACTCTCGAGCGTCGTAGTAGGACTCGGTCATCGCCGCCATCAGCGACTCGACGTGCTCATCATCCACCAGTACCCAGATGCAGCCGCCAAGACCTGCGCCAACCAAACGCGCGCCAAGCACACCTGGTACGGACCGCGCTATATCCACCATTGCATCGATCTGAGGCAGGCTGCACTCGTAGCCTCCGGGCTGCATCTCGATGCGCGCCGCGCCAGCCTGTTCGGGGTCGCCACTGCGAAGATCTGCGATCAGCGCAGCGAGGGACTCGTCGCAGAGATCCGGCAGAAAGGCCCCCCGCTCGCCTCGGATTCCTGAGTCCGCTCGGACTTCTGAGTCCGCGTGGATGCAGCGGCTGACTCGGTCTCCGTCGTGCGCAGTGTTGAGGAGATGGGCGAATCCCGCCACGTCTCCCTGACGGAGTCGTTGTGCTCCCTTGTCACTGCGCCGACATTCCGAGATCCCAAACAGGCAGACATGCCGAACGCGGTACCCTTCATCCGGTTCGTCATGGCTCTGAAAGATTCGCGATAGTCGCTCGGCGCAACCGGGCAGGCGTTCCCTCACGTCCGCGCGCGTCGCTGTCAGAGGAAGCGCACGGAGCATTTCGTAGATCGTTGCCTCATCGACCCCCAGCGTCTCCGGGTTCACATCACGCAGGTGCTGCAGGGTGTCTGCAAACTCCGGGAATGCGGCTTTAAGCAGCAACAGCGAGAACTCATACGCTGCCACGCGAGCGTTGAAGGCGTTGCGGGCCCCCGCCGTCTTGTTGGCCTCGATCTGGCTGTCGCACAGCACCGCCTTGTAGCCTTCAGGGAAGGGCACGTGATTCACGGTGAGCGGCATTGATCCGAGGTGGGAAATCATTCCGGGTTTGCCGAACTTGATAGCCGCGTGGTCCCCGCTTCCGCCTCGGGTGCCAACGTACCACTCGCCTTGACCACACGTGTCAATGAAGTCCGTGGCTGACATGGTCAGGCTGTTCAGTTGGAGACACGCCTCGGCCGTTGCGACCACCACGGACGAAGAAGAGCTAAGCCCCGCCGCTCGAGGTATGTTGCCCAGGATGACGACGTTCATGCCTGTAAGCGCAGGGCTGAAGCGGCCGTTTTCCTCGGTGTGAAGGTGCTGGAGGTAAAGCACCGCCGCTTTCACATAGTTGGACCAGTGAGCAGCAGTGCTCGTTGCTTTTCGTTTGTCCAGCTCCGAATGAGTCCATCCGTCCCAATCGTGGATCTTCTTCGGACCCAGTTCTGCCGAGATGGAGAACCGGAAGGGAGGGAAGGCTTCGCTGTCGACGTTGTGCACGTCTACCCAGTCGTCGTCTCTGGGTGAGGCGACCAGGAAAAGCTCTTTCACGCTGATGGGATTGACGGCCCCCCCCCGATGGTCAATGTGCATTCCCATCAGGTTGACGCGCCCCGTAGAACGAACTACGGCACACGATGTGTTAGCGCCGAAAATCTTTGCGAACTCATCAACGGCGCGTCGGCACAGCGCCACCGCTTGACGGACCGCGTGACCGTCCTTTCCGTACAGGTTGAGCAACTCTCCGTAGACTGCACTGGCGGTGTCAGACAGCGCGGCAGTCCACTTCAGTGGAGCCGCCCCGCGAAAAGGTTCAATGGAACCAACCAGATCCATGGGTTTACTCCTGCCTTGACCAAGTTCGCGAGCGCAATCAGAAGTGCGAGCGGACTCGGAAGCCCGAGCTGATTCGTTCTTTACATGTCCTCAATGCGGAACTTTGCCCGTTCGACAACCCCGTGTTCCAACGGCTTGTTCTTCAATATCTCATGTGGACCGTAGAGGCCCTTCGTGAAACGGGTCAAGGCGTAGCTAAGGGTATACGGCCCGATGAAGCTGCCCGGGTCGGTGACGGAGTTGCAGCCTACCTGGCTGAAATCGCCCATGATGATGCCAATCTTCACTCGTCCGGTATCGTAGGATTTCCCGTCGACCTGCAGGCGGATGTTCTGCCGCTTATTCGTGTCGCGCATTCCCTCGAAGATGCCGAGATTGGCCGATGTGGCCTGATTCCCGAAGTGGGTCATGTAGCCGCACAAGCTGTCGCCCACGTAGGAGGGGTGCGGGAAATTGGCCTTATCCATCATCACGCCGTTCTTGATTTCGCCTCGGAAAGTGCAGCCGTCTCCGGTGATGATGTCTCCGCGGAAGTAGGCCCCCTGCCGGATGTCGTTCTTTTTCCCAATAATGGCGGGGCCCTTGATGGCGGCTCCCGGCTCGACCGTGGTGCCTTCACCGATGACGATGTCTCCGTCGGAAACGTAAATCACGCTGCCGAAGACGCACACATCCTTTGAGACATACACCGTATGAGCTCGCTTGTCCGGCTTCGTCACCCCAATGATCGCGGAGGGAGCGAAGACGGCGCCTTCCTCCAAAATGACCTTGAAGCGGCCGACCGCTTGTGGGCAACCGGGCACCGCGTCCTCGCAGGTTTCCTTGCCTTCACTGTTGGCCGCGAGGAATTCTTCCAGCCAGCCAACGATGTATTTGTGGGTTTCCCCCAGAACGTCGACCACGTTGTCACTGCGGGAGAACAGGGCTTCGTGAGCAAAGGGATGGGCCTTAAAGTCAAAATAGAACTCTGCCTTCAGGCAATCCGGAATTTCCTCCGGTTTCAGGTCCTTCAGTTGGATAATCTCGTCAGACATTCTCTTCTCCTCGCTGATAGAGTTGTACGAATATGGGCTAAGCGGCTTTGCGGCATTGGGCAATTGCTTGCAGCACTCTGTCGTGCAGCGCCTGATTGGTGCTTGCGACAACATCGTGCAGGGACTTAACGTTGTCCGAGCACTTGACGGGATTCCCGTCGAAATCGGTGACAACCGTCTCTGCGCGTTCGGCAACCATGATGCCTGAAAAGACATCCACAAAAGGTTGCTGGCGCGCGAAGTAGACGTCGATTTTCCCTTCCGCCACGTCGACAAATCCGTACGGGCCGCCGTTGGGAAGGAAGAACTTGAAGGGAAGCAGAAACTCACGATACTCGTCAACCAGCGGGAGCAGGAACTTCTTGGGTTTCATGGCATAGGACTCAATACTGGCATCGGCAAGCTCAGTAACCTCCTGACGCTTCATCACGGAAACGCGGTAGTCACGGTCGAGACGAAACCGGTTGGTCAGTTGGTCGCCCTCCAGACTGGCAATGAAGGCCCCCTTGTCGTTGGCAAAAGCGATCTTGCGCCGAACACCATCACCCACGGAGCAGCTTAGCGGAGAAAAATCGGCCCCGTAGAAAGCCAGCGAGCTATACCAGAAGTCGGGGATGCCTCTCTTGAAAAGGTAGCTCCCATCAAACGGGTCGGATACCACGTAGAGCTTCGGGTTCTGCGCGCCCTCTGGAATCTCCACCCGTCCGGCTTCCTCGGAGAGAAAAACCATCGGTTCCCCTCGTTCTTCCAGCCGTCTGCGGAACTGGTCTTCGTTGTCCTTGTCAACCTTGAAGACCTCGGGGTCCCAGTCCTTGTACTCACCTTCGGAGCGACGCTGCACCGTTTCTCCGCCTACATTCTGCTCGTTGAGCGTGGCAACCGTATCCAGAGCCTCGGCAACCGTGGCGAGGTTGAATGCGGTCAAATCCCCCTCGGCGGCAAAATTCTTGAGCCTGTTCCCAAAAATACCCATGCAAAACTCCTCCCATTCCAAACAAACGGCGGCATTGTAACACGGTGGGGAACTGGCGTCAACACTTCAGGGATTGCCCTGAAATTCCAGCATAGGAACGATCCGGGTATGAGATGCCCACGATTTCATAGCGGGGGCGTATCACGTTCTCGCTACTGGGCAGGCATCTTCGGGTCGCTTGCCACAACGAAAACGATCAATCCATGGATGTCGGGACCGATGGACCAGAGGTGAAGGTCTGCAACGCGAGCGTCCTGGTCGCTCTCGTGATCGTGGTCCTGGTGTCCGAGAATGAATACCGAAACGCCATTGACGATCAGTCCGACGACTGCAACGAAAATCGCCTGGTTGAAGGCGATCTCGACAGGACCCAGAATCCGCTCAACGCTTTCCCACGCCATCATCAACGCAAACAGGGCCAACAGCACCGCGCCGCTGAAGCCGCCCAGAACTGCAGCGTGGGAAGCCATGTGCAGGCCGTCTGCCAGCAGAGCCATCGACCCGCAGAGAAGACCGGTGGCGATTTCAACCACCATCATTGTTGCGGTAATCACGATCACAATGATGGTGCGGACTTCGCCCGGACGTTTCCGATCCTGGCCGAAGTCGTGGGCGTGTTGCCAGGGAGTCAGGTTCTCTTGGTGCATCTCATCCCTTGTCGTCCGGTTCTGATTTCCCGTTCCAGAGACAGCGTGACCTCCATTGTACTTCACGTCGAGATTGCGTCGGTGAAGCCCCTCACTCAATCCGTCGCCAATCCGACCGCGGCAAAGGGGCTGGCCGCTGTTCGGTCTGCGGTTCCTCTGGTCATACGGGTCGCCCGGCCACCCGCCATCAGCTATTTGCCATCACTACTTCCCGAAGGCGTTCCATGAAATAGCGGTAGTTCTCAAACGGCACGTCCGACAGGACGAAATGGTCGAGGCCGGGAACGTAGCGGCCCATCTGAATAAACTCACGCGCCTTCCCCACTTCCGCGTCTATCTCGCGCTTACCGTATGCCATCACCTGCTTGTTCAGGCCCCCGATGATGCCGATGTCTGGGTATCGTTCCCGGACCACGGGAACGTTACACCCCGCGCCCACCTCGAAGGGATACATTGCCGTTACACCGGCCTCCAACATCAGCCCTGCCAGGTCGTCGATGTACCCATCCGAATCAACGAGGATAATCTCGATCCCATGCTCCGACGCAAACGCGGCGATTCTCTGGTAGTTAGGCGTCATGAACTCCCGGAACATCGTGGGGGAGATAAATGCGCCGTTCTTCGACGCCATGTCCTCCCAGCACTCAATGAGGTCGAAGTCCACCTCACCCACCATCTTTTCCCAGAGGTGGAGCGCCATGTCCGTGTACGTATCCATCATTTCATGGACGAGGTCGGGGTCGTCGTAGAAAGTGAACAGCAGGCGTTCGTCACCCATAAGGTTGCGGACGAAACCGTACACCCCTCCGTGGCTGAGTTGCAGGGGATAGTCGCGAGTCCTGTATTCCACCACCAGCTCCGGCCAGTCGGCAGGGAAGCGTGTGGTGTCGTCGGCCTGGAGATGCTCTTCCCGAATGCGCTCCCAGTCCTGCCGGTTCTTCACCGGCCACTCGATGGTCTGGTGGTGATAGTCACCACTCTTCTCCCGGATGTCTACCGAGCCGTCCTTGTGCTTCAGGACGCGGCGGGAATTCGATTCCTCCAACACTTCCGGCGTCCCTGTTTGTGACAGGCGCATGTTGACAGCGGTCGCACCCCATCCACGGAAGGCCCCCTCGAACCCCAGCAACTCGTCGATGGTGGACGAGAGCCCGGGATACTCCTTCTCCCAATGAGGAAGGACCGCGTTCGTTCCCCCGAAGACTTTAATGAACGGCACGCGATCCACGGGGCGTCCGGTGAGAGTGCGGACAAATCGTTCTCGGTCAGTCATGCCGGCGACTCCCTTGCGTCTATTCCACACGCAGCAGAACAAAGCTCTTCGCCGGGATTCGCAGCGAGAGCGATCCCGCTCGGCCCACCTTATGGACTTCATCGGTCATCATGTTCTTCGCGCTGAGCGCTTTGCCCTGAAGTCCCAGCCTGTCGAGGCTGAGGTCGAGCCTGGCTTGCCGTTCTTCCTTGTTGTAGTTGGTCACAACCATGAGGGCGCTCTCGCCTTTGTGATAGTAGAGACTGACTTTGGTCTTCGGGTCGTCCACCTTGTAGAAGGCATTCTCCCCGCGGAAGTAGGGGACCCACTCGGCCGTGGAGGTGCTAAACGACTTGTAAGTAGGTCGTCAAAAATACTGTCCCATAGTTCCCGAAAAGGTAGTGGGGGGTTATGCTATTTGATAGTTTGATTCGGTAATGGCAATCCCCCCGGACTTGTTCCGGGGGAAGGTTAGGTTCACGCTACAACCCGGACGCCGCGCAACCTCTTCTTCAATCCCCCCGGACTTGTTCCGGGGGAATGTTAGGTTCGCGCTACAACCCGGACGCCGCGCAACCTCTTCTTCAATCC
>MNXM01000081.1 GCA_001872605.1 Armatimonadetes bacterium CG2_30_59_28 | reverse complement strand
GTTTCTTCGTCTGACGCGCGGTCACCCTTCCCCGGGAGCACTCCTCAAGATCCGGAGACAGATTCTTCAACTGGCGACGGTCCCCTCTGGCTGACGTTAAGAACGAGGTCTTAACGGTCAAAGACACCCGCCAACCCCACACCGACACGGCTGTAACCTGGGGAGAGCGGCAGCACGGCTTCTGAAGAATCGAGAGGCACTGTACGCGGGGAATCACCGGCAAGACCGGCTCCCGCGACGCTCCTCCAACCCTTGACTCGCAAACCCAGGGGGCCGGACGGCTGGATCGACACTGCCCGACAGGTAGGCGGTGGATTTAGGAGGCATTGTCGCGTTGACACGGCGACCTTGTGAGGCGTAGAATTTTCTTCCAACCTGAAAGAGTGAGGTCATCGTAGACCGGACCACCCAGGGTGGTCAGACCGACTTATATGCGTTCCGTCAAGATACAGCTCTTCCTCATCAGCATCGTGACAATGGGGTCACTCGGCGCCGCGATTGCCTTTGCCATACGCTCGTTTTCCGAGTGGGCCATCGTTGGCATCTCCCTGGGCGCAGGCGCCCTTGTTGGTCTCGTTACCGTCGCACTTCTACCCGCGCTGGACGAGACGAAGCCTGAGGAAAGTCGGGAACCTCGCGAAGACGCGCCCCGCAACCACACCCCTCTCCCGGAAAGTGTCGTTGTTCAACATGGGATTGCTGAGGTCCTCTCCAAAATGTCTGACAAGTTCGCAGCGTGTCAGGGAGACTTGGAGCGTAAGTCGCGCGACTTTGATTTCCTGGTCGATTTCAGCAAGATGATGACAACGACGCCATCAGAAGGCAAGTTACTGCCATTTGTTCTCGAGAAAATTGCCTACCACGTGGGGGCGAAATCGGCATCCTTCCTCTTGCTGGACAAGAGGTCCAAGGAATTGGTCGCGCGCGCGGTGACGGGCAGCGCTGGGGGCTTGGCTCGCGGCGAGTGTGTCCCGACGGACGAAGGAATCTACGCGCAAGTCCTGGGATCAAAACGGACGGTCATCCAGCGGCGTGGAGTGCGCTCGCGAGCGCTGGCAAGGATCGCCACGCCGGGTGATCCGGAAGACGTCGTCGGGGTTCCGCTGCAGGTGGACAACCGGATGCTCGGAATACTGATGGTGGAGGGCAAGAAAGATGGGACCGGGTTCACACACGGCGAGTCCGAGTTCCTCGGCTACCTTGCCAATGGCACCGCCATGGTGCTGCGCTACGCTTCTCTGCAGGAGGAACTGACGAAAATATTCCTCAGCATTGTCCGCGCGCTGGTGCAGGCCGTGGATGCCAGAGACCGATATACACGCAATCATTCCACCCGTGTTTCCGAGTACTCCATGGCTTTGGGACGGGCGCTGAAATTCGATCCGGACGAGCAGGATCGCATGTTGTTTGGGTCGCTGCTGCACGATATCGGCAAGCTGGGAATTCCCGACCACATTCTCAACAAACCGGGGAAGCTGACCGACGAGGAATTTGAGGTCATCAAGTCACATACCGTCCGGGGGTCTGAGATTCTGGGTCACTTGGAGACTCGTCTGCCGTGGAACATCCTCCCGCTGGTGCGCAGCCACCACGAACGGTGGGACGGAACCGGCTACCCGGACAGGCTGCAAGGAGCAAGTATTGACCGCCAGGCCCGCGTGGTGGCCATCGCCGACGTTTTTGATGCCATCACTTCCGACAGGGTCTACCGCCCCGGGATGCCGCTCGATCAGGCCATCATGGAGATCCGCCGAGGGGTCGGTCATCATTTCGACCCAAACCTCGTGCCGGTGGCCACGTCTCTTCTCGAGACCGAATACAAACGGGTTGCCGAGAGCATCGGTCTCGGATAGCCGATCTCACGCGGGTCCCTGTTGCGTGACGCGCCGAGCGATTTCGGAAGCGCGGGACATAATCTCTTTTTCATCCAGGTTGACCAGGTTGCCACCCCGCACCTGAATTTCTCCGTCCACAATGACCGTGTCAACATCACTGGCCATTGCGCTGTAGACGATGTGGGAGATTTCGTTGTGACGAGGCGACAGGTGCGGCTTGTCGAAGTCAAGCAGCACAATATCCGCCTTCATTCCCGCTTTGAGTTGCCCAACCTGATCTCCGAGACCCAGAGCAGCCGCGCCATTTCGAGTGGCCATTTCGAGAGCCGTGTATGCCGAAACCGCTGTGGGGTCTTTGGCGGCGACTTTGTGCAGCAACGCGGTGAGCCGCGTTTCCTCCAACATATCCAGATTGTTGTTGCTGGCCGCGCCGTCTGTCGCGATAGCAACAGGCACGCCCCTATCCAGCATTTTCGCCACCGGCGCAATGCCGCTCGCAAGCTTCAGGTTGCTCGTGGGGTTGTGGGCCACTCCGACTCGTTTCTCGCGGAAGAGGTCGATGTGAGCCTCCTCCACACACACGCAGTGGGCGGCAACAACTCCCACGTCGAACAATCCCATGGCATCCATTGCCTCAACCGGATGCATGCCGTACTGCTCCCGAACCGTCTGCACCTCCACTTCGGTTTCCGCAAGGTGGGTATGGATCTTGACGCCGAGATTGGCTGCCTCTTCACCCAATCGTTCCATGATGGATCGACTGCACGTGTAGAGCGCGTGCGGGGCCAGCATCACGGTAATGCGCCCGTTTCCCGCGCCGTTCCATTCCCGGCAAAACTCCACGGCCTCGCAAATGCGACGCTCCGGCTCGGGGAGAAAGCCGAGAAGCACACCCGACGGCACGCCGCGAATGCCGGCGTCCACCATGGCCCGTGTCGTCGACTCGAAGTAATGATACATATCGCAAAGGGTGGTCGTGCCCGACTTAAGCATCTCCACCGTTGCCAGCATCGTGCCCCAGTAGACGTCCTCAGACGTGAGGCGCGCTTCGGTTGGCCAGATCTTCTCATGCAGCCACGGCTCGAGGGCCATGTCGTCCGCATAACCGCGCATGAGTACCATTGCCGCGTGGGTGTGTGCGTTGATCAGTCCCGGGATGGCAACCATGCGACTACCATCGATGCGCAGCGTGCCGCTAGCGGGATTTTCGGAGCAACCATTCCTCGAGCCCACATGCACGATGCGGTTTCCCGCCACACGCAGGTCCACGCCATGGAGCACTCTTCTATCGTCGTCCATCGTCACCGCGGTGACGTTTTCAATTAGAATGCTGTTCAACTGCGACCTCCGCAGATTCTTGAGCGGTCATCAACTGCTGCAACTGTTCCCGGTACGGGGGTCGGGCGACGCCGCGGTCGGTGATGATGGCCGCGACCAGCGTGTGAGGGGTCACGTCGAACGCCGGATTGAAAACCACAACACCTTCCGGCGCGATGTCGTTCCCACAGATACGCGTCACTTCGTCCGGGTGCCTTTGCTCGATGGGGATCGCCTCCCCCGTGCGGATGGCAAAGTCGATTGTCGAGACGGGTGCGGCAACATAAAGGGGAACCTGGTGGTGGTTGGCTATCACGGCCAGTCCGTAGGTGCCGATTTTGTTGGCAACATCCCCGTTCGCCGCAATGCGGTCCGCTCCAACGATCACGCAGTCCACCGTCTCTGTCGCCATCAGGTGGGCCGACATGTTGTCTGTGACGAGAGTTACCGGGATACCGTCCTGCATCAATTCCCATGCGGTGAGCCTCGCGCCTTGGAGCACCGGTCGCGTTTCGTCAACGTAGACGTGGACCTTCCTGCCCGACTCCACCGCGGCGCGGATCACTCCCAGCGCCGTGCCGTATCCTGCTGTCGCGAGGGCGCCGGCATTGCAGTGCGTCAGAATGGTAACCTGCTGCGGGAGCAGTTCCGCTCCGAACCGGCCCATGCGCCGGTTGGCGGCAATGTCGTCATCGCAGATTTGCTGAGCGTCTGCCAGCAGGGCCGATTGCATCGCGCCCGGGGTACCGGTTAGTAGGTCCATTGCGCGGGACATCATCTTGTTCAGCGCCCAGAAGAGGTTAACGGCGGTGGGGCGCGTCGCGGCCAGCGTCGCTCGCGCCCTCCGCAATTCCCCCAGCAATTCGCCGGTCGTGGCGGCATTAGATTGATACGCGCAGAGGGCCAACCCGAATGCAGCAGTTACCCCGATGGCGGGCGCGCCCCGCACCCGGAGCGAGCGAATGGCTTCGGCCACCGACTCGACCGTGTCGCACTCAATATACTTGAGCTTCTGCGGCAGAAGTGTCTGGTCGATCATGCGCACCCTGCCGGCTGCCCATGCGACGGTGGTAAAAGCGCTCATAGTTTACCTATCTCCCGGTATTCATCCAAAGCGTGGCGGCAGACACAGTCGTCTTTGTCGTAACGCCGCGCCGCGGACAGCAGTAATTCCGAGACTCGAGGGAGCCTCTGCTCCATCACATCGAGTACCTCCCAATGCGTCAACGGAGTCGATGAAATTCCCGCCGCGTAGTTGGTGACAATGGCGACTGCCGCGTAGCACATCTCCGCCTCGCGAGCGAGTGGCGCCTCCGGCACCTGGGTCATCCCCACAACGTCCCCTCCCAGTTGCGCGAACATCCGTATTTCCGCAGGCGTTTCAAATCGAGGTCCCTCGGCGCACACGTACGCGCCACCGTCAACGAACGGCAGACCGAGCCGCTGGGCTTCGGATAGCAGCAGTTTCCGTAGCCTCGCGCAATAGGGTTGCGTGAGGTCGATATGAATGGGAATGGTCAATCTCTCCGCGTAGAACGTGGACTCACGCCGGCGGGTGAAATCGATGAACTGATCGAGCACCATCAGGTCGCCTGGTTGAAGTCTCTCTGAAATTCCGCCACAGGCGGCCGTGGACAGAATGGCCGAGCACCCGGCCTGTTTCATGGCGAGAATGTTGGCGCGGTAGTTCACAAGGTGAGGCGGCACGTTCCCTTCCCGGCCGTGTCGGGAAAGGAAGACAACCTGTCTATCCTCCGCAACTGAAGCTACCCGCAGATCCACGTTTCCGTAGGGTGTGCTTTCCTCACGAAGAGCGAACTGGTCTGAGTCGAGGGAAGCAATTCCCGTTCCACCGATGATGCCAATAGTCGTCATGTTTCTTCTCTTGAATGTTGATTTCAGAGTGAGTGCGGCGCCGGCATTCCTGGTGGAGAGACGTTGCGCGTCACCGACCTGCCTGCCAGGCGGGCAGGCGAGCATCTACCCCGAATCGGCGCTGTGGTCCGAAGAACGACGACCATGTGTCGCCCCCTGGCTCTCGGGGGGCAGTGACTCCATCCCCGGAGTGAACGCAACGACCTGGTCGCGACCTCGTCGCTTGGCCTCGTACAGCGCCTGGTCTGCCTGCTCAAAGATCATCTCCGCAGATCGTGTTCCCGGGGTGCAGGTGGCCACTCCCACGGAGATGTAGATGGTTCGCATGATCCCCTTGTGCTTGCTTGAGTGTGTCGCCAGGGCGGAGCGAAGTCGCTCACCCACGAGTTTTCCCTGTACCAGATTTGTCTCGGGGAGCACAACGGCAAACTCCTCTCCGCCGTATCTGCCAACGGTGTCGGTTGCTCGCACCTGCGACTTTAGAATGTAGCCGGTCTCACGGAGAACGATGTCGCCTTGCTGGTGACCGTAAGTGTCGTTGTAGTCTTTGAAGTGATCGATGTCGATCATGAGAAGCGCCATCGCCCGGCCGTACCGGTGCGACCGCTCGACCTCTCGGTCGACTTCACTCACGATGAACGCGTGATTATAGAGACGGGTCAGCGCATCGTGTACGGCAATCTGGCGGACGCTGCGATGTTCTTCCACCAGTTTGGACAGCAGAACGGCCACGCCAAGCAGGAAAATCACGTCCAGCGTTTCGTTCAGGCTGATTTGCCAGTCGTCCAGACCGCCGGCCAGGAGATAGATGATGGACGTACCGGTGGCGAATGTAAGGCTCAATGGATAGCTGAAGTACAGCGCCACGCCAAAAACGGGGATTGCATAGAGGCTGATGGACCGGGCTTCTCCTCCCAAGCGATGGTCGAGGTAGCCAAGCGCCAACTGGAAGATGACCGCGGCGGTCAACGGCCAGTACTTTGAGATTTTCAAGGATAGCTTCACGCTTCTCACTAACCCGTTACGTTTCCATGCTCCCCCAGACAAGTGAAAGCCGCACTCCGGTGATTTACACCTGCGCGATGCACTCGATCTCCACGACGAGGTCCGCCCGCGCCAGCGAGGCCACGCCAACCGTCGACCGCGCCGGGCGATGGTTGCCGAAGAATTCAGCGTACACTTCGTTCATGACCGGGAAGTCCTCCACCACGTTCGTCAGGAAAACCGTGGTCTTGATAACTTTGTCCACGGAAGCCCCCGATTGCTCCAGGACCGCCTTCATGTTCTCCAAGGCGGCACGCGTTTGAGCTGCAACACCCCCGTCGACGACCTCCTGGGTGCCTGGCTTGAACCCAACCTGTCCGGACGCGAATACCAGGTCCCCGCATTTCACCGCTCCCGAAAGCGGGATGCTGGCGCTTGGCGAAATAAACTCCAGTTTACTCACACGAAAACTCCCTTCAGAATAATAGGATGTTCACCAGGTTCGCCCCGATGCCTCAGCGCTTCGCCGTCCTGCACAACAGACGCATTTTACCATGAAGCGCTTTCATCGTGACACCCCAAACGAACGAATGTGAATATATCACAGAAGGGATCGGGGTTTCCAGCGCGCCCTCGACCAGACCGAGCGAATTTTTGACTTCAGCAGTCGCGTGTGGTAACATTCGCGGGTGCGTTGCTGGAGGCACTCGCGCCAGTTTGGCCGAGAAGGGAATGGGCAGCATGGGGACTGAAAACCGAACCATTCGGTGCGACGAGGGAGATGTCATCTTTTCCGAGGGGGACACGGGCAGAGAGATGTACCTCGTCGAGCAGGGACGGGTTGAGATACGCCATCGGATGGATGGTCGCGATGAGGTCGTTGCAGAAATCCTGCCCGGCCAGTTTTTCGGTGAGATGGCTTTATTCGATGAGGCGCCCAGGTCGGGTTCGGCGGTCGCGTCTCGCCACACGATTCTGGTGTGCTACACGCGTGACGCGTTTGTGCGGGCCGTGCGCGAAGATCCCGACCTCGCCATCTACCTGATCGAGGATCTCTGCACGCGAATGCACCGGGCAAATCAGTATGTCCGCCAACTCTCCAAACGCGCCGACCCGCCTGACGGAGCGTGGCAGGACACGGTTACGGAGTTGCGCGCTATCATGCAGACAAGAATTCAGAAGGGGGAGTGAGTCCCCTCTGACTGCACGGAAGGAAGGCCGTTCATCGTGACCCTCCCTGACGGAATGCGTATTGAATATCTGCCCGAACTGCCGAAGGACAAGTCGTTCGGCATCGGCTGCATCGGGGCGGGTTTCATCATGCGAGACTGCCATCTGGTGGCCTATAATCGTGCCGGCTTTAATCCCGTGGCCATCGCTTCACGTAGTCGGCAGAGCGCCTGGGCGACCGCAAAACTGCGCGGGATCGAGCGTGTGCACGACCATTACCTTGCATTGCTCGAGGACGCATCCGTCGAGGTCGTCGACGTCGCCGTGCCGCCCAACCTGCAATTGGGGATTGTGCGCCACATTGTCCAGCATGGCCGGCACATTCGGGGTATCCTCGCGCAGAAACCCAATGGCTCCAATCTTGCAGAGGCGCGGGAGATTGTCCGGCTGTGCAGCGACGCGGGGATCAAACTGGGCGTCAACCAGAACATGCGGTACGACCAGTCGGTTCGCGCTCTAAAGTGGTTGCTGGATCGAGGATACCTGGGCGATCCCGTCCTTGCCACTATCGAGATGCGAGCGATTCCTCACTGGATGCCGTGGCAGGCGGAGCAGGGCTGGTGTACGTGTCGCATTATGAGCATCCATCATCTCGACTGTTTTCGATTCTTGTTCGGTGATCCCGAGAGAGTCTATGCTTCCTTCCGGCCGGATCCTCGAACCGCGTTTCCGCATGAAGACGGAGTGTGTCTCTACGTTCTCGAATACGCGAACGGGCTGCGGGCTTCTTCATGGGATGATGTGTGGACAGGGCCGGCGCGGGAGGGCGTGGACATGAGGCGAGGGTCGGAAGGGGACATCGGCATCCGCTGGCGCGTCGAAGGAACGGAGGGGATCGCGCGCGGCACTATCGGCTGGCCGGACTATCCGACGGGAAGCCCAAGCACTATTGACTTCGCCACCTCCCGGTTTTCAGGATGCTGGTTTCAGCCACGCTGGCCGCAGCGATGGTTCCCGGACGCCTTCGTGGGTACGATGGCTCAGTTGCTCCGCGCCATTGAGGAGGACACCGAACCCGAGATCAGCGGAAGCGACAATCTGAAGACCATGGCCCTGGTTGACGCGTCCTACATTTCAGCAAGAGAGCATCGGGTGGTGGCTCCGTCGGAATTGTCATTGTAGCCCTTTGACGACTCAGACCCCCTGAAACGATACAATCGGATCATGCCGTTATTTCGTCATCCTGCATCGGAGGTCAAACATGAAACTCGGACTCATCAACTCGGCCTGGGCTCAGGCTGGGCGAGAAACTGCATGGGGCATCAAGCAGACGAAACGCATCGGTTTCGATACACTCGACATCGCAACCGACCCTCTGGATATTGACCCAAAGGAAAAACGCCGAATCATCGACACCGCTGCCGATTGCGAACTCCCGGTAGTCTCCCTCTGCTGCGTGGCCGTCGGGTTGACAGACTTTAATCCATCGGTTCAACGGTTTAGTCTGGAGCGGGTGACGCGGTTTCTGGATCTCTGCTATGAGTTCCGGGCCCGTAACCTGCTATTGGTGATCGGCGAATACATCTGGCAGCAGGAGGTGATTCCCCCAAGCCTACAATGGGAATTCGCCGTTGAGAATGTCAGGAAGGTGGGCCGACATGCGAAGTCCCTTGGGCTGGAGATTGTCATTGAATTGGAGCCTTTCAGGCTGTCGCTGATCAACAGCGTTGAGACCATGTCACGGTTTCTCCGAGACGTGGATATGCCGAAGACTGTTCGAGCAAACTGCGACATTTCCCATCTGCATCTTGTGAGAACGCCCATCAAGGAAATCCCGAAGCTGAAAGGCAAGATCGGTCACGTGCATCTTTCCGATTGTGACGGCAAGGTACACGGCGATCTTCCACCGGGACGCGGCGCAACTCCCATCAAACGATACCTTTCTGCCATTCGAGACACGGGATACGACGGCGTTGTCAGCATTGAGCTGGAATACTCGCCCGCGCCGGAGAGAATTGTGGAGTGGGTTGAGGAAGCGTATTGCGAAACAGACAGAATCATGCAGGAGCTGCAATGTCGGGGTTAGTATTGCCCTGGCTCGCGCTTCGCAGAGGTCTTCTCCAACGTCACCACCCATGCTGCCGCCTCGTCAGCGAGGTATCCGTTGGGACGTTCCTGCATGACACGCCCCAATTCCTTGAGCGCTTCCGCAGCGTTCCCCGAAGCCGCCAGGGACATCGCATAGCGATACCGGATAGCGTAGAGTCGGGGAGAGCTTGCGAGCGCGCTGGCGAAATGTGACGGCGCATCCGAGAACCTTCGGTTCAGGCAGAGGGCGGTGCCCAAAGTTATTTCCGCGGCGGGGAAAGGAGCGCCCCCCTCGTGCAGACTGTTGGCGGCAAACGCGGCGGCCTCCGCGTAGCGTTTCATTCCCAGATTGTGGACTGCTTGCGAAAACGCCAGTTGATCGGCCACCGGGAACGAGGTCCCCTGGTCGGGCTTTGCCCTTTTGTCAGGAACTGATGTCGCGACGCTTTGCAGCAATCGGGCAAGACTCGTTGCCACCATCGACGGCAGTTGTGTCACTTTGCCAGTGAGGCTGTCCGAAGCCACTGGCATGGCCCTCCGGCGAGTCTGGAGGCGGAGATTCAGCACAACGGTGTCATACGCGATGAACAAAGTCCCGCGCAGGAGCAGATCGGGTTTCTTCAACCGTAGCGGCGGGGGGAGCTTCAAGGATAGCTCCTTCGTGGCCGCAGCGCGGATTTCGAGATTGGTCGCCGCCGTCTCCCGCGACACGTAATCCGGGAACTCGTTCAGTTCCTGAATGAGCATTTCTCTGAGACCCACTGTCAGGAGTTGGTGCTGAGGATCGAATGATCCTGACTCGACGGCTGCAATGGAGACCCACACCGGCTCGTCTTGGACTCGCAGAGAATCAGCGGCGTGCGCGTGGCGAATGCTCCCTATTAAGCTGATGCACACGGTCAATAGTACCCGCGCACAGCGGCGCATGCCTGATCGCGGGATACACATCGCAGTACCTTCCTCTCCGGCCCAAAGCCTGTGGTCCTCCCGGGTATATGGGCAGGGAAATCTGTCCACCTCCGATATCGCTGTCAATTGTACCATTGTCTTGCGGACGACAACACGCAACCGTTCAGTTGAGTGCAAAGCCCCCCCCGTGTGAAACTGGGGGCGTTCCTGCCGACACCTGAACGGTTACGTCAACACAGCACGGCAGCCTGGGGGGATCAAGCCCGCCGCCATCCATCCTCCCCAGCCAGTTCGCCCTCCTCGCTGTCCCCTTTCACTCGCGTAGGTTTCCCCAACCTCTCGTTTGTGCCTGCCCGACCCCAGGGCGCTGATTACCACCACGCATCACAAATCTTACTTACACTCAGGACTGCGACTACGGTTGACGATGGCGTCTGATTTGCCCTATACTAACCTTGCGTTCAGCCGGGGCGTAGCGCAGCTTGGTTAGCGCGCCTGCTTTGGGAGCAGGAGGTCGCCAGTTCGAATCTGGCCGCCCCGACCAGAAGATCATGTTCGATGCGTGATGTCGGATGGGGGGCAGGAAGGCGGGTGCCAACGTCTGCCATCCGCCATGCCACATCCGAGATCGAGTGGCGGGAGTAGCTCAATGGTAGAGTTCCAGCCTTCCAAGCTGGCTGTGCGGGTTCGATCCCCGTCTCCCGCTCCACTTCCCATGTCGGACCTCGGACGTGGGATGGAAGAAGTGTCCGAACATCCGCCATCCGCCATGCCACATCCGAGACCCGAGATTGACGGGGGGCGCCCATAGCTCAGGGGACAGAGCAACTGCCTTCTAAGCAGTAGGTCGCAGGTTCAAATCCTGCTGGGCGCGCCAGTATGATTGCGGAGTGCGGAATGAAGCTCCGACTTGCCGAGAGTCCCGACGAGTCGGGAGATGCGGAATGGAATGTAGTTCCCACATCCCACATCCGAGATTCTAAGTTGGTGGGTGTAGCTCAGTTGGTTAGAGCGCCAGATTGTGGCTCTGGAGGCCGAGGGTTCGAGCCCCTTCACTCACCCCAATTTTCTGCGCTCCATTGCTTGCGTTCGTCGTGCGTCCGTAGCTCAACTGGATAGAGCATCAGACTTCGGATCTGAGGGTTGGGGGTTCAAGTCCCTCCGGGCGCGCCAATTGGTCGCGATTCGCGAACCCCCCATGATTTCCGCGTCGACCTCCATTTTCATCCCTAAGTCCCGGTCATATACTCGTTACGGGTGAAAACACCCCCCTCACCCTCGAACCCTTTGGGTTCGCGCCCTCTCCCCCCGGCGGGGGCTGACTCTTACCCACACTTGACACCGCACATCAAGGGCTGGCGCGGGCGGGGTGCATGGTCTGGTAAGTAGGTCGTCAAAAATACTGTCCCTGCTGAAACGAAGACGGACATACCCGATTGATTCGGTAATCCCCCTGAACTTGTTTCAGGGGATGGTTAGGACCACGCTAACGGCGGGAGGCGACAGACAGAATCCCCCCGAACTTGTTTCGGGGGATGGTTAGGACCACG
>MNXM01000322.1 GCA_001872605.1 Armatimonadetes bacterium CG2_30_59_28 | reverse complement strand
TCCCCCGGAACAAGTCCGGGGGGATTGAAGAAGAGGTTGCGCGGCGTCCGGGTTGTAGCGCGAACCTAACATTCCCCCGGAACAAGTCCGGGGGGATTGCCATTACCGAATCAAACTATCAAATAGCATAACCCCCCCCTACCTTTTCGGGAACTATGGGACAGTATTTTTGACCACCTACTTACACGGGCTATATGCTGTGGATGTTCATGGTGTATCCGTACATTAAGAGCGTGCAAGTGTTCAATTGTCCCAGCGTGCAAACCACCTTCACGGGCGGCTACACTGGAGACATGCGGTATGGGTACAACTCCGGCTACCTCGCCGACAAACAGGACGCGGACCTGCCAGCGGTGTCTGCGATCATCGCGTTCGCCGAGACGGAGTCTCCAGGCAATCCCTATCGGATCTACTACAACCCCACCACGCAAGCCTTCGACACCGTAAACGGCGGCACGCTCGCACCACGGCATAATGACGGCATGAACTGCGCCTACGCCGATGGTCATGTCAAATGGGTGAAACGAACCGCTATCCTCACTAATAACCTCGCGTGGACAGGAACTCCATAGGAATTCAGTCACCAGAAAGGGACTGAAGCAGTTGATGGCCGGCGCGCGGAAGTTCAAGCTGTGCGAGGCGACAGCACGACCTTCTCGTGACGACATCGTGGCATTGACACCGCTGTCTGCCCAGATAACGGGGATCCCGTACATCAGCGAACACGACAAGGAAGTGGCTGACGAAATCCTCAGCGCGGCGTGAACTGCAACGGAACACACCCATGACACCAAGCCCCTGCGAGAGGTCTGCAACCTCCGCAGGGGTTTCTCATTCTTGGGGGAGTTCAGATTCCGAGCATGTCCTTCTTTCGTTCCCAGTAGTAAATGAAGTTGCCGTAAGGAACGCCCGGTGGAATGGAGTGATCGAGGGTGGGGATATAGCCACCTTCGAGAGCAAGGGGTATCTTGTCTGCCAACTCGCGGTCAATGGCATCGCGACCGTGCGCCAGCGCGCGTTTGTCGATGCCCCCGGTCATCAGGAGGTCCCTCCCGTATTCACGACGGTACTTGTGCAGGTCATTGCCGGCAGCCTGCTCCATGGGAAAGACACCGTTGATGCCGCTTTCGAGTCAGAGAGGGATCAACTGTGAAACGTCGCCATCGCTGTCCACGAAGATGATGTCCACCCCGGCGTCGCGCAACGTCTGAGCAATGCGTCTGTACCGAGGCACCGTCAACTTCTTCACCAGAGCGGGAGAGATCAGAGGTCCTTCCCGGTAGCACATGTCCTCCCAGAACTGCGCCAACGTGACCGGTGCTTCAGTGAGCGCCTTTCGGAACACGGAGATGGCGAATTCCGTCGCGGTCTCCATCATGTCCTCAATCATCAGCGGTTCATCGTGGAAGGCATACAGAACGCGTTCGTCCCCGAGCAACATGCGGCAGAATCCGAAGAGACTCGGACCGCCATAGTAGGTGGCGACCAGACCGTAAAGGCGAAGGATTGGTTTCTCCCGGTTCCATCGCGCGACGCGTTCTGCCCAATCGACCGGATATCGCTCGGGTATCGTTGGGTCAAAGCGACGCTTGATGCTCTCCCAGTCTTGCCGGGTCGTCACAGGCGCCTCAATGAACTCGGGCATCGACGTTTCCGGGTTCTGCTTGAACTCCCGGAAAGTCTGCCCCATCCGGTCGTGCCGCGTGAGTGAGACGTCGTCCTCGGAAAGCACTTCTTCTTCAAAGGGAGGGATCATGCTGAAATCGATCCCGGGAAGAACCTGCGCATCACACTCCTGCTGCCACTGGAGGACATACTCCCGGTCCTTCCCGGTCTCTCGCATCCATGCCTGCACCGTGGCTTCCCATGTCCCCCATTCCAGCAAAGGAGGTCGGTCCACGGACTGAAAGCGCATGAAGGACTGAAAGCGGTGATGCGGTGACATGGTCAACACCTCATCCCAACCGTTCTACTTCACCCAACGTGACAGGCAGGCCATTCCTCTCCATCGACAAATCTGCGGCCAGACAGGCCAGCGTCGATTGGTACGCGTCCTCGGGAGTGATGTACGGTTCCTGACCTGCGATGACGCGATTCACGATGTCCGCTGTTTCGTCGTTAACGTTGTGGTACAGCTTCCAGGTCGGTAAGTCGCTGTAGTCTTCCCAGCGAGCGACGCGAGGGTAGTACCTGTCCCCGTCGTAGCAGTGGATCACACGCAGGTTGCGGTGCCAGATGTCCACGAACGCTGCCCCTCGCGTGCCGATAACGTGGTATTCGAGGCGGTGACCGGCGCGATAGCAGTCTTCGTCGCTGAAACTGTACGGGTGGGCAGTGGAAGTCTGGTTGAAGAGAATATGGGCGATGGCGCCACCTTCGAAGTTGTACGTTGAGAAGCAATTGTCCGACAACTCGTAGTAGGGCACGATCCGCGGCGCGCGGGTGCAGGAAACGCTGGTCATGGGCTTTCCCATGAACCAACGAAGCAGGTCCACGTAGTGATTCAGCTTGTTGGCGAAGAGTCCTCCCGAAGTGTCCTTCACCTTCCACGCCACAGTGTGCGCGTACTCCGTCCCGACAGCCGTTCCGGTTAGCAAACCACACCTCCGATCTCGTGAGAATCCTGTCAAGCGCAGATTTCCCGGCCTTTTGACCAGCCATTCCGGCGCGGGAATTGCAGATGCCTGATGGAGTCTGCCACGATGCTATCGGGATATTGTCCGTTGCTGCCCATCTTCTCCTCTCCAGCCCCGGAAAGCTCCCATCCCGAAGGAGCAAAGGGTGTTGGCATCATTCCCTTCGCAATCCGGCGACGGAGTCTACCGCGACTGTTTCGGGGCGACTCTGCGTTACGCTCTCTGCGAGTCAGACGACCGGGACGGCAACGATCACCATCACAAACGACACGATCGACGAGCCGGATGAGACGGTCATCCTCACCATGGGCGATCCGACCAACGCCACCAAGGGAACGACGACGGTTCACACAGCGACGATCACGGATGATGACCTACCCCCACCGCCGACGGTAACCAGCATCGCACCAACGTCAGGCATCAACCTGGGAGCCATTGGCATTACCGATCTTCTCGGTACTGGTTTCCAGACGGGGGCAACCGTAAAGATGACGCGGTCGGGGAAATCGGATAGTGCGGGGACCGGTGTCAGTGTGGTCGGCTCCACCAAGATTGCCTGCACCTTCGACCTGACAGGGAAGGCGACTGGGCAGTGGAACGTGGTGGTGACGAATCCTGACGCTCAGAGCGGGACGCTGACGAACGGATTTACCATCTCTTCTCGCAGTGGTAGCACTTACAACATCGCGGACTACTTCCCACTATGCGAAGGGAGCAAGTGGTATCGACAGGGAACCAAGTATGGTGGTTCCTACGCTGACACGGAGACAGCAGTGCAGCAGGTGACCATCAACGGAAACCCGGCAATGAAGATTACAAACACATACTGTGGGTGTCCGAACTACACGTGGTCAGACCCCTCCACGGGTTTCTGGCATTTCGGCTTCGATGAAGATGGGTCCGAAATCAGATATGACACACCTATCAGAATCCCTGCGAACTTAACTGTTGGCCATAGATACAGCGGAAGCAGCAACGTGCGTGAAAACGGCAAGCTGACTGGCACGATGACTTGGAGCATGACACTGGAGAGTGTCGGAGGAGTCACCAATCCAGCGAGGGTCTTCAACGATTGTCTGGTCTGGAAAGTGGACATCAATATCCCTGGAGACAAGGAGTCTTTCCGCTGGTGGATGGCCAGGGATGTGGGCGAGGTGAAAGAGAAGAGCCTCTTAAGCTCCGATGAAGACAGCCTCGTCTGGGCCAACGTGTGTGGTCGGAGCTTCGGCGCTGCTCCCGGCGCGCCCACGGTCACCAGCATCACACCAAACACCGGAGCCAATGATTGAGATAGTGAACGTCACAGACCTGGCGGGAACCGGGTTCAAGTCCGGCGCGACAGTGAAGCTCAGGAACTCCGGGCAGAGCGACATTGCTGCCACCAGTGTCAGCGTTGTCAGCGCCACAAAGATCACCTGCACCCTCAACCTGAACGGGAAGACGCCCGGACAATGGGATGTCGTGGTCACCAACTCCGATGGCCTCCGTGGCTCGCTCAACGGCGGGTTCACCATCAGGCAAACGGCTAATGTCACCCATGACGTCGCCCTCACCGCCTTCTCCGCGTCGCCCACCTCGGTGTCTCGCCGGCAGACGGTGACGTTTTCCTACACGGTGAAGAACAACGGAAACGTGACGGAGACGAATCTGACCTTCCGGTTGACGTACAACGGTCAGCCGCTCGGTCAGCCGAAGACCATTGCGTCTCTCGCCGCAGGCCAGCAGACATCCGGAACCATCAATATCAAGGTCCCCCGCAAGCAGAAAACCGGCGACTACCTGATCACCGGCACCGTCTCCACCGTTCCCGGCGAAACAGACACCGCGAACAACAGCCAGACGGTGAAAGTCACGGTGAAATAGCAGATGGCAGATGGCAGATGGCGGATAGCCTATGGCAGGTGGCAGGAGTGAGCGGCTGGTGTTCAGTAGGGACGCCAGCCGCCTTTTTACGTGGGCAAGCTGAGGAGGCGCTTCACCGGATAGCGTAGGGTCTGCTATAATGGCGGCGTGCATACATAGCGGAGTGCGGAGGATTCCATGGCTTTGCCAGAGAAGCCAACTCATGTGATCCAGCAGCTTGTCGAGTTGCGGCGAAACCGAATTGGCTGGCACGCAGTTCAGCACATGTTTGAGGAAGGGTTTGAGGCTGAAGATCTTCTGCAAGCTCTGCAGGGTAACATGAAGGTATTGGAGGAGTTACGAGACTGATGGCCGGGTCCTGGTGCTTGGGCATTCCAGTGTAGCACGTCAAACAATCTGTCCCCTGCACGTTGTCTGCGATCTCACAGACGAGACGTCGCTGGATATTGTCGCAGCGTACATCCCGAGTCGACCGTACTGGATCAACCCACATCAGAGAGGTGAGCAACGATGAGTCAGTTCCCCTTGAACAACTGTTCCAATTGCGGAGGAGAAGTCTCTCGAAAGATGATCTCACGCGACTTTAACCGGGAAGGAACAACTGTGACGATCGATGGAATACGAGCAATCGTGTGCAATGAGTGCGGGGAAGTCTACTTCGAACCAGAGGCTGCGCAGTCTTGGCTGGATGCGGCAAATGCTCTGTTTCAGCTCTCCAGAAGAAACCGTCAGCACAAAGGAACGCTGGTGGGAGTGACCGGCTGACCCGGTGATAAGTAGATCGTCATAAATTCTGTCCTCATTTCCTCACCACAGAGATCACGGAGAACCCAGAAAAGAAGGCAAATCTTCGCGCGCTTTGCGCCTTCTGCGGTGGACAAGATTATTGATGATTTACTTAGCCGATGGCTTCCCGACTCGCGGCCGGGGTCTCCGCACCGATTCCATCGGCATCTACGACTTCGCTGCGAGGTGGCTGATGGCTGAGAGCAGGTGGCGCCCCGACGATACTGTCGGTCGTGCCCTGCGAGGTTGCGGATGATCGCTCTGCGGCTTCGAAAACGGCGATGGTTTGGCCCCCGTAACGAGTATCGCTGCACCATTCTCCGTCTTCCTCCGAGCTGTCTTGAGCAGTTGCTGCGCGTTGTGCAGCACCTCCATTTCGATCCACTGGTAGTTCGACGCGAGACCTCGTTGTGTCTCATCTTCGTGAACGTCTTCCAGATACTCGTGCAGGTCGAGAACGGGTTGCGCTGCATCCCCGAAGACTCCACGGGCCGAGTTCTCCTTGAGGGACACAACATCGGTGCCAGGATTCCACAGTAGATGCGTTAGCAGAAACGCATCCAGTGCCCAGCGGAAGTCATCGCCGAGGAGGTTGGTTCCGAAGCCGGTCCACCCGTAAACGCCGCCCAATCCGAGGTCGCGATACGCAGGGATGTCGCGCTGCATGGCTCGACGGAGGGGCGTCATCTCCATTTGCCAGCCGTAGTATTCCAAGCTGCCAACGCGGTCGGCCGACATTTTCTGAATCCATCCCTTCAGCCACTTCAGGAAGTCACCATTCTTCTTGTGGTCAATCTTTTCCAGGTAGCGCACAAGCTCGGATGCCGCAAACAATGTGACGCGATCCGCCTCCGGAGACACAACGATTGGGCCGAGGGCTTCCCCGTTGTCTGCCAGAACCACGCGAGCGTTCCTCATGACGACCATCCGGTCCTACTTGTAGTGGACCTGAGCCTTTGTCCCGGTCTCCACCGATTCGTAGATGGCTGCGGCGATCTGGTTGGCCTTGAGTCCGTCTTCGGCGCTGATGGGCGGTTGGGATTTCGTCCCGACACAGTGGACAAAGTGCGTGATTTCACCGGTGAATCGGTCCGGGTGCTGAGAGCAATCGACCGCCACCCAATCAGCGGAATCTTTCGTTCGGTACTTGAGGTCGGGTTCGTTGGCGTCAAAGTAGCTCACGACAGCTCGCCCCTCGCTGCCGTACCACTCCACCAGATTGCTGCACGCCTGGAGAGAGTAGCTGGCGGTGATCTCACCGAAGGACTTCCCTTTGACATCCAGCAGCGCCATGCCGAAATCCTCAATCTCCATATCCTGAAGGACGTTCCCCGCCATCGCCTGCACCGCTGACGGGTCGCCAACGAGGTGACGGAAGAGGTCGTAGGAATGGCAGCAATGGTCGATCAGCGGCCCACCTCCGGAGAGACTGCGTTTGGCGCGATGGTTGGTGGTCATGTCACTGTATCCACCGAAAATGTTGCGGAACAGAAGAGGCGTACCGAGGGTTCCCTGGTCAATCAGCTTCCTCAACTCGATTACCGCTGGGTGGAATCGGTGGCAGAAGGCCGTCATGAAGACGCCGTCCGACTTCTCTACTGTCGCCGCCAGCTCGGCCGCGGCGGGCGCGTCCACTTCGAGCGGCTTCTCACACAAGATCGCAATCCCCTTCTGCAAGAACGGCCGACACACTGCAAGATGCGTCGCGGGGGGGGTACAGACGCTCACCGCATCCAGCCGATCCTTCTCCACCATCTCATCCACCGAACACGCGATACGCGCGCCGGTGCTGGACGCTGCCTTCTCGGCCCCTTCGCGCCGCACATCAAATACAGACACAATCTCTACGTCTGCAACCTTCTGATATGCAGACGTGTGCGCAGTGGCAATACCACCGCACCCGACGATTCCTATACGCAATCTTTCCGGCATGTCTTACCTCCCGAGCTTTCATTTGGTTTTTCACCCGTAACGAGTATATATCACGGAATCTGCGGCTGGACGTGGTAATGCCGATCGGGGTCAAGGGGAAACAGGGACTTCACGGGAAGCGTACGCGACCAATATGGGCCGCGCTCTGTGTGGGCCATGCTTCTGCCATACCGTGTGACTGGTTGGATTATTGTCCCCAAACTACCCGACAGTGAAAGCCACAAAACGCTTGCACCTCGATGCCGAGGGTGGCACCTGTGAAATATGCGATTTGAGATCTGAGATCGCTACCGAATCACCCGATACTCCCCCGGTCTGACGGTTATCTCGGTCTGTGGGAGATCAAGTCCCGGCAGTTTCATGGTGGCGCGCAGCGTGGTACTTATGGTCTCGTCCGTGGGATTGTTCACAGACACATGCCACTGGTGCGGGTTGTCATACAGGTGCGTGACTTGGATGAAAAGGGCCTGCCCGGCTCCATCTGCGACCACTGGGTGTCCGGCGATGATGTGGGTCTTCTCTGCGAGGTCAACATACAGCGGTACATAAGCGTTTCCGTACACGTCAATACCCAGCGGACGGTAGCGATTTTCACCTGTGCCGTAATTTCCTTTCACGTAACCGAATTTCTGGAAGAGACCTGCCGTCCAGCGGGGGTTCAGGTTCATGATGCGAAGCGGGAGGGTCAGGTCGGTCTTCTGTTCCGGCCTGGGGATCGACAGCTCCACTGCATAGTCCTCCGGTTCGCAGTCAATGAGGGCCGGGGAGGCAATTTCCTTCCCCCGGATCATTTTCATGCCCGTCGGCTTGTGCAGGTATCCGATCCGCTGAAGGAAGCCGTCCGTGCTGTTGATCGGGACGTCCACTGGTACGCCAAGCGAGAAAAGCTCCCAAGCATACACATCGCCGCGTGTGACCTGTTGGCCGGAGACATTTGCTTCGATGGTAATCCAATTTCCACCTGATTGGCTGTTGCGAAGGACGAGTGTCGTCGGTTGCAGACGGTTAACGAACACATGACTATCGGCGAGGCTGGTGCTGTACAGTCCGAACCACGTCCCCGGCTCCAGCGGGATGCGTTGCTCCCCCTTGACCTCCCCCACGTCGATTTCCTGCGATACCTCCCCAGGCTTTGCGCCAATGACCAGCTTGCAGGGCGCGGCCCGAGGCGGATGGTGGTTGCGCAGGAGTGTCAGGTTTGTGATGGTGAAGTCATCCTTGAAGGTGATTTCGCTGCGGAACAGCGCGGCGTTGATGCCGTGACGTACCGCGGGCCCCGCCCAGCCCGCATCAGGGATGCCGACCGTGGGGGTGTAGTATTCACGGTAGCGTAGTTTGGATTCCATCAGTCTGGAGGAACCGACGATGGGACCAAAGGTGTGCCAGGGATTGATAACCCGCTGGACGGATTCATCGTACACCTTGTCCTGGATGGAGGTTGCCGCAACGACACCCTCGTCGGAGAACTCGGACATCGGGTACTGCCGGAATCGACTTCCTTCCTCGGTGCCTTTGTCTGTTACCAGTAAGGGTCGGCTTTCCTGGAAGACCACCAGCGGAAGAGACGCGGGAGGCCCGCCATCCCAGGTGTACCCGCCGATGTCGGGGGAAAGCGGCTCCACCCAGTTGGAGATCATCGGGTTCGGTCCTCTGCCGAGGATCATGCCGCCGGACTTACAGTCGTTGACATGGTCGCCGCAGAAGACGACGTTTCTCCCGCCCGATTTCCACGAGCGCCGCGCGGAACTGACCGCGGTGTTTCCCTTCTGATCTTCGACAATCACTACGAGGTTGCTGTGGATGACGGCATCAAGGGGAAAGACTCTGTCGAACGACTCCTCTCCGTTGAACTTGAAACGACGAAAGAGGTTCTGGCCGTCATAGATTCTGATCTCTTTCAGTCCGGCGGGGGATGAGACGGACAGGTGAGCCTCCATCAGTGAGGGAGCGGTGACAAACTCCTCCGCCCCCAGCGTCATCGTTCTGTAGCAGAACGGCCACTCGTGGATCAGCGGCCCGTTGGAGGGGAACACATTGAGACCATCATACTGACTGGCCCAGCGGAGACCATCCGCCATCAAGCTATCAAGACTGCGCGCCTGTGCGTAGGTGAGGCAGTTGCCGCTCTCCACTTCCCGGGTCAACGCTTTCGGCGAGTAGACTTCGTTGATGCTCGCGGGAGAGGGGGCAATGGTTCCCTGGGCGGTGGTGAGATATTCCTGCGCGACATCCTCCATCAGCTTCCCGCGGTTGTAATACTTAATCCCTGCCATGGAGTAACAGCGCAGGTCCAGCAGCTTCTGTCCCTTGGGCGCTGCGGAGAAGTTGTAGTAACCCAACTGACTCTTAGCGTTGGCGTGGCTCAAAAGCCAGTTGAAGCTGGGGCCGTTGTAGCCGGTGTAGGTGCCGGCTTCGTCCTGTGGCTGCAAGTTGAAGACGGTCTTCCCAGGCCCGGTGAGACAGTAGTCGGGTGGATACTCTGGCTCGACCCCGAAGACAAACATCGTGTCGCCGATGTTGTTGATGATGCGGTATCCGGGGAACAGTTTCACACGGCTGTCCGAGAGCTTTTGGCACTCCTCGGTCAGAGCGGCCAGTCGCTCTTTGCTGCATTTCTCAAAATCCTCAAGGAAGACGACATAGTCGAGACCCGCCTCAATCGCTGCGTCCCTGTAATCTTTCACGCTGCCCGATCCGGAGCTGTAGCGGGTCTTGGCGCCGATCAACCCCTTGAACAGCGGCGCGTGCTTGGGAGGACGATGCCACTGGGCCACCTCGTATTCCCAGTACCAGAACGTGTACTCAAAGTCCTTGCGGGCATTCTCCCGTTGGTTCGGAGGCGTGAGAGTATCCTTACCGGTTTCATAACCTCCCACCGCGGCGTTCTGTAGCGACGGTTGCGCCAGCCACCGGTAGGTGTTCTCCAGCAGTTTGCCGAAGTCGCTGGGTTTGCCTTTCAGACCTTTGCTGAGGACCTCATAGTTGAAGATGAAGCGCGTCCCCGACCCCACGGAATACTGCCGCCACTGGTTGATAAGAGCGACGCGTCCTTTTTCGTAGTCGCGAATGGCAAAAAAGGGAGGCGACTTCTCTCCATCCTTTCGGATAAAGGGATCGAGCAGGTCGGGGTCACCGGACTTGGCGAGGTCGTATGGCACCGTGTGACTGGTCGAGGAAGTCCGTGCGACGGGCTGCCACTCTTTGCCGGCAAACAGCGGCCCGGTATGCTGGGCGTTGTACGACTTGCTGATGGGATACCAGACCCCGCTCACACCATCGCTCACCGGCGAGACAGGAATGTTGTCGGTGTAAGACAGGGGTGTCGGGTAAGAGGCGTTCGACATCACCACGATGTTCGCCTTGTCCGTCTCCTCGATAATCTCCACCGGCAGCTTCGCTCCCCACTTCTTCGTGAGATCGTAGAACACCTGTTTCTTGATGTTATTCTCGGTAGGGAAGAGAAACACCCCGCCGCCTTCTAATACGTAACGTTCAATGTCCTTCAGAAACTGCTCTCCACTCGGTTGCTCGTAGAGGACCAAGACGTTATAGTTCTTCACTCGATCCCAGGTGACCGCGGAAAGGCTGTTCGTGTAGTCCACCTCAAAGCCCTCTTTGTGGAGTTCCTTCAGGTACGTCAAATCAATCCATCCCCACGCAAGCCCCTGTGGGGAACAGAAGAGGATGGAGGGTTTCTTGTCAGCGGCGCGCAGCGTGTTGGCCCAGAGGGCGATGGCGAGAATCAGGAAGGTCTTTTTCATGGCTACTCCTTCACGGCATGTAAATCATGTCCTGGCAGACTGTTGCATGTGCGCGCACGCGTGCAATCATCTCGGCCGCGACGACATCACAGCGGTAGTATACGCGGAGACGACGATTCCAGCAAGGCCAACTCCTCTACTCATCTTGCACTGTTGACGCGCGTTGAGCCGCTGATTAGAATGTGGACTGCAAGGGATACTGGCGGCGAGGACATTTCCGCTGGGAGGCTGGATATACCGACGATGTCGAAATCACGGACTACCACTAAGGGGAGAACAACATCCTCACCGCGAGTTGGAAAGGGTGCGCTTCATTCACGACGATTGCCCGAAAAGCGGCCTCCCACCCATCCGGGGGAGATGCTGCTCGAGGAGTTATTGAAGCCGATGGGGATTAGCCAGCGCCTCTTGGCTGAGCGCATGGAGGTGTCTTCCTCGCGTGTCGCTGAAGTCGTCCGGAAGAGACGCGGTGTCACTCCTAAGATAGCCTTGCGGCTTGCTCGTGTCGTTGGAATGCCAGCCGACTTCTGGTTGGGTCTCCAACAAAACTGGGACCTCTGGCAAGCCATGCACAGGGACTAGTGCATCGTTTTGGAAGTTCCCCCACAAAAGGACACCGGATCGCTTCAGCGTCCGGTAGCTCACACAGGCAGCTACACGATGGAGGCTACCCTCCTTTTCTCCCCTTTCAACCCGTGTTCGTGCCGAACACGGGTTGAAAGGGGAGAAAAGATGTCCTTTCTTGG
>MNXM01000343.1:4175-15739 GCA_001872605.1 Armatimonadetes bacterium CG2_30_59_28 | reverse complement strand
TCAGCGTCCGGTAGCTCACACAACTGACTACCGAGCGCCAAGAAAAGGAGGGTAGCCTCCATCGTGTAGCTGCCTGTGTGAGCTACCGGACGCTGAAGCGATCCGGCGTTTAATGTCGAAGAATTTACGAAAGGATGCACTAGCATACCCGTAACGAGTATACTTGGGTTGGCGACAATAGGACGCGAATTCCCGCGGATTGTGCAGATGTACGCGGTCAGCTCATACCCATACGTGGGCATGCGGTCCGAGTCGTACGACCGAGTCCGCGTTCATCAACGCCCCATTCCCCCCGAGGTGAGTAGTTACTCGTTTCACTACCGGATGGTGATCGTCACACGAGCTTGCTGAGACTGGCGCAACCCGATGCGCAATACGCCTTGGGCGCTCGCGAGATCGGCTGTTCCATCCTTCTTATATGGGTTGAACGGCAGCGCGGGCCAGTGGAAGCTCGCCTCGCCGCCGCTCCATCGAAGCCGCCACGACTTGTGCTTCAGCTCGTTGCCGAGTTTCTCGCCCCCCAGCATGAGCGGGGCTTCGCCCAGCGCGTGATGCGTCCCGCCTGCGTCAATCCCCGTCGAATGGTCCAGCCACAGAGGCAGCTGCCAGACGCAACGCCCGTGGCCGGGGCCGCTCCACAGCACGGCGAGGCGCACGGTCCTAACGTCATCAATTCTGGCGAGCAGTTCGACCTGCTCGCGCCCAATGTTCAGCGATAGGGTCAGCGACATGGGCTCCACCCGCCGTAGCTGGGCAGTTTCCGCGAGGTAGGATTCCAGCGTGCCATCCGCTCTTTCCAGAACCAACGTTGAGAACAACGGCTGACCTTTGGTGTTCCCACCGCCGATGATGAGGTCGCTGCGGCGATGCCATAAGCTCATGTGTTGCTGGCGATCCTGCCACCAACGGCTGTCAGCCGACGGCGACGTCACGATTGCGCTGGCAGCGCATGCCCAATCCTGTGCACGCACAATGCATGCCAACCGGTTTGGCAGCGTATAGACATCGAGGGTACCGTCCGTGGGCATGACCGAGCCGGCATGCCGCGCCACGTCGGTAAAGAACGCATAGCCTTGATAACCGTCCTCAAACGGCTGCTGCAGGAGACAGTCAATCTGGTGTTGCACGTAAGCCTGCCCCTCCGGCGAATAGGTAAAGCCAACGGGAACGATGGTCATGGCGCGGCCGGTGTAACGCACGCGGCCGTCAATGGTTTCGACGGGCGCGCCGTTGGGATACGTAAATGCGAGATGAAAATTCTCGGCTCTGCGGATGGCCCGCCATGCCGCGTCGTTGTTGCTATCGAGCGCATAGATACTCAACGCCGCCGCCGTGACGAAGTTGTAGAGCGTGGTCGGGCCACCACCTTCGTGCCAGTAGCCACCCGGTTGCTGTACTTCGATAATCCTCTGCAACCCGCGTTCGCTCAGCTGCCGCCAGTCATTCCGCCTGAATACGCGCCCGGCGAGGTAGACCACCACCATCGTCCAGACGAAATGGTTTGACACGTTTCCGTCCCCCGCAAGCTCTGGACCGGCAAGTGTCGCCTGCACGTGCTGGACACATGCTTCCACTCCGCGACGAATGGTTCCCTCCCAGAGCGTGTTTTCGTCCGGCGTCAGGTAGTCGTGGATGAACTGCCATGTCTCGAGGGCGAAGTAAGTCCACCATTCGTCGAACGAGTCGTCCCAGTAGTCGCCGCGAGAATTGTGTGGGAATCGTCCATCCGGGAGCTGCAAGCCGCTCATGTACCGCATCGAGGCGCGCACCGCCCCGAGCAGCGCGGGATTCTCGTAGTACGCGTCTGCCTCGGGTGTAACGTAGAGATACGCCAGCGGATAGAGGCAGTATTGATGGTATCGCGACGGGTTTTCCCATGCCGGGAACGGAAAAAACGCGCCATCGTCGCGCTGTCCTTCCAGCACCGTGGGGACGTGACGCATCAGATACTCCAACGCCATCGCCTGGGTGCTTCTGGCATGTTCCTCCTTCTGTTCCATCTATGTTCCCCTTCTTGTTGAAACACGCAGTGCCCGCAGGCTCATCGGCGCCAAGCGAAGTTCAAGACCCTTGTGGCCGCACATCAGCTTTTCACCGGAGCCGAGATCAAGCACGTCAACGCCCGGGCGAAACTCCGGCAGCCGCAGGCGCACGGTCTTGCCATCGCGAGCCAAACCCGTGTTGATGACAGCGACGTAAGTGTGGTCTCGCACTCTTGCTTTCCGCACGGCCACCTCGCGGTCGCCGGCCGCGCCCGCCACGATCGGCATCGGCACTGCCGGCAGCGCGCGGTAGGCGCGGGCGAAAGCCCGCGCCACCTCGGAAAATCCACGGTTGAAATATCCGATGCGCACCGCCAAGAAGATCGGATCGGCTGTCGCCATGCTCAACACCTCGTCCATCATGCAGTAAGGCCCGGCGGGTTCGTTCCCGTGGAGTCCGGGACAGTTCCAACCGAAAGACGCGTTGTTGAGGAAGGCATCCTCGTTGTAGATCCACCACTGGCAAACGCCGACGCCCTCGCCGGTGCGGAACGAGTCGAGGTAGCGCTCGTTGCCGCACATAAACGAATAGTGCGAGGGCGCGAGGTTCACGATGCCTTTGTCGGCGCGGTACAGAGGCGGATTCATGCCGACGGAGGCGCACGCGAGCTCGGGGCGGTTGTAGTTTTCCATGAGTCGCACGAGGTCCACGCGCGACAGGTCTGGCAGCGACACGCGACCCGGCGTGAGAAACTCGTCGCCTTTCGGCTTGTCCTGGAAATAGAGGATGGAACCGAAGGGCACGTTGTCGTCGCCGGTGTTGTAGTTCATCACGAACAACCGCAGATCATACCGTGCGCCTATCAGGGCGTCTCGTGCGGCGAGAAACGTCTCGCGCTTCTTTTTGAAATGCCACGCCATGAACCGGTCGAGTGCGTGATGCTGCACCCACGCCGCACGGTCGGCTGCGCTGCCCGACGGCAGTCGCACGCCCGTCTCGCGCGCGAACCTACTTAACTCGAACGGACTGTAACTGACCTGCCATGCCGCGAATCGTGGCGCAAACAACACGCCGGTGAAGTTCGAGAATTCGCTCGCATAGCGCTCGCACAGTTCGCCCGCCAACGCGGCGCCATCAGCCGCTGTCGCCGGATGCGCCATGTCTACGCACCAACCATCTTTCAGAAAACGCTGGCGTTGCCTCCCGTCAGGACCGACTTCGGTGCCCCCGTGAAAGCCGTGCAGCGTCTGGTCAGGCAGGAGCGCCAGCGCCTCTTGCGGCAGTTGCCCGGTGCCGGCGTATTCAAGGACTGGAACGACGGCGATGTTGAACTTCCGCGCCTGCTCCAGCACTGCCCGTAGCGCATGGTCCGACTCGACCCGATAGTATTGCTGCCGGCTGCGCGCGATCGGATGTCGCAGCGGCGCGCCCTGCCAGCCGAACAGCGCCGATGGCCACAGGATGTAGCCGCTGTTCGTCTCGTAGGCGCCGCCACCGTAGGAGAGCGCCAACGGCGCGTAGAAATTGAGACCGAGGAACCGATAGAGCAGCAGTCTCTCTGCCTCAGGCCGCGCGTCCTCTTCGATGAACCCCATCAGCCGCCGCGGCGCATCTTCCGGCTCGCGCGCCTCGCAGCCAAGGCGTTCCAGCCCCGAATCGTCGGAGTCGCCCAACTCGTAAACGGCAATGCTCTCCACGGCGATGCCCTGCTGGAACGGGTCGGCTCGCCGCCCCATCGAGTGGAGGCTCACCCAGGCGCTGCCGTTGACCTGACTCCTGCAGAGGGCGGTCCATTGCTCGAACTTGCCCGATAGCGGCAGGCGAACTCGCTGCATAAACCGCTGCCGCGTGAACGGATCGCCCAGCGACTCGCCCGTGTGCCAGCCGAACGACGCCCGCGTGTCCACGCCGTTCCAGACCAGAAAGTTCCTGGAGACATCTTCAGGGTAAGTGACCACGACGACATAATATCGTCCCCGCTGTAATTGCCCCCTGCCAACTTTGTAAGCAAACCAGCCCCAATCGTTCGCCGTTCGGCACGGCTTGCCAAGCAGGGTCGTAATCTGGCTGAACGTCTCCCTGTTATCGCGGTAGTCCCGCCACCATTCGTAGCTGAGGAGTTTCCGACCGCCGTAGTAAGCGAGGGGCTCGCTGCTGTATTTCGTGTATAAACCTTTGCCGCCGTGCCGGAACGGGTGTGGGTCGCTTGGGTTGCCGCAAAGCACCAAGTCCACCAGTTGCAACTTTCCAAAAGGCGATACCTCTTCCGTCCTTTCAGGCAGAGGCTGCAGCGTCGGCTCCGGGTGTGGAGGAATCTGCACCTTGAAATCAGCCTGCCCGGAAACAAGCTGGTCGGAAGGGCCGATGCCCTCATAGCGCAGCCGGAACGTGGAAGCCCCGCCCTCGGTCACAGCCTGGTGGATGCGGCTCACTTGCCGGCGTGACAGTGGTAGCTTCACCAGGTGGACCGCGCCCTCTTCCAACTGTAGCGACTGCTCCGCCTTTTCGCCGCGCCAGAAATAGTCGAGCGCCTCACACCGCAAGCTACACTTGCCGACCACTGGGCCAACGCCGGCAAGCCGAAGCACGACGGCTATGTTGGCGTCCGGGCCAGGCCATTTGATGGCGTCTTCTGCGGCGATGAACTCCGGTTGACCCCGCTCAACGGTCACTCCCAAAACGGTGATGGGTGCGTCGTCCTTTGCAGCCCGTGAGCCTTCTATTCGTCCCCAGTGGTCCGTTCGGATCGCCGAGAGCAACACGTTGGACATCACGTCCACCGCAACGATGAGCGCGGCGCTTCGCGGCGTTGCCTCAACGCGATACGTCGCCTGAAACTCCAACCGGGTGTCGCGTTGCATCAATTCGCCGGGGAATGAAACGCGCACCGGAACGTCCACTTTGCCTCCCACCGGCACGATCACAGGCTGCGATGCCTCCGCATGGATGCCCGACTCCGATGAGCGTGTGAGCGTCAAGCACAAGTCCTCCATCAGCGCGCGGTAGGGGTTGCTGATGCTGAAAGTTATTGTAGCCTCTCCCGCGATGGGCGCCGGCACCATCGCTTTTGTGCTGCGCCCGATGCTCGGCGGCAAGGTCGGCGCCGGGGTCGTGTCGCTTTGGGAGAACTCAACATCGTCGAAGCAAGCTTCGCCTTTCCCGACTAACTTCAACCCGATGCCCGCAGTGACCGCGCCCGGCGGCGCGACCGTTTCGACGCCCACCGGCAGCCAGTCGTCCGCGCCGCCGAAATCCTTCCACGCCCAGCCGAGGTAAAAGGGCCGATCCTTGTCGGCAATGATTTCCCCTGCTGCATCCATGAAGCCGATGCTGAGGTGAACGTACGATTCGCCCAGAGGCAGCCGCTGCTTTACCCACGCCATGAGCACCGTGCGCTTGCCCGGAAGCACCGGCAGGCCGCGAGCGTACCAGTAGCCTTGGCCCTCACTTCGCGTTCCAGCGAGGTGGAGACATCGCTGCCCCGTGTGCGCGACGCCGTCGGCCACGTCGCCGCTGGCCCCGGGGTTGCCGGCCGCGGCGTAGGAACCGAATTGCCAACCGCGCGCGCCTGCCTCAAACGATGGATCGGGCGCCAGGTTTTGCTCGCCCGCGCCACCTACCCAGGCGGTAGCAACGCAGAGCGCAAACGCCGCGTCAACTATCCGCAGGAGAACATTGTCACGCGCCATTGCAGTCCATCACTCCCAATGTTGCTTCGCCTTCCAGGCTTGCCATGCCGCGTCTTCACCGTGGCACTGCGCGCCGCCGCTCCACCAACGCTTATGGATCCTGGCGACCAACTGTCGAATCCCCCCGAACTTCCCGGCCAACCGGGATGCTCGATGTATCGGCACGCTTCGGGGGGATTCCAATCCACAGCCTCAGGACATTACTCGCCAAGTAGCACTGCCACGTCTTGTGCGGCACACTCAATCCGCCTCCCCTCGGCAGGGCTCGTTATTAGTTTCCCCGCCACGTCGTTGTAGCGACGCCAGCGAGTTGTTGTCGCTCCTTGCACACGCAGTCCCTCGATGCTGCGCGTTTTTGTCGTTGGGTTGAAGAGGAGAATCAGAATGCGATGGCCTGCCTCAAAGGCGGCAAAGTCCTCCGGTGGCATCTGGGAGCCAAACTGGACGCGCTCGTCAACCCGCTTCCCTTCCCGGAGAACGTCCTCAAAGTCGGTGATGATGGCGGTTGCCTGCGAAGTCTGAAAGAACGCTGCCCCGTCCATCGGCGGAAGCCACCAGATCAGCACTCCGTTACAGCCACCGTCCACATAAGCGCGCAGCAAGCGCAGCTTCCAACCCTCGCGAGGCAGCGGCCCGGTCGCGTCGCTGCTATTGCTGAGATAGTACATCTCCCCGCCGACAAAGGGAACATTTCCGAGAGCTTTCACCGTTTCCTGCAGCGCCTGCCGCGAACCATTGTACCCGGCGATGCCCATGTCAATATGCGGCGCGAGCGACGACCAGTCAACTCCGTAGTGCGCGCGAGTATACTTCGACTGGTAACCGCTGTAGCTTGTCACCTTGATCTTCGGGTCTATCTCTCGGATCCAGCGGGCAAGGAGCCCAATCATCGCCGCGTTCTGGCGGCAGCGGAACGCCGTCCATTGCTCGCGATATTTTTTCACGACGATCTGGGGAGTGAGCGTTTCCTCCTCACTCAGCTTCTCCTCCTGTCGGAAAGCCTCCAGGCAGCGGGGGCAGAAGCAGAAGGTTGGCGGATCAACGACAGGAACTTCGTAGTCGCAGTCAATCTCGTCATAACCGCAGCCCTTGACGGATGCCCGCACCCAAGCGCGCAGCAGCGGTTCAAACTCGTTGCCGGAGGACAGCGCATAGGTGGGGCAGATTCTGCCCGTGTCCGGCTTGCCGTCATAGCTCACTGCGATCTTGTCGGGATGCGCTTTTGGCCAGTCGGGCGCGGGGAAAACTTGCCAACTGTTGTAGGGGAACGACCAGGCGATATGAACGCCCTCCCGCTGTACCGCTTTGCAAACCCGATTGTGCAGTCCGCCGTAGATCCCACCGATGCCGGAGTCGAGAACATTCCGAATCAGCGCGCGGCTGACCTCGTTACCGAAAGTGTCCGAATAGTAGCACGGCGTGATGCGGCTTTGCTTGGGGCGCTTCTTCAGCAAAGGTGGCAGCGGCTTAATGGCAATCGACGCGGGCAACTCGGTGGCGTAACCGCCACGCGATTGGAAGCCGAAGCGAATCGGACCTGACGCCAGCTCGCCGCCCTCATGACTCACCAACAAGGCCAGGCGCGGCTTGACCTTATCCGAAGAGACCTTGTCGCACTTCACCCACGCCTCGAATTCGTATTCGGTGTTGGGCTTGATGGGGATGGGATCGCCGACCCATAGCGCATCCTGATTCTTCTCGCTCTCAGGGGTTCCGCTCAATTGGCAGCAGCGGGTCTTTGCGCCCTCGCGTTCAGCTTCGATCAAGTGCCAGTTACGGTGTTCCTGCCACCACGGCTCCTCGAAGGTTCCGACCGAAAGCAGGTTGGCCGTTGATCCTTTCTCCCGAACCGTGATGTTGTCGAAGCAGGCCACACCCGTAACGCCCGACTCCTGCCACTTGACGAGCAAAGGATGAAGGAAGCGCGCGTTGTCGGGCGAGGTCAACCGTCCACGCAAGAGTCGCCAATCGCATGTACCGCCGACCCGGATGGCAGGGATGTATGCGATGAGGTTCTTGCTCTCATCTCCCCATCGGATGTTGAGTTCCATCCCCGCGCCGCTGGGATTTTCAACGCCGATCACGTACCGATGTCCTCCCCGGGTTGCTTGCTCTTGCAGCACGCGCCCCGGGATGCCAGCCACCTCATCGACCGCGGTCACGCGCAGCCCGACAGGAACCTCGACATGGACCTGGTAGTCGTCCAGAGGAACACCTGACGGAACCTCAAGAAGAGGGTACAAAACCTGACTCGTATTTGCGGGGATATGGAAGTCTTCCGACATCGGCCAGTTGCGTGGACCCGCTTTGGGCACATAGATAACTCGGCGGAGTGTGATCTCTTTGGCCTGCGCCGAGCCCCATATTCCTGTCGCAACGGGGAGAGCGGGAGTCCACTCGCTCGGCGCTGATGTTTTGGTGGTCCAGGCTTTTTCAAACCCCTGATGGACGAGCCAACCTTTGTTTTCATGGTCATCCATCTCCATCAGTTTGAGAGCGATGCACGGGTCTTTGCCCACCGCCCTGCATCGGGCCACCACGGGATTTAGTCCCGGACGTAACGTCAAACTTGTGGTTTGGCGACGGCTTGCAGTTAGAGATCGAGCTTCTTCTCCATTGACGTACAGCGTTACCTCGCACCCAAAAGTAGCCAACTCACATATAGTCGACTTTGTGGTTGCGCCGACGGGGGTCCACAAAGTTCGCAGCACGGTGAGGTTGGTCACGATGTCGACCATGCTCACTCGCGCGCCACTGACGCTCTCTTTGCTTTGAAGCTCGACGGTTTCGGGTTTCCCCGAAGACTTCCATTCCTTTTCGTCTGCAACTCGTGATGAATCGCCTGTCTTTGTTTCGAGTCGCAACTTTATATTGCCGGCGTCCGTCGAGGGGGTGAGGGCAATCTGAGCGTGGGTCTTCCCCGACGCATCAGCTCCCAGGTTCGTGATCGCGATACGAGGCAGCGTCTCTACGAATACGAGGCTGCCGAACTGCTCCGGGGCATGGAACCTCCCTTGAATGCCGCACAGGCTGCTGGACTCTTGTTTCGGCTGCTCATCGCGGCAGAGGTTAAATCGCCACACCGCTCCCTTTGAGGGCGCGGCGACACCGATAGACGCAAAGGGAACCGCCACTTCCATTGTCCATTGTCCGTCGCCCAGCTTCGCCGCGCACGACCACTTCCCATCCCAGGCGCTGTCCACACCACGGGAGTCATACTGTGTGCCCAGAGTATTCGCTGCAAGTTGATAGTACCCGCGAGACGGGTCGAGCGACAGGAAGACCTCGATGCAGTCATCGGCAAAGACATGAGTATCGCGCCCCTTGACGTTCGCCTTCAGAAGATGCGCTTTTTGCACTGCGGGAACAAGCGCACTTTCGAGGCAAGTCACGCCGATATACAACGCCGCTGCGTCCCACGCGAAAGCGCACCGCGTCTGTTCGTTGGCCGGCTGTCCGCTGTCAACCCTCCGAAAGCCACCCACTTCGGTCGCCGCCGCCCAACAAGCGTCATCGAGCAGCCCATCGATTTGCGGGGGACGGGCAACCTTGACAGCGGGCGCTACAAAATCCGAGGAATCAATCTGAAACCCCAGCGCGCCAGCACTGGGTACAACTCCAAACAAGAACACCGCAAAAATCATCCCTACTCGGCTTCTCATGGCTGACGACCATTGCTTCTCCATTTACTTCTCCTTTCGGTTCTTGGCGATGGGACAACGGGAGGGAGGTAACTATTCACCTGATGGCACACTCACTTCGTTCGCCAACTTACGTCCGCAAACTTATGTCCGCTATTGTACGGGAAAGCAGCGTCAGAAGTTGCGCACAAAGTTGGCGTAAGGCATAGTTTCGCGTGCGATTGGCGGACTCTGTGAGTCCGAAAGGAAACAAAGCACCTTGTAGGAAGAGCAGGTGAATATTTACGGACGGAGGCGATGAGAGGCAACGCCTCCCTCCCGTTTCACACTCAGCGGTACCGGTACCCGGATCCGTTATAATTACCGACGAGGCCGCTCTTTGATTCCCACTTCACGTGTCCGTCCAGGAAGACCACGTTTTGCCCATCTGAGTGCTGAAAGACGCCAAGGTTATTGGGCGGACCCAGCCAAGAAAAATACACAGTGTGATACGTGTTCTTGAATTCCGTCATGAGAGCCACGCGTGTCGGGTCCACATTGGCGCCTAAGGAGGTGTAGTCCGGACTGGACCCCGGCGTATAGCAGTTCCAGTTCCAGCCGTAGGAACTGGTCTGGCTGACGCCGGTCGAGCCGTAGGTATACGTCGGCGTGGGCTGCACACTGGGGCAGGCAAAAATCTGCACGTTCTTAGTGTAAGGGAGAATCTTGCTGTAGGCGCTAATCCCATTAGCGGAGACGCCATCGTTATATCCTGAGATAGCGACCTGATTGAACGACGGAAGCTTTTCGTCATAGTCCTGCGCGTACATCAAATTTGCGAGCCCCAACTGCTTCAGGTTGCTCTGGCAGCTTGCCGTCCTCGCTTTCTCCCGCGCCCTTGCGAACACGGGGAAAAGGATGGCTGCCAGGATGGCGATGATCGCAATCACCACCAGCAGCTCGATCAAAGTAAATCCAGTTTTCTTGACCAACATCTTAATCATCCTTTCTTGTGTTTTGTTTTGAGCCTGCAAATCACGACTTTCTCGCCGACCTGCTCATGAACCGTGAGCTTGTTTCACCTCCTTATGTGTTTCAAGGTTACGGATCCCTCTCGCCGCTTCCCTCCGACGACTCCCGGAACAATACCTCGCAGTCGAGGGGCGTGGTCGTGGGTCCGGGGTCATCGTTCCAGCGGAGCAGCCGTTGCACAGCCATGCGGCCCGCTTCATAAAAGGGCTGACGCACGGAACTGAGGGGAGGAAAGGCATAGCGCGCGACGCCCTGATCATCAAAGCCAAACACCGCCACATCCTCGGGAACGCGCTTTCCCTGAGCCCGGCAGGCGTGGAGGACGCCCAGCGCGACAAAGTCATTCACGCATACAACCGCCGTAGGGGAATCCCCGGCCTTCACGAAGCGTTCGGCGTACGCGATTCCCGCCTCCATGGCTTCCCGGTAAGTGGCTGGGTCCATGCTGACGGCCGTCGGGGCGAGCCCTGCCGCACCCATCGCTTCACGGTAGCCGTCGCGTCGGTCAATGCTGGATTGCAGCACGTTCTTGCCTGGAACACTGCCATCCAACATCCCCAAGAACAGGATGCGACGATGTCCGCGACGGATCAAGTGCGCGGTGACCTCTCGCGACGCCTCCCGGTTTTTCATCAAGAGATTGGCCGCGTCGGGGTGATCGATTTTCCGGTTGATGGAAATCAGTGGCACGCCGGGCGGCTTGTGTGCCAGTATCGGAAGCGTCGGCTCCAGGACCGACGCATTCACCGTGATGATCCCTTCCACGCAACTCTCAGCGAACATCTGCAGGAGCAATTGCTCCTTCCGGGCGCTCGCCCTTGTGTTACAGAAGAGCAAGACGTATCCGGAGGCCGCGGCCTCGTCCTCCGCCCCGGCGGCCGCCCGTCCGTAAGGGACCTCGATATCCACGGTTACCAGTCCCAGCATCCGTGAGCGGCCCCGCACCAATCCTTGCGCCAACCGGTTCGGGCGGTAACCCATCTCGCGAGCAGTACTCAGAATCCGCTCGCGAAGTTGCGGGCTCACAGCAGCGGTCGTCTGAATGTCGTGCAGTGCAACCGACACGGCTTGCACCGAAACATTCAAGGCGTTGGCGATGTCTTTCAGTGTTACCGCCATTTTTGTTTACGTCAGTTTCATTTAACGATAAATACAACCGCGCATATTATTCATTATCATACTGCAAATGTCAATATCTCCTACTGAAATTGTATCATCAGCGAAGGCTTCGCTCCGGCGC
>MNXM01000343.1:0-4167 GCA_001872605.1 Armatimonadetes bacterium CG2_30_59_28 | reverse complement strand
GCCAGCAAGTCATGCCACCTTGACCATCAGATAGTCCCTGTCGGCAACGGTAACACGGACTTTCTTCCCCGGATGGAGATTGGAGATGCTCGCAATCTTCCTGGACAGGGGCAGCCCGGGAGTTCCGTCTGGCAGGGCCACGAGTTCCTCAACCGATTCCATCACCGGGATCCCTCCTGCTGCAACACTTCCACAGATTCGGTCTTCAGGTCGGCAATGGTCTGGTGTTCGGGACACTCGTATGCGGTGAGCAGGGAACCGTCATCTTCCACGTCGACGATGATCTTATGCATCGGTTCGCCGCAGATTTCACATTCTGGGGCTGTCTCTCTCATAGCAATTCACTTCCGTTTCGCATTGATCCCCGGAGGTCTCCCTTCCGGTCAATGCCGCACAGCACATAGATGCGTCCAGACTTCGTCGCCCGCAGATATCTCAGGAGGTTCTCCCCGACACGTTCTCCCTTTGTGGAATTGACGACACGCAACACGTCTCCCAGTCCGCCTCGTCCTCACGCTCACGGATGTAGTGGAGAGTCTTGCGAACTCTCATGGCATTGCTTGTTGTGCTCCCCCAACTTCCACTGAAGACGATAGCATTCCTGCGTCATCTGCGTCAATGTGGTCATGGAGAAAGGCAACCTCCCATAGCGCCCTCGCTACCCCGGCCAGCGGAAGCTGCGGTCGTCGAGGGGGTCTTCGCCAAAGTGTCCATAGGGTATGCTGTTATGTGCGCGGCCAACAGTCTCGCAGAAGTCATCGCCCACGATATCTTCAGCAAAAAATTGCACCTCCGGATTGCGGTCGGAGATGTTAATTCGGTAGGGGCCTGGAATCTGGTACGGGGGAATTCTGAGTCGCTTCTCAATCCCGGCGCAGACTCCGTTATGGATCAACTCGCACGCCTTCTCGGGCATGAGGGTCTGGGCGTTCTGAGCGGCGATGCCCCACTTGACCACCACTGTTTTGCATTCCGGGATTTTCTCATTGACCTCGGCGCAGATTTTGTCATCGCCGCTAACGCAAACGCATGGGACGCCGTGGCAACCGGTCAGTGCGGCCGCCATCGTGGTTTCGCTCAGGTAAACCTCTCCGCCGTTGATGTGGTAGAGCGAGTGCGGGCACACGGCGTGCGGCGTGGCGGCCATCGCGTGCTGCCCGATGCACACCAAAGCGTCCACCGAACCGTCAAAACACGACAGCCAGGCGTCGCAATAGCCCGGTCGCCCATGCATGATCCGGCACTGTTTTGGCAACTGTTCGAACAGAATGCTGTAGCAACTGCCGTGTGAATCGTTTACCCAAACTTCATCCGCTCCCGCGTCGAACGCCGCGTCGCAGGCCGCCTTCACTTCATTGGTGAGGAGTTGGTTCATGCGTTGTGTGTGGTGGTAGTTCCATAATGATTCGCTCGGGCTGCCATAGAACACCCACCCAGCTACTCCCTCGATGTCGGTGTGAATGTAGACTTTCATGAGTTCTCCAGCTCGGACGCGTTCTCAACGACTTTGTGAATCGCCTCGGCGAAGTCCTTCATGGTGTCAGGGCATGGAGCATGGGGAGCGGGAAACAGCAACAGCGAGTGGTTGAGCGCTTCCGTCACCGGCAGGTCGCCAGGCCTGGCGGGACGCATCTTCACACCCTCTGGCCACGCCCAGGGAAGTCCCGCGGCGCGGGGATCCTCGATCTGGAACAGCGGTTTCTCATGCCACGGATCGTATCCCGTGCCCAGACCCAGACCTTCGGCTCGCAACGCCTCAAGAAATCGGGAGCGCGGGATGCCATTCAGTTTCTCTGGATGATAGAAGGCGGGATGTCCGTAGAAACCGGGGGTGATGTCCGCCGGAATCTCTGAGAACTCAATACAGCCGATCCCCTCCAACTGCTGCTTGAGCAACTCAACGTTGGCGCGACGATTTTCGTTCCACGTATCGAGCTTCCGCAACTGCACGTTGGCGATCGCCGCAGAGAGCGGCGCGCACCGGTATTTCCAGGCGAAACCGGTGTCGGCCCAGCGACGGTTCACCTCGAGCTTTACCTCGGGGAGCAGTCGCGCCGGCACATGCCCTACCAGCATGGCGCGCTCATAGTAGTACTGATCGTTGGTGATCGTCACTCCGCCTTCACCGGCAATCATGCTCTTGCTTGCCTGCAGACTGAAGCAACCCATGGCGCCGATCGTGCCCAGCTTCTTCCCCTTGTAGACGCCGCCATGTCCGTGGGAGCAGTCTTCGATCACCGGAATCCCGTGCTTCCGCCCCACGGCGAGAATTTTGTCCATGTCGGCAGGCATCCCAAACAGGTGACAGACCATGATGGCATGCGTTCGCGTGGTGATCTTCCGCTCAATATCCGCTGCGTCGGCCGCGCAGGTTCCCGGCTTGATGTCGCACCACACCGGGACGCCGTTGGCGTGCAGAATCGCGCAAATGGCGGAGATCCATGTGTTGGCAGGAGTGATGACCTCGCTCCCTGCGACAACGCCGGCGCCCCACAGAGCAACGTGGAGCGTTGACGTGCCCGAATTTGTGGAAAGCGCGAAGGGAACATCGTGATACTTCGCGAAATTCTCCTCAAACTCCGTGATGATACCTCCGGTCCCGGCAATGGACAACGGGCCCGTCCGCATCTGATGAACAACCGCGTTAATCTCTTCATCTCCGATATCCGGGTATGTGGGCAGTGAATGGGTGACGGCGGGTTCTCCACCGTGCAGCGCGATTCTTGACAAGGTAATGCTTCCTCCGAAGTTGTATGATTGTGAATCAGCAGGTAGTCAAAATTGCGGTCCCGCCTTCGATCGGTTAAACTAACACGAAATCATCGCACCAGACATCGAAGGCGGGATCGCAGTGTTCACTACAGCAGGGAGGTTAGCTGAATTTCCAGACCTTTGTCAAATTGTTTTCTCTCCCATCGGTCGCCTTGTGACCCGGGCGTGGATGGTTGTCTTTCTTGCCCAGGGCGGGTCGGTCTCCGAGGTGGCGTCTGCCTTTGCGTGTCATCCGAAGACCGTTCGTCGGTGGAATCGCCGGTATGCGTCGGACTCTGCGAGTCCGCGCTGAAGGCGCAGAGGGTCTGGCGGACCGCTCTCGACCAGGTCGCACGCGCAAGGTCACGTCGGACTCTGTGAGTCCGCAGCGAGGTGGAAGCCGAAGTCGATCGGTGGTTGCGGACTCATGGAGTCCGAAGCGAACAGCCTGCCGAAGGCCGGCGTGGACTTCACCTTTTGGATGGTCGCGCGACTGACCGTTCATCTGAAACTCACCTGGGGGATCCAACTCAGCACCTCGACCATACGGCGAACGCTTCATGGTCTCCAATATGTGTGGCGCCGGCCACGGCTGTATGCTCCCGGGGACGATCCCGAAAAAGCAGAGCGCTTACAGGAGATTGCCGCCACTCTTCGGACTCTGTGAGTCCGCGGAGAAAGGTAGGCAGGGAGACGTCGTTCTCTACGAGGATGAAGCCACCTTCCGCCTGCTGCCGGTGGTCCGCAGCATGTGGTCGAACCCGCAGGGTTCGCGAAGGTTGGGCAACAGGTTCGCATTGTAGTTCCCCGAGCTCGGGTGCCCTTTGGGCGCGCAGCTTTGCGTATTTCTGGCTTTGAACCCATTGACGGGAGCTACCGTCTACCAATTGCTGCAGCGACACCACGGGGAGGCCTTCCTCCAGTTCCTGGAAAAGGTCGTGACGGTCTATCCCAACCGAGTCGTGCATGTCATTCTTGACAATGCTCGCTCCCATAACTGTCACCGGGTGCAGGAATGGCTGCTCCTGCATCCCGAGGTGCATCTGGTCTGGCTACCCAAGCGAAGTCCACAATTCAACCCTGTGGAAGCCCTGTGGCGTTGGCTCAAACCCGAAGTGGCTGGTAACCGGACCCATTCCGACCTCGAACCCCTCCAAGTCGCGCGTCGGCAACAACTGGATCAACTTACGCCAGAGCAGGCTCTCCGAAAATCGGGGCTACTTGCCCGAAAGGAGGGACAGAACTTTTGACTATCTACTCAGCTGGACTTTATCCAATTTGGAGATGACTGCTGGGGAGGTTAAGCTCAAGACTATCTTTGTCCAAAGGGGTCTACGATGCTTAACCTGCCCTGCGAGATTATAGCCTTAACCACAGCCTTCGCGCCATACTTTTCGGAACCGGTATGGCAACAAG
>MNXM01000183.1 GCA_001872605.1 Armatimonadetes bacterium CG2_30_59_28 | reverse complement strand
GGCGTCGACGCCATTGCCGCGATTCGGGAGAAGGTTCCAGCCGCGCGTCTCATCCTGCTCACAACCTACGATGATGACGAAGACGTCCATCGTGCCTTCCAAGCGGGCGCGAAAGCCTACCTCCTCAAGGACACCCCGCGTGACGAACTGCTGAATTCTCTCCGAGCGGTCCACAACGGGCAGACCGTTCTCCCCCCTTCCATCGCATTGAAATTGGCCAGTCATGTTGCCGCTGCCGAACTTTCCCCCCGCCAAACCGAGGTGCTGCGTCTCATAGCTGAGGGCAAGAGCAACAAGGAGATTGCAGACGCCCTTTTCATTGCCGAAGGCACCGTCAAAACCCACGTCAACGCCATCCTGACAAAGCTGGATGCCGCCGACCGCACCCAGGCTGTCATGATCGCCCTCAAGCGTGGTCTCGTCCGGCTGGATTAGGCGGCGGCTTTCGTCGCAGAGTTCGCCAGATTGCGCGGAATTCGCGGATTGGGGTAGGGATCGCTCGCTGTAGCGATCCCCCGTTCCGTTTCCCCGTCGCTTTCAGGTTACGGGATGCCGCGGCGGGATCGGTACGGCAAACAATCCACCGCCGCTGCCATAAAGGCGCGCAGGTGGTCCCACGACCCGGCGCAGATGCCACCGGCGGTGGTCAGCACCAGGCCGCCGTCGGCTCCGACGCGCCGGATGTCGGAACAGCACCGCTCATAAACCTCACCAGGTGTGCCGTTGATGGTCAGCATGGGGGGAACCTGGCCGTGGATGACTGTATCGGGCATGGCGCGGCGGATGACCTCGATGTCGTCCCGTGGCCCGAGGTTCACGTCGGTTACGCCAAGCTCTCGGAGAGCCGGAAGGTGAGGCGTCATGTGGCTGTCGGCGTGGTAGCAACGCGTGTCTTTCGCTGCCGGAGCGAATTCGTCGTAGTACATCTTCTCAACCGGGAAGGAGAACTGAAAGTAGTCGTCGGGGGACAGCAGTGTGGCGCTGTCGTTGGCGATGCTGAAACGTCCTGAGGTTTCGTTTCCAGTCTCCTTGCGCACGGCGTGGTTCCAACGGATCATCGTCCGAGCAAGCTCGGTCACAAACTCCTTCACGAACGTCGGGTCGTCCTTGGCCCAATAGCAAAAATTTGTCGCGCCGCAGACGAGGACGGCCAGCTCCGCCCCGCCGTGCGCTCCCCCTCCCATTCTGCAGGGGACGTCGTATTCCCGCTGCAACCGCTCGCGGTATTCCAGCCAGCGTGGCATGATGCCGGCGGTCAGCGGATGGATCTTCGACAATTCCGGGAGCAGGCGCTTGGCGTCCTCGATGGTCTCGACAGCCGGTTTGATCCACGGCGGCGCGTTGGGTGGGAAGAAGACTTCGCCTCCGAAGATGGACTCAATGGTGGTGCCCAGGTTGATGCCAGGGCCCATCGCAAGGCCGATGTGCTCCTGGGTTAGCTTTCCGCACGCCAGCCGCGTCTGCTGCTGGTAGTCGAAGTCAAGATAGTAGCGCGGGTGGTCGGTGACTCCCATGCGCCACTTGATAAAGTCCTCACCCAGCGACAGGGAGACTGGAGTGCGAGGTTTGTTGCGGTCGAAGCGGCCGAAGCAGCGCTCGTTTTCCTTCCAGAATTTACCCAGATCGACATCAAGCGGTTGTCTGTGCGTCATCTTCTGCCTCTTCCCTGACACGTTGGATAACGTCTCCACGCTGTGGAAGGTTACCACGTTGGGGCAAGTGAAGCAACGCCAACGCGCGCCTCTTCCCGCCGTGCGGACATCATGCTACACTGGTTGCCACCAACCTCGCCGGATGAGGGGGAGCGCGCGACGCGGTGAGAGCGTCTGATCCTCAGTACACAGGGAGCCAGCCCGGGCCGTGGGAAATCGCGCATCGTTCGTCTACCTCGCTTTGCCAACCATCCTTATCTGGGCCGCGCCCGGCAAAGGAGATTCCGTGATCGCATACAAACCGGATATCGTCGGCGTCAATCGCATGTTCACGGTGGCGCTGCGGTTGCCAGTGGATGCTCCGCAGGTCAAGGTGACGGTCCCGGATTCCGTAGAGATGTTCGACCAGACGCGGCTTCCGGCGCGATCCGACATTCGGAAGTATTACTTCCGCTCACTGAAACCGACCAAGCAGGCGGATATCGTTTTCGCTCTCCCCGCCGGCAGTGAAACGGTATCCATCGAGATTTGGTCGTTCGATGATTTGCGTGAATACCGGATGCTCAAGGGGGTGCAGCTTCCTCGCCGTTGGCCGCTGGGAAAGGAACTCCCCGAACTCAAGGAAGGGCAAACCATCACGACGCAGAAGATGAAGGACGTCGCTCGTGGAGCATCCCCGCGTGGAGATCAGTGGCTGAAACTCTCTGATAATGACATCTGGTCTCTACAGACGGACAGTACCATTCCACGCTGGCATTGGGTGAATGTTCTCCTGGGCTGTCCGATCCACGGCGCGGAAATCTACACGAAGGGCGCGTACTACCCGTGGCTGGATGAACTGAGTAGGCCCATTCGCACGTATACGCAGGCCGCAGTTCCCTACGCATGGAAGCTGAAGTGTCCGGTGGGTGGCGAGTTGCTCCCCTCCAATGATTTTGCGAACGGTGATATGACCAGCGGCGATTTCCCGGACGATGCTTTCGGCGGCGGTGTGGAACACAAGGGGAATCGCTACGGCATCATCGCAGAGATGAACCAGTCCTACTGCCACAAGCTGCTCAATGTTGCTCCGTTGTGTGCGGACGGCTACCTGACGACCGGGGACATTCAGTACGTCCACAAGGCGCTGGTGGCGATGTGTCGCCTGGCGGTGGAGTACGCCTATCTGGCGACGATGACCCAGCACCGCCACCGGAACAGCCAGTCGCAGGTGGAGCGGCTGGGACCGGCGCCGTTCTCCGAGGGACCGTGTCTCGTGGGGAGTGGGTTCACTGTATACTGCATCGATCAGCCCGGCTACCAGTGGGGTCATGCAGAAGCCTACGACAAGATCTTTCCATCGATTGAGCAGGACGAAGCAATTCTCCCGTTCATGCGTAGCAAGGGGTATGACATCAAAGATCACCGGGAACTGCGTCGCTTCATCGAGGAGAACCTGTTCGCGGTCTGGATGCAGGGAGCGATGGACCTGGCCACGCGGTCCAATGAGCCGTACCACCAGCGCGGGATGGCGCGGATGGCCGAATCCCTGAACTACCGAAGCGGCGCCGACTTCATGGACTGGCTGTACGATGGCGAAGGCAAGATGCGAACCTTCGTAACCAATGAGTTCTTCCGCGACGGATCACCGTACGAGTCGACCGGCGGGTACAACGGAATGCACGTGGTGGCGATGGGGCCTATCATTGAGTCGATTGAGCACCTGCGGAAGCTGCGCCCCGACACCTATCCTGACGATAAATACCCGAACCTCACTCGCAGTCGCCGGTACCATAGCGTGTTTGACTACTCCATGGACACCATCAACATCGACCGCACATACTCGCGGATTGGAGATGACGGCGCGCACCCACGGTACGCCAAAAGAGGGAAACGGGTCTGGCAGAACGGCGGAGCGGCAGCGTTCGAACATGCCTACGGAATCTTCAAAGACCCCAAGTTTGCATGGGCGCTTGCGAACACACCGGGGTGGAGTCCGTCGCTTGAGTTCCCGTACTCACGTGAGGAAGTCGAGGCAGCGGCCGCCAAGTGGCCCGCCGAGTGGAACGACGCAAGCTGCCTCAAAGATGGCTACGGAGTCGCGATGCTTCGCAGCGGGAAAGACGACAACAAGCGCAGTTTCTGGATGATGTATGGTCGCCCTCGCGGACACACGCATGACGACATGCTGCATATCGGTCTCGACGCGTATGCAAGCGAAATTCTCGGCCATCTGGGTTATCCGCGCAACTGGAGCGCATGGGAAGGAAACTGGATCACGCAGATCAACGCGCGTCAGGTTCCGTTTGTGTCGATGACCGCAACGCCGCAGTTGTTTGCCGACGCCGGACCCGTCCACGTGGCTGAAGCGTTTGCGCAGCCTTTCGAGGATCGTGTCGGCTCAGGAGAGGGCTATCGCGTGCCGGAAGATAACTGGCAGCGACGATTGATTGCCACGGTAGACGTTTCCGACGAGAGCTTCTACTGCATTGATCTGTATCGCATCTTCGGAGGGAAGGAGCATTGGTGGAGTTTGCATGCGCAGGAAGGCGAGGTTTCGACGCAGGGACTGCAGTTGGCGTCGCAGAAGACGGGGACGCTGGCCGGCGCTGACGTGCCCTACGGCGACGAGAAGTGGCTGAAGGAAAGCGGCTGCAAAAAGAGCAACTACGGCTGGCGCGGACCGATGTTTGGCTTCCCGCATCTGTACAATGTGGAGCGGGCAAATCCTGCGGGCGTCTGGTCAGCGGACTGGGCATTGGAGGACTCCGATGGATTGCACTTCCGCTTGACGGGGGTAGACTCCGACCGCGCAGAAGTGGTTTTGTGTGACGGCAAATCCCCTTCGGGCGGCTCACCGTATGAGATGAAGTGGGTGCTGCTGCATCGTGAAGGAGCGATGCCGGTGCAATCCCGCTTCCTGAATGTGATGGAGCTCTATCGCGGCGAGCCAGTGCTGAAGACCGTTCGCGCGTTGTCCATCAAACCACCGAATGACGGCAACACGACGGCGGTGGCGTGTGTTGTCGAGCTGAGCAGTGGACGGATCGACACCATCTTCCTCGCTCCCGACGCTGGAGCGTTGTGTATCGCGGATGGCGGATTCAGGTTCAGTGGTCGCTTCGGGCTGCATTCCCTGGAGAAGGATGGTCGGGAGCGATTCGCGCTGATAGGTGGAACCGAGCTAACGCGGAACGGGAAGGGGATCAAACAGGAATCCGGCGAATATCGCGGTGAGATCAAGGAAGTGGATCGAGCCACCGAGACGATCACGGTTGCACCCGCCCCGGCAAACAGCGGAGCACTGGTTGGCAAGTACATCTTTATCACCAATCCCAACCGCCGTCTGGCCTACAAAGTTCTGGAGGCGGAAAAGACGACATCCGGCATCCGGTTGCGGCTCGAGTATGACTCCAAAGTGGGGACCGGAAAGGTGTCGGGGCACGCCGACTACCGGGTCACGTCAGCAACGCCATTTCGTCTGCGTGGATATCGCTATTACCACGGCGCACGGCTGGTTAACGCCGCGGGAACTGCGGAGTACCGCATCCACGGCATTGACGGAGCGGCGTTCATTGATGCAGAGCGACATCCGACCGCAACGACCGCCAAACTCCGGGAAGAGTTCCCGATCGATACCTGGTTTGGCGTTTACGACTACGGAGTGGGGGACGAGGTTGTGTTACCGTTGACCGCGGTGGTTCGTTGGTAAAGTAGACACTTACCCGACGATGAGCTCTTGCAGCGACCTCTTGGGGACGTGGTGAACGCTCGCCTCATCCCGCCAATATTTGATGTCTCCCTCCGGGCCGACTTCCTCAATGACCACCGATTCAGCAGGCTCGCCCAGCGCAAGCGCCAGCAATATGTCGTATCGCTCCGGGATATCGAGTTCCTTTCCAAGGTTGTCCCGGTGGACCGACCCGATAATGCACCCGCCAAGACCCCGCTCCGTCGCTCCCAGCAGGATGCTTTGAGCGGCGATGCCATGGTCAACGCCAAACCCCTTCGAGGTTTCCGTGTCGCCGAGGATGATGATATAGGCGGCCGGTCTTTCCCCCGCTTGCGGCCCCGGCCAGTCGGTCAGGTATCCCGCCCATGCGAGGTGCGGGAAGATGCGGGCGTTCTTCTCGGCATCAGCGGACAGAATAAATCTGAGCGGCTGCATATTCCCGCCCGATCCTGAAACCCGCGCCAACTCCACCAACTCCTCCAGTGTCTGGCGAGAGACAGGCGTGGCTTCGTGGAATCTTCGGTAGCTTCTGTTCTTGAGAACGAGGTCTTTGAGCATTTGTGTTACCTCCAGGTTAATAAGAGAGGGCGATCTGCCCCACCGCCGCGTCAAGTCCCGAGCGTGTCGCTAAAGCTGCTCACGGCGTCGGTTACATCCGCCGCGCCAATCACGGCAGAAATCACCGCCACCCCGTAAGCTCCGGCGCCGATACATTCGTCCACCTGTGAGTGGGAAATTCCCCCAATGGCATACACCGGAACCGAGACACAGTTGCACACTTCTCGCAGTTTGCGCAATCCCTGCGGCGATCCGTAAGGTCGCTTCGAGGGGGTGTCGTACACCGGCCCGAAGCAGATGAAGTTGGCGCCGTCCTGTTCCGCGAGCATGGCTTCCTCGACAGAGTGTGTGGAGACGCCGATCAGTTGTGCTTCGTTGAGGCAACGTCGGGCGATGGAGGGCGGCACGCTTTTCCGGCTCAAATGCACCCCCGCCGCGTCGACGGCCATCGCAATATCGATTCGGTCGTTGACAAACAACGACGCGCCATGCCGATCAGCGACGGTCTTCGCCGCCTCCGCCAGCAGGCACAGCTCGCGTGGCGGCAGGTCCTTCTCCCGCAACTGCACCATTCTTGCACCCGCGGCACAGGCTTCGTCCAGAACATCCTCCAGCGACCGCGGCGCGCAGAAGGCGCGATCCGTCACAAGATACAGTCGGCTGAGGGGGGATAGTCGATGATCACGGGTCAATGCTCCAACACCTCTGCTTTCTCCCACTCACCCAAAGCGGTGTCGCCGATCCGCTCTGCCATCGCACTCCACATGGGTTACTCGATCATTTCTTCAACAGGGCTTGAGGCCTGAGCGTAGAGCTTCTTCGGGATGCGCCCCGCCTCGTACGACAGACGACCCGACTCCACCGCCAGCTTCATGGCGCGCGCCATCTTTACAGCATCCTTGGCGCCCGCAATTCCGGTGTTCATCAACAGACCGTCGCAACCGAGTTCCATGGCGATGGTGGCATCGGACGCAGTGCCCACTCCCGCGTCAACGATCACGGGGATGGAGACCGTTTCCAGGATGATGCGGATGTTGTATGGATTGCAGATCCCCAGCCCCGAACCAATCGGCGCGCCTAGGGGCATCACTGCGGCGCAGCCAATGTCCTCCAGCTTCTTGCACAGCACGGGATCATCGTGCGTGTACGGGAGCACAATAAAGTCGTCTTTCACCAGAATTCTCGCCGCTTCGAGCAGCGCTTCGTTATCCGGGAACAGAGTCTTCTCGCTGCCGATGACCTCCAGTTTCACGAAGTTGGTTTCCAAAGCTTCCCGAGCCAGTTGACATGTGAGCACCGCGTCCTGCGCGGTATAGCACCCGGCGGTGTTGGGCAGCAGCTCATACTTGTTGCGGTCGATGTAGTCCAGCATTCCCTTGCCGGATTTATCATTCAGGTCGATGCGACGAATGGCGACGGTGACGACCTCCGCTCCGCTCACTTCATGCGCTGCCCGCATGGTCTCGAAGTCGGAGTACTTGCCGGTTCCGATGATCAGTCTGGAAGCGAACTCCTTACCACCGAGGATAAGTTTGTCTGTGCGTTTGGCCATGTTTGATGCTCCTGTAATCATTGAGACGTGATGCGTGATCGCCTGCCCCGATGTGTCGGAGAGTGACAAGTGACAGACGTAGACTTTTAATCCTCCCAGTCACCAACCACTAACCCCCAACTATCCTCCCCCGGCGGCGTGAATGACTTCAACTACGTCGCCATCCCGGATTTCTGTGGTTGCGTGCTCTGGTCGTGGAACAACGGCGCGGTTGATGGCTATGGCGATCCCGTCCCGATTCAGCCCAAGCCGATCGACCAGGTCCGCGATCGTCAGGTTGTCATCGATATCACGATGCTCGCCATTCAGTTTGATTCTCATGGGTGTTTTATCCGCTTTCAGAACCCGCTGTGTCGGTGAACCGTCCTGGCGAGAACGGTCTCAACAGCTCCGGTGTTTGTCCTGTCAGGATCAACTCCGTCACGAGTTCACCCGTGATGGGCGCCATCAGGAGGCCGCTGCGGTAGTTTCCCGTCGCCATGATGAGTCCCTCGACGGGCGTCTTGCCGACGATGGGATGACTGTCCGGCGATCCCGGCCGCAATCCCGCCCATGTCTCGATGACAGGGCTTTGCCGCAGTCCGGGCACCACGCTGCGCGCCGCGGCAAGGAGCTTGTCGACAGCTTCCGATGACACTTCTGTGTCGAAGCCCACCTCCTCAACCGTCGCCCCTATGTCCGCCCGTCCGTCAACGCGCGGCACGATGTAGCACCGCGGGGAATGGATGTTCCGCGTCAGCGTTACCGGCGGAGTCATCTGAACGGCGACCATCTGTCCTTTCACCGGGCGCGTCGGGGGAGATAGCGAAGGATCGTCTATCTCGACCTGGTGCGACCAGCAACCCGCAGCGAGTACCACGTGGCGCGGCGTGTAGGTGTCCTTGTCGCTCTCAACGCGGGATACGCGTCCTGCTTCCACGCGAATAGCCCGTGCGGGAGTATTCGGGCGGATGTCTCCGCCGAGCTTCTGCACCGCCGCTATGAGCGCCTGCAACAGCTTGCGGTTGTTGACCTGGTGATCGCCGGGGATGAAAATTCCGCGTCTCACTTCGGGAGAGAGGTCCGGCTCCAAGTCGAGGATATTTTTTCGGGAGAGGGTCTTCAAGGGAACCGAATCGCCGGCGGACTCAATAATCCCGTTGGCGTAGGTCTCCTCTTCGTCATCGAGGAGGGGCATGATTGTGCCCTCGTCTCGATACTCCGGGTTGACGCCGGTCAACTGCCTCAATTCTTCGCAGTAGTCCCTGTAGCGATCTCTGCTCGCGATGGCAAGCCTGGCAAATGGCTCCGTTTCCGGCTCAAACTTGGGGGCGATCAGCCCTGCCGCCGCAAAAGAAGCCCCCCTGCCCGGCTCGCCCTTCTCGAGCACGATTACGGGAACGTTGCTCCGCCTGAGGCGGAGCGCAATCGTCAACCCAATAATGCCTCCGCCGATGATGAGTACTTCGGTCGTTCGAGTTCCGTCTGCCAACTACACCATTCCTTCTGTGTGAATTGTGGGACGCCATGATGTTAGCAGAAGGGACGCGAGTTGTCACTATCGTGACGGCGCAAGCCAACACGTGAGTCGTTGAATGGCAATCGCCATCGGCGAAACCGGTCGAAGCGTTTGACGGCATCACCCCTCGCAAGAGTTCACAGGAGTCCCTGTCAACTGTCCCACCGACTCTTCGCCCCATTACCCAATGCCAACTTGCCCTACTCCATCTCCCACATGCGGTACAGCAACACAGCTACATCACCGGAGAAGGCGCTTGTTGGGGCCGTCGTGGAAAACGTAACGGTGTTTTCCCCCGGTTTCAGACGGAACACCGCGGGGTCGATTTTCAGCGGTTTCCCAGGCTGCATGCCGCCGGGCCAGTGGGTGGAACCTCCCGGACCGTCCAGTGTGATGGCCTGCCTGCCGCCCAGCTCAACCGGCAGCGTAACCCTCTTGCCGTTGACGTCAATGACAGGACTGCCGATATTCTCGGCAGGGCGCAGGGCGGGAATCAGCTTCAGGTCGTCGAGGGCAACTCGAACAGAGGTCTTTGCATTCACCGCGTTGAAGTAGAAAAGCATGTACTCGACTTGCTTGGCGTCGAAGGCAGCGCCGGTCGGCATGGGAAAGGTCAGAAGCTTCCACCCTGTGAAGTTGATGGCTGGGAGAAAGTCGATGTTGCGTCCCTTCACATCCCGGAACTGAATACGGATTGTTTCGTATTGCCCGTCTCCGTGTACCCAGAGAGCGACGGCTTGGTAGCCGCTGAAATCCAGCGGTTTCTCGAATCGCCGCCCGATGCCTCCCCATCCGCCATAGTCGCCCTTGTTGTCCGCAGCATAGACCAGACATTTCCCTCCAACCTTCGCGTTCTCCGGAGAGACCTCGAATGACTGAGTCATCCCCGCTCTCACCGGTCCGAAGTCGCCGAGCCTCTTGCCGTCGCCGAGAACAAACTTCTCGAAGAGATTGGTGTCGCTCATTTTGTAGACCGCGGCATCATCGAAGGTCTCAATGATGACCGCCTTTGGGTCATCGTAGTCGGCAGTGGCGTACCCGCGATCCCCTCGAACGATCTCGACGCCGAGGTAGCATGGAACCTGCGCGTCGTTATTGATCGTCCACCTGTTCTGCGTTCCATCAAGAACGTCGACCGAACGCGGTTCCTCGTACGTGGCCCGGTAGAGCTTCCAGCGTCCCTTGCCGTCTTCGAACAACTTGAAGTCCTTGCCAGGCTCTTTCAGCTTCTCGCGAACGGATGCCGGGAAGAAGTTAGCAAGACGACATTTCTCGTACCGACCAATCATCTCCATCATCCCGCGCGACTGTGCAAGACGTTCCAGCGCCTCCCGCGAGGTTTCCAGAGAAATGGACCCGTCGACGCCGATGGCCTTTGCGCACACGTACTCAATCTGGTCGGGACGCACATCGCGGAACCAGTAGTACCACCCGATATCGGACCGAGTGAAGTTTGCGCCCTGATTGAGGATGCCCGGCCAGCGTTCGTCGAGATAGCCTTTGATGTCTCCGTGACCGTCGGCGGACGCGCTGCGCGGAACGAGGTGCCAGAGGAGGTTTGAGCCGGTACCGGTGCTGGTTTGGTAGAGCACGTCCTTCTTGAACTTCTTGTAGAAACCGAGATGCATCTTGTTGAGGTAGTACCAACCATCCATGTACTCATTGCTAACACCGTCACTGGCGTCGAAGTAGACCATGTCGAAATCGCACTCGTTGATCGCTTTGGCGAAGTTGCTGGTCACCTCATCCGCAAGTGTGCTGTTGGGGTCTATCGCAAAGAACCCCCAGATGGAGAGGAGTCCCTTCACTTCGGCACCGGCCGGGTGCGCGGCAGCCTTGGTACCCAGAGCGCCACGCTGGCAGTGGAGGAACCGGTAGGGAGGCCCTGCCTCGATGTCTCCGTATTGGATGATCTCATCGCCCACTCGCAGATGGTAGCCGGGGAAGGCGCGGTTGCGGCCACGTTTCGGAGGCAGTTCCATAGGCTGCCCAGTGAGCGTCAACGTATTGGCTTTCTCATCAACTTCCTCCGCCAGTGGTGGGCAGGGAACGAACGCGAGGCGATCGTCCGGCTTCGGTGTCACATACGGATCATTCGGGGAAATGGAGGGTCCAAACACGTGGACTCCCGCATCCAGACCGGCGTCATGCACTTTCTTCACGACACGTTTGAGGCTTTCAATGCCGTCCGGGAAGCGGCTCGGATTGATGTCGAAATGGCCGTGGTTTTGCAGCCAGCAATCCTTCAGAAAGATGATCATGCCAAACCCGCCGACTTTGGCGTCTGCGATGACGGCGTCAATACTGTCCTCCGAGATGTCGGTTGAGAACAGGTACGATTTCCGAACCGGCTCCGAAAACCGCGCCCACTTGCCATCCAGCACGGGGCAAGGCAGCCCGTGGGTGCGCTCCATCTCCATGATGGCCTGGTTAAACTGACCCCGCGGCGTGGCGATGAGGGAGAACTTCGTTCCCACGATGCCATACTTCTGAGAGCAGGAAGTGCGCAGCACGTGAATTCCTGATCCTTGCCCATAGGAACGATTACAGGAGTTGACGGTCGCGCCCAGCAGGCTGATGCCGAAAGTGTCGTCATAGGTTGCATTGAAGGCGGGTCCGGATACCGCGAGTCGCTTTACCGGAAACTGAAGGCTCAATTCCTCGATGTCGTCGGGGTGCGCGTCCATCACCTCGAAACCCAGGAAGCACGGATGCGCCGTTACGCGCAGCGTGACCTTTACCTCACTGTCCACAAACGATACATGCAGCAGGTCTCCCTCGCGTCGAACCCAGTGGGCCTGCACGTCGGCGCCATCGCGCACCACCTGCACTACAGGAACAGGGTTGGCTGGCGACGCAAAGTCCTGCCCCAGCGATTTGCTGTAGAGTTTCACCAAGCGCCCTCGCGGGTCGATGGTCATCTGCACGCAGTCATTCTCAAAGCTCACGTTCTCTAATCCTCCGGGTAGATTTGCATCTGTCAGCGCCTCGAGGCTCACATCATCAACGTCGGCAGTGGTCCCTGTCCCCACGACCAGCGCCAGTCCCACATTGACTGCGCCCTCTCCCGCGGCAAGATAGTAACTGTCAAGTTTTTTCCAGGCGGTGTTGGAAGCTGAGGACTGAAACAGCCGGGTCGCTCCGGAGAACTGCCCTCCAGCATACTCATACATGTAGACCGTCACGGACCCTCCGCGCAACCTCAGCGAGACGCGGTACCACTGGCGCCCCCGCAGGTTCCTGCACATTTGAAAGAAATGGGCGTCGGACTTGCCGGGAGCGGATAGACGAACAAACTGCTTGCCAGCGAGAGGGCTCTCCGTTGCGGTGGACCCGTAGGGCTCAACGGACAGCTTCCCCGGATAGAACGTATTCAACGACCAGTTTTGCGGGAGCAGCGAATTCTGACCCAGCTCCCACCCCTGCACGAGTCCGTCGGCGCCAGGCTTCGCCGCCTGCGTCTCCTCGAAGCTGCCGTTCGGAAGCAACGACTCTCCCGACGCGGGGACAACCCCCCCTCCCATCACTGCCATCGCCAATGCCAAGAGAATATTCCGCAATGGTTGCATCAACCTCTGTACCTTCATATTGCCACCACCCTCTCAAATGAGTCTCACGGGTCCGTACCGGGATACCGGGAGTGAGCGACCTCCATGTGAGGCGCATTGCGCTGGCACATTCTATCACTACCATTGCGGGGAGAGCTATCCCATCGCTTCCCTCAACCGCGCGATGCACTGCTTCATCGTCTTGAAAACGATCTCCTTCTTCTCCCAGTTCTCGTCCATGCAGCCATAGCGAAACGCGTCCTTGCCTTCGTTGCACCAACGCCAGTGGAGGGGAACGCGAATGTCGGTGAGACACCACGGCGAGTAACCGACCAGCTCGGGTAGCTTCGGGAACACCGCGTAGGTTTTGCGAAGAATGGCCGCGTGGCGCGCCTCGCGCCATCGCGCTCGCGTACCGAAGCAAAGTTTACCCGGTCGCGCGCCGTGATGTCTATCGCAAGCGCGCTCTGGAAGAAGTCGGCGGTCCGTCCCACTGGCGCATGGAGTACAACTTGAGGTAGAATGCGGCGAGTCTGCTTGGAGGTGTTCCAAACGATTATGAACAAGATGCGGTTGGCGATCATCGGTTGTGGTGGGATGGCGAAGTCGCATGCTCGGAGGTTTGAGCGCGCCTTGGAGCGAGTGGAAATTGTCGCTGCGGTTGACGTGGTGGAAGAGAGGGCAAGAGGCGTAGCGGAGCTTTTCCCCGGAGCGCGATGGGCGACCAGCTACCGCGACGTGCTGGACGATTGTGAAGCCGTTCTGCTGGTATTGCCCCATCACTTGCATCATCCCATCGGCATGGATTGTCTCGAACAGGGGAAACACGTGCTGTTGGAGAAGCCGATGGCCAACTCCGAGTTCGAGTGTCTGGAACTCATTCGGGCGTCTCTGGAGACCGAGCGGGTGCTCATGATTGCCTACTGTATGCGGTTCCATCCGCTGGTTACCCGCATGCGTCAACTGCTCGAAGAGAGGGTTTACGGAGAAACCTTTCAAGTGTCCATCTGGACAGAGCAGTTGACCCAGTACCCTCCCGACCACTGGGCCAGCAGTGCGAAAACGCTTGGGGGCGGGCAGCTCTTCAGCCACGGTTGCCATTACATTGACCTCCTGCTGTGGTTTCTGGGCCGACCGGCACAGGGAACACATCTTGGAACAAACTGCGGAACCCCCTGGATGGAGCGGGAGGGAACCAGCAACGTGGCAATAGAGTTCGATGGCGGAGCGCTGGGCTACCATTTTGGAACCTGGGGCGCGCGAGGAACACGGCTGGGGTACTCCTTTCACGCCCATTGCACGGAGGGTATGTTGGAGGCCCGCTTTGCCACGGGAGAGTTGATTCTTCACCACCGCGGCAAGGAAGAGAGCCTGCTCACCACGGAGGCGGAGCAACACCACATGCAGAAGCCGACAGAGGTCGAGCTGCTTCACTTCCTGGACTGCATCGAGTCCGGAAGCAAACCTCTCACCGACGGCCCCGGTAGCCTGCAGGGGTTGAGAACCATCTGGCGGCTATACCAGGCGGAAGAGAATCGCCGGGTAGCAAACTTGCGGGGGCTGGGTCTGGATCAGGTCAACAAGTTCGGGTACCTCATCCCGGACGAGGATCCGGCACTGACTCCTCTGGACGATATCTCCTGAGCGAGCGTTCACGCGATGACCTTTTCGCCGGGCGCCTACCGTTCATCCATGGTAACCGTTCAGGTGTCGACAGGAACGCTCCCAGTTTCACACGGGGGGGGTTTTGCACTCCACTGAACGGTTACCATCCTTGCTGCGCCGTGGCAGTGGGAGAAGTCCTTGATGGCCCGACAACATTGGTACCCAAAGCGCGCGCGGCGCGTTGACATCCCGTGGCAGGCGTTGATACAATACCCGCGCTCTTCTGAGGCAAACTCAAAGTTCGCGCAGAAGGCATCGCGGGCGCCGGGGTGGCGGAATGGGTAGACGCACGGGACTTAAAATCCCGGGACCTTCGGGTCGTGTCGGTTCGAGTCCGACCCTCGGCACCAGGAGCTTGCTAATGACACGCACGTCGGAAGCCGCCCATGTGCTATTGTTAATCAACACTCTTCGATCAAGAGGTCCTGCTCTATGGCCTGGGGAATGGGAGGAAGCTGGGAGGTCGATTTTGGTTTTGACCTCGGCACCAGTCACACCCGCGTTTACCTGAAGAACCGCGGTGAGGTTGTCCGCGAAGCCACGACCATCGCGATTTCCTCACGCACCCGGGAGATTACCTGTATCGGGACCGACGCCAAACTGCTGAGCGAGCAAAACATACCGGACACGGAAATCATCCATCCCGTGATCGGCGGAGCAGTGGCCTTCTACGAGCCTACGGTTCTGCTGCTTCGCGCCTTGATGGAAAAGGCGGTAGGGAAGCGGTTTGTCATGAAGCCGCGCGTGGTGGCGTCGGCAAACCCGGGCTTAACTGAAGTGGAACGGCGCGCCCTGTCCGATGCCTTCAAGATGGCCGGCGCCAGAGAGGTGCTGTTCATCGACAGCACCCTCGCAGCCCTGTTCGGCGCGAGGTTCGGAACTCACCAGACTTCGTGTCAACTGGTGATCGATATTGGCGGAGGGACGGCGGATATCGCCTTGATCTCCCATGGGACGGTGCTGACCACGCGCTCCATTCGGTTCGCCGGGAGCGATTTTGACGAGAGCGTTCGCCGCTTCATCAAACACAAATACGATATGCTCGTAACGCCTGTGGTTGCGGAGAACATCAAGGTGCGTGTCGGTTCGGTGGTGCCGGGGAAGCCCAAGGAACAAGTCACCATGGACGGGGTGCAGATGTATGGAGAGCTGTTCAAGAGCGTGCCTGTCGCGATCGAGGGGATCCCCGAGTTGATGTCCAAGAACCTGCAGGTAATTGTTGGGGAGGTCCGCTGGTTGCTGGAAGAGATCTCCGCAGAGCAACGCTCGGAGATCCTGAGCAACGGTGTCCTGCTCACCGGGGGGATGACATTGATGCGCGGGGTTCAGCAGTTCTTCAACGAGAAGGTGGGGATCCCTGTGACGGTGGCGGCCGACCCGATTGGCTGTACCAATGCCGGAGTCAGCGTAGTGGTGCATGACCATCGTCGCCTGCGCCTGGGAGGGAAGCAACTGGTTGCCGTCAGTTGACAGATCGGCCATTGAGGTGAGCCTTGCCTATTGCAAAAAACACGTGGATACTGGTCGTCTTCATCGTCTGCGGACTGGTGATCGGGAGCGTTCTGAACACGCTTCTGTCGGGCCGGGTGCCTCATTTCTTTACGGAGAGCGTGCAGGTCGGCATCGACCCGCCAATGTATCTTGACCTCAACTTCTTCAAGATGGAGTTCGGTTTTTTGTTTGAGCTGAACCTTCTTGGCATCATCGGTCTGTTGCTGTCTGTACTGCTTTTCAGGAAACTGTGAGGTTTCGGGTGTCTTCTGCGCCGGATTTTCTGACGGAGTTCCCCCTCGTGCTGGCATCCGGGTCTCCCCGTCGGGCAGAGTTGTTGCGGCAGATGGGAATCTGGTTTGAGGTGATTGTCAGTGATGAAGTGGAGCCGGAGTTCGACTCGAGTTGCGGCTCTCCGGCCAGGTTCGCAGAGAGAACGGCCAGACTGAAAATGGACTCCGTGGCAGCGCGCTTTGAAGGGCGGCTGATTCTTGCCGCTGATACCCTCGTTGTCGTGGACAACGTGGTGCTCGGAAAGCCTGGGGACGCGATGGAAGCAGAGGAGATGTTGTTCGCCCTTGCAGGGAGAACTCATGAGGTTGTCACCGGCGTGGCGGTGGGTTGCGGCGGTAATGAGGGATCCCTTTCCGTCGTGAATCACGCGTCAACACGAGTGACATTTGCGCCGCTCGACGCGGCAACGGTGCGCGCCTACATCGCGACAGGTGAACCGATGGACAAAGCCGGAGCCTATGGCATTCAAGGCAAGGGAGCCTGTCTGGTGAGTCACATCGAGGGCTGCCATTTCAACGTTGTGGGTCTGCCGATACGCCTGGTTACCGACATGCTTGAGCATTTCAGAATCACTCCAGCAAGAATATGGGCGAACAAGAGACTGACGTAATGGGCAACAAATCAAGCGAATTCCGGTACACGCTGAAGGACATGCCCGAGTCCATGCGTCCACGTGAGCGGTTGCTCCGGGAGGGAGCGGATCATCTTTCTGAAGGCGAGTTGCTGGCGATTATTCTGGGCACAGGATCCAACGAAGATACGGTACTGGAACTGGCTCAGAAAGTTCTGACGCACATGGGTGGGCTGAGGGAACTAACCGAGGCCTCCAAGGAGGAGCTGGAACGCATTCCCGGGATTGGCCCGGCAAAAGTGTGCCAGATAAAGGGCGCTCTGGAACTGGGACGACGGCTGTACACAGAAGAGCAGTCCCGTCGCTATAGCAGCGCGCGGGGAGGAATCCGGAAGACCGTCATCAACTCGCCCGAGGCGGCGGCGGAGCATCTCATGGCCACCTTGAGGTACCTTGACCGGGAGCAGTTGATGGCTCTGATGTTGGACATCCGCAACAACCTGATCGGCAACGCCACCACCATCTCCGTCGGAACAGTCAACAGCTCTCTCGCTCATCCGCGAGAATGCTTCAAGGAGGCAATCCGTCGGAGCGCCAGTTCGGTGATCTTTGTCCATAACCATCCCAGCGGCGACCCGACTCCCAGCGCTGAGGACCTCGCCCTAACACGGCAACTGACGGAAGCAGGGAAGGTCATCGGGATCGACGTGCTGGATCACGTCATCATTGGCGATGGTACGTTCTGCAGCATGAAAGAAAGGGGATATCTCGCGTGACAGGCGGCGAACTCATGTGAACCAGGCGGAAGGCAGATGGCACATGGCGAGTAAGGGAATGGGAAGTGTCACACATTTGCCCCCCGAGGTTTCGGTGTTTCCGCTTCACTTCAACATTCGCCGATTCGCCGATTCGCCGATTCGCCGATTCGCCGATTTTACCAAGGAGTTGAGTCCAATAAGGATATTGCAGCATTTCCTGGGGAACTGGTCTCGAGACATGGGAATCGATCTCGGGACGGCCAATACACTCGTCCATGTCAAAGGACGCGGTATCATGGTGAGGGAACCTTCCGTCGTGGCGGTGGACAAGAACACCCATCGCGTTTTGGCTGTCGGTGAACAGGCGAAGCGCATGGTCGGCCGGACGCCGGCGAACATCGTCGCGATCCGTCCCCTCAAGGATGGCGTTATCGCGGACTTCGAGATCACCGAGAAGATGCTCACCTACTTCATTGAGCGCGTACATCGCCGCAAGACGTTCGCCTATCCGCGCGTAATGGTGGGAGTGCCGTCGGGTGTCACCGAGGTGGAAAAGCGCGCGGTCATCGACGCGTCCATCAATGCCGGCGCACGGGAGGCGCATGTTATCGAGGAACCGATGGCCGCGGCTATCGGTGCCGGACTGCCGGTCTCGGAACCGTGCGGAAGCATGGTTGTCGATATCGGTGGTGGAACGACAGAGGTGGCCGTCATCTCGCTGGGAGGAATTGTCACCCACAAGTCCATCCGTATCGCCGGAGATGAAATTGACGAAGCCATCATCAGCCACGTGCGCAGAGCGTACAATCTGCTGATCGGGGAAAGAACGGCTGAATTTGCCAAGACAGAAATCGGGTCGGCGTACCCCTCCGAGGAGGAGCGGACGATGGCCGTCAAGGGCCGAGACCTCGTATCTGGTCTGCCCAAGAGCATGGAGCTGTCGTCTGGGGAGCTTCGGGAGGCTATCGCGGAGCCGGTCTTTGCCATCGTGGAGGCGGTAAAGGCGACTCTGGAGCTGACCCCCCCCGAGCTGTCGGCGGACATTATGGATCGAGGCATCTGCCTGGCCGGCGGTGGCGGACTGCTGCTGGGTCTGGACAGACTCCTCATGGCCGAAACGCAGATGCCGGTCTACGTTGCGGAAGATCCGCTGACCTGTGTCGCGATTGGCACCGGCAGAGCCATTGAGGACCCGTTGACCTTCGCGGCGATGTCCGGCAACTCCCGGTAGCGGAGCGGGCTTGCGGTCCCCTCCTGGCCGCGCGGAATCTTCGCTCTGTCCGCTGCTCGGCGGAGACACCAATGCACGCGGCAGTATCGCTAAAGGACACCCACAGAATTGAAGCAGTCGTGGCGAGAATCCAAGTCGGCCTTCCTCGCAGTTCTCCTGGTCGTGACGATCCTCCTTGTCGGTCTCCACTACCGCGCCAGAAGAAACGGGCGCGCGAGCGCCCCCGAGCAGGTCGTCTATTTCATCTTGCGGCCGTTCCAGATTTCCTTCAGTCGGTTCGGGGGGAGGGTCACCGACCGATGGGAATCCCTGCGGCGTCTTCAGACCCTCGAAGACGAAAACCGCATTCTCCGTCAGCGCGTTGAGAGACTCGATGCGAAGAACAAGCGGCTCCGGATTTACGAGAAGGAAAACAAACGATTGCGGGCTCTGCTGAAGCTGGGCCCTTCCGAACCGCCGGAACGTATTGCCGCGGAGATCATCTCTCAGAGCGCCAGTAACTGGCTGCATCGCGTTCGCATCAATCGCGGCGCCATCGACGGCGTCGCGCCTAAGAGCGTTGTCTTCACCGACAAGGGAGTCGTGGGGCAGGTGCTGACTGTCTCCCGCAGCACCAGTCTTGTTTTGCTGATCACCGACCCCGATGCCGGCGTTGGGGGAATGCTACAGAGATCACGGGCCGTGGGGGCGGTCAAGGGAACCGGCGGAGACCTGTGCGAGATGACCTACCTGGGCGCCAAGGTGGACGTGCGGGAAGGCGATACCGTCATTACCTCCCATCTCGGAGAGGTCTTCCCAAAGGGGATTACTATCGGCCAGGTCGTCTCCGTACGCAAGGCGCGTCACTACTCATCCCTGGAGGCGCTCATTCAACCCGCCGTCGACATGTACCGTCTGGAAGAGGTCTTCGTTCTAAACAAGGGCCAATGATGGACACTGCTCACAACCGTTCACTGGGAAGGAGGTCCTCCTATACCGCAATCCTCGTAGCCGGAGTGCTCCTGCAGACCACGTGGGCGCACTACTGGAAAGTACTGGGAGTTTATCCGGACCTGTATATTGTGCTGTCCGTGTGTGCAGGTCTGACCCTCGGCACGCGGCGCGCCGCCATGGTCGGGATGCTCCTGGGATACGTCGAGGGGATTATGCTGGGGCAAAGCATCGGTAGTTACGCCGTCAGCCGCGCGGTGGTGGCTGTTCTGGCAGGCGCTGCGGAAACGCGCGTTTACCGGGACAACGTATGGGTGTCTGTCATCGCGGTATTCGTAGGGACCCTCGCCGCCGAGGTTGTGTTTCTTATCATGAGCCCCAACTACCCGTTCACTTACTGGACCCGCACCCTCTTGCGAGAGGCGCCGTACAACTGTCTCTTCACATTCGCCTTCTTCATCCCCCTGGCCCACTTCACTCGGCACCCCATCCACTATACCACCGCCCGACGCTCGCGACCGGTCAACTATACTCGTTAAGGTTAAGGGATGGCCCGGCGGAATCTGATTGGACGCTGTCCTGCCCCAACATGCATCTTCCGTAGGATAAAGCTCCAGCTTTGTCGCCCCGTGAATCTGCTGATTGACAAAGCTGGAGCTTTATCCTACGGAAGAAAACGTGAATCCTCGACACTAACGAGTATACGCCGACTGAAGAGTGGCGAGGGGCAAGTGAAGCGTAGCGAGACCGCTGTCAGCCATTTCCAGAGGCACCTGCAGCGTCTCCTCAACCTCGGCCCGGATCGGGTCAAGCCCGACCGAGGGCACTCGCGAGAAATCACGCCGCGAGTCTCGCCGCGTTCTGCCTCTGCGGGCGCTTGTGGATGCAGCGCATCCAAGGCTCCAGCGTTCCATCTTCCCGGAACCGTGGTTGGTATCCCCCTTGTGAACGGGCCAATGGAACAAAAGCCGGTGAATGAACTGAGGCGGCGAGTTCTCCCATTGAAATTCTGCTCCCGCTTCGGAGGTCGATGACCTCGATCTCCTCAATACGGTTCGTCCCCATGCCCCTCTCCATGGCGATGTTGAGGTACGGCGTCTTCATTGGGTCGATACCCATGAGATACGTCACCACCGCATCCACGTGCACGGGGTTTTCGCTCGCGGCAATGATGTTCAGGAGGTAGTTGTTCCCGGTGCCGAAACCTGTCCCATCGCGACCGAGGATGCCACTAACGACATGGAGGTTTTTGCCCGGAAGCCTCTTGACAGCGGACGCGAGATCACACACCTTGTGGCACCAGCGCTCCTCCCGGAAACTCAGCCCCTCGGGAGTGACCTCCATGAGGCGATCAGCCACGTCGTCATCCACCGACTGCACGGTGCAGAAATGACGCGACGGCTCTGCCACCATCCCCATCATGTTCTTCACGGCGAGAGTGGTCAGCGCGAGGTTGTGACATTTGGCGATAGGGACATTGATGATGATGGACGCCTCGGCGAGGGTCGCCGACAACGGCAGGGCATTGTAGACCACGCCTTCCGGAACTGGAACGTCGACAATTCGGTCGTCATCTACTTCCAGCAGCGCGACGCCACGGGTCTCAGCCATTTTGGTGTAACCTGTCACATCCCAAGTGAGGCGCCCTGCCTCGTTGCGGGCGATATGTCCCTCGATCACATACAGCCGCTCTCGCCGGATCGCTCGCGCAATCAGGGAGTCAAGCAAACCTCCCACAAAGTCGGGATGCACAATGATTCCCGCTTCGGGGTCGCTGGGCACGGTCACGTTGGGTTTGATTACAATGTTGCCTTCGGCCGGCAGCACCGGCGCAAGGGTCTCGAAGAACGTACACGCGGAAGCAACATAATCGATCTCACTGAGGTCTCCGCAATCTGTTCGCCACAGATAGACGGAATCGTTATCACCCGCACTCACCAAAGGATCCCCTCTGTCCCCAAAAGAAATACCCCCGCGAACAACAGCTTTCCGCGAGGGTTGGTTGAATTGACAGGGTTACTCTACCACGGCAAAATGCAAAGTCAATGAAAACAGGAATAAATTTCAAGACAGACGCAGGATCCCCATGGTGGGCCGGGCGCCCTCGGTGGAAAACTCCATATTGTGCGTACCGCTGATATCGTTCATAATGTGTTCACTCGAGGATACAAGGAGGACTTATCCATTGTTCAGAACGCTCAAGCCTGCAAAGGTCTACGTGACCGATGACGTCTATGGCGATCCCGCTGCAGCGGCGAGGGTGGAAACGATGATGAGCGCCATCGAGCCTGACGCGCCGCTCCAGTGCGTCACTTATGATGAATTGAACGACATCGCGCCGCAACGGTGGTCGAGTGTTCCTCGGTGGGGGGCCGTGGTGAACCCGCGGGATCCCGATCTGGTGCTTACCACAGGCAAGTTCTGGTCGGATGAGCAGAAACAGTCGTTCCTGGAGAAGTACCCGAACCTTGCCACTCACGATCTCGCGGGCTTCACGGTGAAGGCCTGGCGAAGGGACGGTGAGACGGACTGGAGGGAAGAGAACCGCGGCACCGTGTGCCAGTCGGCCTGGCAACTGCACTCCATCATGGGCTGCCCGTTCCGATGTGCCTACTGCGGACTGGGCGGCGTGAACCGGATTCTCGTCAACGTTGAGGAATACATGGCCCATTTGAACGAGATCGTCAGCCTCGACCCAAAGCAGAGGCTCTACAAGTGGGATAACGTGACGGACGTTTCCGTCTTCGAGCCTGAGTTAGGTCATTCCAAGATGCTGGTCGAGTACTTCGCTGACAAGCCCGACAGGTACCTTGAAATCTACGTGGGCAAGAGCAACAACATCGATTGATCTGCTCGACCTCGATCACAAGGGGAAGACCATTCTCCAATGGAGTCTCAGCCCGCGAACTCAGAGCACCATCCTTGAGCCGGAGACCGCGCGGTGGGACGAGCGGGTGGAAGCCGCTCAACGTTGTCAAGACGCAGGCTACATTGTGCGCTTTCGATTCTCACCCGTCATCCCGGTGAAAAACTGGCAAGCGGAATACGCCGAACTCGTTGAGTTGATCTTCGCGCGTACGCAACCGGATGTGATTTCGCTGTGCGCTTTCGGCTGGATGAACGTGGAGACTGCGCGTGGGTGCATCGACTTCAGCCTTCTGGATCCGCACTTCGTTTCGGCAATGGATTCCGCGGCGCCGTTCCTCGCGGTCCGTGGTTTTGCCGGGGGGGGTGGACACCCAATCCCGCACGATGCTCGCGCCTACCTCTTCAAAGTGATCATCGACCAGATTCGCGGATGCCACTCCACCATCCCCATCGCCCTCTGTCTTGAAACCGTGGAGATGTGGGCGCTGTTCGAGCGGGAGCTGGGCGTGCGGCTGAACCCCTACAAGAAGAGCAACTACTATTGCAACTGCGGTCCCCTGTGCACACCGGAGCACTCCCTCAGTGAAGGTGTCACCCCGGGGAAGTCGTGGTTCGGGGAAGCTCCTCTGATATTGTAAACGGGAGAAACCGCCGATGACTGTGGACACCATGACACCTCGACAGCGCTGGCTGGCAGCGATGCACATGCGGCCCGTGGATCGCCTGCCCTTCTGGCCGAAGATCAACGCTTCCTACGTGCGCGCTCAACGATCGCCGTTCTCCGAAATGACGGTTGGCGAATTGCACGAGTGGGTGGGCAGTGACAATCACCTCGGCATCCCCACCTGCGCGCGCGAAGTGAGGACGCGAACATCGCAGCAGATTTCGCAGGACAACGGAACGACGCGAATCACCTACCGCACCCCCCATGGTGACATGCAGTGCGTCCACCAGTTTGATGAAGCCTCGCAGTCCAACCACCCGATGGAATTCCCCGTGAAAAACGTGGACGACATCTGGCGGATGACGGATTTCTACGAGGACACGAAGGTGGAGCTGCACGACGATGGTGTTCGCAACGCCAAGAAGCGGGTGAAAGAGATCGGGGAGAAAGCCGTCACAACGGATGGCATTGGCACTTCCCCGCTCATGCACTGGGTCCAGTACCTCGCGGGGGTGGAGATGGCGCATCACCTGCTCGCCGACTATTCCGACGAGGTGGACGCGCTATTCGATGCCATACACCGCGTGCTGGTTGAGAAGACAAAGATTCTCGCCGCACACTCTCCGGCAGACCTTATCTACGTAACGGAGAACACTTCCACCACACTCATTTCCCCCCGGCAGTACCGCCGATACTGCCTCAGGCACATTGCCGAGTATGCCCGCATTGCGCGGTCGGCAGACCGCAACATGGTGCTGCACATGTGCGGACACCTCAAAGACCTGTTGCCCGACCTGGCCACGTTGCCGGTGCGGGCCTTCGAAGCCTTCACCTCGCCCACGGTCGGCAACACCACGTTGCGTGACGGCAGGAGCGCATGTCCCGACATCTGCCTCATCGGCGGCACCAACGCGGCGCTGTGGACGCAGCCCGCTGACCGGATCATCGCGCAGATTGAGGAAGACCTCGACGCCCTCCCTCACCATCGCGGGCTCGTCGTCACCTCAGCCGGAGTCATGCCGCCGCGCTGCAAGCCGGACACAATCCGAGAAGTCGGTGCGTTTGTCCGGAGTTACAGAGCGAACTGCAACGGTCAGCAGTGAACGACCGGGGCGTTAGAGAAAACGAGCCTCTACTTCCCGCTGACAGTGAATGCATGGCGGCCTTTCGGAAAATCGAGTGAGAGTATGCGTTGCTCCTGTGCAGCCGCGACAGCCGCGACGCGCTTGCCGTCGAGGGTAACCACTGCTGTGCCGTAAGCCATGGGCAACGCAATCGTCGCGACGCGTGCGTCCCCGTCGCACTCTCCGATGATTTGCTTCCCCTTCACCTCGATGGCTGCCGGGCCGTTGCCGGATAACGCCCAGTCGCCAATGCTCGCAACGCACCGACCTTGTACGACAGCAAGGCGAAGCGCGCCATCCTGGTATCTGCGAGCGAAGGCTGTCTCGCCCTCAAGCCGCATAGCACCGGAAGTCACGGTCGCCGCCTCGCCCGGGGAAAGGAGGACGACATCCTTGCCCTCGATGTGTGTCAGCTCGACGCCGCGTCCATCGCCGATGGCGGTGACTTGCGCGGGTTCCTGGCCGGGAGCGCGGGGATACAGCACGGTGAAGAAGTCCTCTTGCGAGCCGGTCTTGCGCACGTGCACACCCGTCTGGTCTTCGCGGAGTTTGCCCCTGTCCCACCAGGGCCAGACCCATTGCTCATATCCGTATTTGTCCTTGACGAACTGCGGATTGGCGGGAGAGAGCACGTGGGCGTCGAGGTCAACCCCGAACTGCCCCGGGAAGTGGGCGACGTTGCCGATTACCTCCGGCTCTTTCGCCATGCACCAGAGATTCCAGTTGAAGGATTGATTGGGCTGCCCGTCTTTCGTGATGTCGCGCATCACCACGTAGGTCGCGCCCATCGCATCCTCGGATTTGATGAGCAGCAGGTGTCGGTTGTTCATCTGGTTGCCGCTGCCGAAAGAGACTCCGGTGGAATAGTCGATGGTACGGGGGAGGCTGCGTACTTCCTGCCTCTGCTTGTTGGCGTCTTTGGGGCCGACGGAAGCTCCCCAGTAATGATGTGGCGCTGGCCGGTCGAAGCTGACGGTCGTGTGATAGTCTGGCCGCCACATGGTCTCCACTTCCGGGGCGCTCGCGCCGCGATGTCCGAAATCGACGCAAAGCGGCGCGCCCTTGGCATAGTAGATGATCGTGTTCGGGTCGCCGGGGTCGAAGTGATGGGTGAAGTATCCACAACGGTGCGCGACATAGCTACCTTTCGGATCCGTCCACGAGCTGCGCAGGATATTGCCAAATCCCTCGAAAGCGCGAGACAGTTTGGTCGGCGGCGCAACGGGGAGTTCCGTATCACAGATTGCCGCCATGAAGGCGTTGGCGCGCCCACCGTTAATGACGCTGAAAGCCTGTTGCTGCCAGTAGAACTGCTGGCGGGCGCTGAAGGCGGGATCGGACTTCGCGGTGGCGTAGGCCATCCAGCCGTTGAACGGGGTGGTGAAGTAGGGGAAGGCGTCCCCGATGCTCGGGATGGTCATCGGCGCCTGCACCCCCTCGATCTTCGTTGGAAAACGCACCTCCGGCGGGGTGAGGAGAAAGCCGTAGTAGTCCATGGTCGCCTTGAATTGCGGTTCGGAGAAGTAGTCCTTGCCCCGGACGTTCCTCAGAGCTTGCGAAAGCATGAACATGCCGTCCAGAGATGGGTCTTGATAGAAGGGGCACTCAAGCCACGCCCCTCCGGGGGCGATCCAATCCTTGAGTTCCGTTTGTAGCTCCGTCTCGGCGAATTTGAGCCAGTGAGCGGCGCGCGGGTGGCCATCCAGATACAGTCCGACCAGACCCAGCGGGAACTTGAGTAGGCTGGTCATGTTCGGATTGGCGCTGCACAGTCCCACGTCGGTGTTCCAGTAGTCCGGGTGGTCGAAGACGTAGCCGCCAAACACCAGCACCGCGTCGATTTGGGACTTGTCTTCCGGCGTCAGGTAGCCGGAGTCGGCGAGGGTGTCATAGGCCAGCAGCAGACGTAGCAGCGTCGTAGCGGCCATGTGCGCGTTGCCACCCAGAGTAGGACGGGAAGGATTGTTTAGAAACTGATCGGCCACCTGAGTCGCCAACCCTTTGACGCCTGCGGCGAGAAGTTGGCCGTACCGCGGGTCCTCCGATCCGATGTATGCCGTCGGCGCGACTTCATACATGCCGTTCCCGACATAGTTCTCGCGGAAATAGGCTTGCCAGCCGTCCGGCTCCTTCTGTATCTTGGCGATCAGCGCATCCGGGTTCAGGCGGGTGATGTAACCGGTTGCCTTGGCGAGTTCCGCCTTCAGACCGGGGTTGGCTTTGGCCTGTTGACGCGCCCGGTCGATGTCCGACTGGGTAAAGAGCAGGTAGGGATGTTTGCGATCGCGGACCGCCGATTTGAAGTCGAAGCCATAATCCTTCACCTCATCCAGCGGGAACTCACTATACTGAATGAGTTGTCGTCGTAGTTTGAACCGCCACATCCCCTCTCCCAACAGGCGATTCCAGGCATTGTTGTCCTGCCGTTGGCGAGCCGCCTCAGCTTCCTTCAGGATGGTCATTCTTTTCTTGTCAAGGAAATCATCCGCACGCCCCATCGTGAACGCAAGTTCACGGTGCGCCCGGAAAAGCTCCGTGCTGCCGTCCTCCTTCTTCTTCATCCAGGCCAACAGCCCCAGGCTGACATCCACTTGCCCTCCAGCGCGAGCGGTGATGGGAATGAGTGTGCGGTCGAACCCGTCCCAGCCGATAGGCGTCCAGCGGGAAGGCCGCACGGCGAGAATCCCAAGGAAGGGGTCCGCGTCGTCGCGATATAGTCCTGCCCAGGTAGTGCGATCCTGCTGCCACCAGAATGACCACGGACAAACGTTGCAGATGACCTTTTCCTTCTCGAAGACGATGGGGTCCCCGGTAAGCCCCTTGTAGCTGTCCGCCCAGTAGTTGTTCTGCCAGAAGAGCCGGTCGGCGCGCAGCCCGGGCGGAAGAGCGAAACGAAAGGTCGTCTTCGGCGCTTCCACGTCGGTGTCGTCGGTGAACAGAGCCACATCCTGCCGATCGCCCAGCATAATGTCTGCCTGGTAGGAGCGTCCGTCGGTGAAGACCAGCCGGTAGCGCACGGTCACGCGTACCGGTCCTTGCTCAACCACCGTCGTAATCGCCTCCTTCACCGTGAGCGGTTGGTCGGCATCGATTGCCCATGCGCCCTGTCCCAGCCAGTTCTTCCCACCGGGACCACTAACGGCCAGGAGTGGCGCGGGCAGAGAAGTGATATTAACCGGTTGCTTCAGAGCGCCGGGGAGACGCGGCAGGCGGAAGGCAAGGAATTCGTTGCCGAGCAGGTACTCATTCCCTTGCACCCGCAGGAGCAGAGGAGTTGCCACTGGCTTGCCCGGCTGCAGGTGGAAGGTTGCTGAGCCTTTTGGGGGGAGCGTTACCACCGTCCACACCGTGCCGGTGATCTTGCCGCCTTTCCGCGCCAGTCCGCTGATCTGACACGGGACCGGCTTTCCCTCGGCGTCGGTGAGCGTCAGCGACTTGGGCAGTGTCGTCCCAGAATATGAGATAGGAAAGTGAACCAGCTCGTCGGTCCACTGGTGTTGCAGATAGTCCTTCACGGTGAAGGTCTGCAAAGGCGCGGGGGCCGCGGTCGACAGGTACGCGCACATGGTCGCAGCGAGAGATAAGGCAAAGCTGAATGTAGAGCGTGTGGCCATGGATACTCCCTTCCACAGGTTGTCGCACTCGAAAAGCCCGACGATCTCCACGGATCCGAAGGAGGAGACCGAGAACGAATACTGTTCTCACCCGATCATGGCGATGCAAAGACCGTAACGGCATCCACATACAACCGCGGTGGACAGGCGTACATGGCGCGGCACCGGTCCGTCTCCGACGGACTCGCACGCGGGTGCAGGCGAATCAAAGCATCCAACGTATAGACCGTGTCCTTGTGAATCAGCGTGTCGTCAATGTCCGGCGGCGAGGACGCGCTTCCATTCAACGAGCTGCGGGCCAAGGCGCCGTTGTGGACCTGTATCCCGTCGTGTTCATCGGTGACGTAAGGCCCGGAAACGATCCCGCTCATCCGCCGCGCCAGCACGGTTAGTTGGGCATCGCCGGCTTTCCCCTGGGGTGTAAACATCCAACCACCGAAGTTGTTTTCCATGTCCGGTCCTCCGAGCGGACAGACGCGGCCAAGGGTATCCTTGAACGCGCCATTTCTCAGGTCCCCACCCAGCTCGAGAAAGTACCCCACGAAAAGCGTGCCCGGGTAGTAGGCGCCGAACCGGAATTCGTCCGTGACCGTGTGGCGGATACAGGCGTAGAGGCGCGTCTCCTTTTCAGGCATTCGACCGTAGACAACGTAGCGGGTTACAGTCCGAACCGGCAGGATATCCCCCGTCTTGTGCGGATACCCCCACTCGGGGACTGCGATTCCCGATTCTTCGTAGCCATAAGAAGCCTCAACGACACTTCGCACCGGACCCGAGCAGACGAGCTTGTATTGAACATCTATTGCCTTCGCCTGCATGGCGCGCAGGAAGATGGGACCGCCGTGCAACGAACCACCTTCGAGGGGCCTGCCGTCGCGCAGACTGATGCCGCGGCGCAAGTCCCAACCCCCTTCTCTCCCCGCTCCCCGAACGCGGAAGAGAGTCTTGCCTCCTTCCGTGACCGTCATTTCGTTCTCGGCCGCACGCGCGATGATTGGTGGAGTGCCTGCCTGGATTGGGGCAGAGGAAAGAAGCAATGTCACATTGTTCGCTCCAGGCTTCAGCGTTTGCTGCCACGCAATCTCATCGCCGGCGCTGAAACCACCGGACCCATCGAGGTCGTCCCATTGGGCGGGTGTCCCGTCCGCCAGACTGACCGACTTCACACCGGACAGCGTGTAAAGGCTCGGGACGGCAGAAACTGGCAGCGCCACCGGTTCGTCCGCGCGCTCAGCGGGGTCGGGATTGATGACCGTGAGGGCGATTTCGACGAGGGGGGCCCCGGCGCCTTGTGCCTTCTTCATCGTTGGAGTGCAGCGCTGGACGACTTGCGGCAATGGCGGCTCAGCGATCGTTCGCGGCCCGTAGGTGAACGGCTTGGGACGCAGGTCCTTGCGCAGGAGCTCACGTTGGTGGCGCAACACCTTGCTGCCTTGTGTCGCGTCTGAGGACAGGTACAGAATGCCCAACTCTCCCGGTTCGAGCGCAAAGACGAAGCGGCCCCACTCGGGCGATTTGATCCGTTCAAGAGTACGCAGGTTCCAGATTCCCGCCCCTTTGGGGAAGGTCGAGGAGCTCAGGATCACCTGACCCTCGAAGGGCCGTGGTTCGTGGTTGATGAGGAACACCATCGCCTCACGACCATTGGGGCTGGTTTTGGCGCCGACTTCCAGGAAGGGAGCTATCGTCCTGTCAGCAAGGAGCACGGTTATGGGACGTGCGATCCCCGCCTTCTCTGCCACCTGAGCAATCATGCTCCGGTACGCGGCGCGCCCCATAGCTCCTGCATCGGAGTTAGAATGAGCGGGAACGGGTTCCCCCCAGTACTGCAACTCCTTTCGGTCGAAGGTGGCCTCCATGTCCATCCCGGGCCGCGTGCCCCACCAGACCGTTCGTTCGGTCTCGACCCCGACGGCGCGTCCCTGGTAGGTGGCCAGAACCTTGCCACCCGTTGCGCGGCCGGTGACGATATCGTGCCATGTGCGCGTCCTGCCTGAGGTGTCGATGGACGCGTCCACATCAATCAGCGCTCCGGTGTCAGGCAGTTCCGTCAGCGCGCAGCCAAGCGAATTGCTGGCGGGCAGTGGGACCTTCTTCTCCAGACTGAGGCTCTCGGCCCAGCGCTGCTCTTCCTTGCTCTGGTACGTGGGCATGAACGGCGCGTGTGCCTTGTGGGTGACCTCCACACCGAAGCGGCGTTGCAGGAAGTTCGTGGGCTTGCCGTCGATGGAGCGCGCCAGCGAGTCGCCGTCGGCGAAGACACAGCCGCCGTTGTCGATGAACGTGCCGATCTCTTCCAGAACCTTCGCCGACGTGCGTTCTGCAGAGAAGACCACGAGCGCCTTGTAGTTATTGAGGATGCCCTTCTCGACTTCCTCCTCCTGAACGACGGTGAACGGATACTGCGCCTCGATGAGCGCCTGTGCGCCCCAGCAGTAGTCCTGCTTGGGGTAATCCCACAGCTTGTAGAAGTAACCTGCGTATCCGGGGAACAGGACGGCAATCTGCGGACGGAGGGGTTCAGCTTCTTTGAGGAACCCCCAGTGGTCCTGGAAGAAATGGTGCCAGAAGGCGACGGCGCCACGCATCTCCGGCTGCGTGCGCCATAGCGTCTGGAGATACACCCACATGAGATAGCCGTGAGTCGTGTGCATGAGCGACCGACCGAATGCGCGCTCGATCTGGCGCGGGGTGGGTGAACTGTGGAGCGATGTCAGGAACCATGCGTAGTCCAGCACGGGCCGCTGGTACTCGCGGCTCAGGCGGTCGGTCCATGCGAAGGCTACCGAAGTGACGGGGAAATCGGGCTGGAAGTGCTCGTTGATGAGCACCGGCGAAGTCTGGGCGACCTGATAGGCATTCAACCCCAGCCAGGAGTTAATGTTGGGCCATGTCATGAAAGCATGAGCGAAAATGGGATACCGGAAGGGGATACCTTTGGACTCGACGCGCTTCTGAATCTGGTGGAAGTAGTTCGGAAGCTCCCATCCTTTGAAGTCCTTGTACGCCTTCCAGAGAAAGGGGTTGACATCGAAGATCTCGTTGTCTTTTGGGATGTTGATCTCCTCCCAGGACTTGAAGGACGACCCCCACGCCTGGTTCATCGCAGTGACGGTCTTGTTTTCCCGTTCGAGCCACTGGCGGAAGGCGCTGGTCGAGTGCGGTGAGCAGGAGTTGTGGCGATAGCAAGCTTGCAGCCCGGTCTCATCCCAGGAGTTCGCGATCTTGTAGCCGCCCAGCTCGAAGACCGCGTCTTCGTTCTCCTTGAGGAACTGCATGATGGCGTTCGCGCCCGCGTCCATGTTCTTCTCCGAGGAGAAGTTGCCATACAGCCAGCTCCCGCCACCATCGACGTTCTGCATCACGTTGCCGTCGGGACCGATGAACATCTCCAGATCGGGGTGCCCCCAGTACGTCTGCCACATGAACCCGTGCAGCCCACGTTTGCGGAAGACTCGCCCGCCGTCCACCCCCTCTTTCTGGATGCCGGTGAAACCCATCTGGAGGTAGTCCTGAAGATACTCCTCCTGAAGGTCTGCGGGCAGCGCGGACCCTTGCCAGTGATAGTGAGCGATGTACGGCACTTTCAACCTCTTCATTGCCTCCAGCAGGTCCCCCTCTCCCGAGGCCTGTGCTCCAAAGCGCGTGAGGGTCAGGATCGCTGCCGTCCATACCACTGTCATCCGGTCGAGCATTTCGTCTGTTCCTTTCCTATACTCGTTACGGGTGTTTTCATCCGTAACGAGTATATATTGAGTTCCTACTTTCCTCGAACTGTCTCAAGCAGCGTTCGGTCGGCAACCACCTGGTCCTTGCTGCCGATCCACAGCAGCGTCCCTTCGCCGGGATCGAGGATGGTGTCCGCCGCTGCTTTGCCGCGCTTTACGTCCCAAACGGTCTCCGCCTGCTGCACGATCTCACCGTCCAGTGCCAGCGGCGCCCGCACGGTATCGCTTCTGTTCAGCACTATTGCATACAGACCTTTGGTGGCGGTCGCCGGCTGGTCGCGACGAGTGAAGACGCGAATGACCAGCGGCGCGTCCGAGTCTTTCGCTTTGACCGATACGTCCCTGCCATCGTCGCGCTTCAGTCGTAACAAGAGGGGAGTCAAACGCGTCACCTCGCCAAAGAGTGTCTGCACGCCGTGCCACTGCTCCGTCTGTCGCCAGTACCGGTCACGACAGCAACCATCGCCTTGATACAGGAAGAAGAAGACGCCCCGCGCACCCTCGGCAATGGCCGCCCATCCCTGCATGCGGATGACCGCAGGGGAAAGACGTCTCGCGCCGCCTGACAGACCGTAGGGCGGGCCGGAGTAACCTTCACTGCTCGGCTCCGCAAAGCATTGACCCATGAACCAGAAGGGGACGTCGTGGGCATCGCAGAGCTCCCGGTACACTCTCGTGGTGCCGAGGACTGCTCCCACGCTTTGGGAGAGATTCGTGGGGCCGGTCGTCCGTGGGTCAAGAGAAAACGCATACTGGTCATGGGTGATGGCCGCGGGGTAGTTGCGTTCCAAGTCATTCTTGGCTGCCTGAAAGTTGTTGTGCAGGAACACCGGCGCGTGCGTCGGGTCCAGCTCGCGCATCAGTGCATAGTAGGAAGTCATGCGCTCCGGAACATCGGGCGGCACCTCCTCGGCGATGCTCCAGCCCAAAAGCCCTGGCCGATTCCTGTACAACGGAACCTGCTTCCGCGCCGAGGGTTTGAAGTTCGCTTCGTTGAATTCCACCTCCTGCTTCACGTCATTGCCAAAATAGCCCTTGTGCTGGTAGTAGAGCGCGCCGCTGCCGCCGCCCTGATAGATCAACTTCAGCCCCGCCCGCTCCAGTAGATCGAGGACAGCCCCCAGATTGTCGGGGCCCATGTTGCTGCCGTGGACGACGTTGCAGTTCATGTCCACCATGTCATCCACGCCGAAATCGAGATGGCCCGGGGGGAGCCCGTCATAGAACCCGAGCGGAAATACCCCGGCCGGGGTGGCCAGTTTCTGTGCGGGGGCTGGTCTGTCACGGAAGCGGGAGCGGTGGTTCTTCACGAAATCCGGCAGTGGCTCAGGCTTGGGCCGTGGTGGATTATCGCGGATGGCTTTGTCTTCCAGCAGGATTCGCCACCGATGCGAACTGTCCTCCGCGTCCTCGGCGGTGAGGGCGTTGACACCCGGCTGGAGCGTCAACCGTGGCAGGCCAACGGCGTCCAGTTCTGCCCATAAGTCGACCCAGTACAAGCCGATGGGGTTGCGAGTATGGATGTCCTTGGCCGTGATCTGGAGGTAGAAGAGATTGGGCAATGCAGGCGTCCCGACGAACTCGATGCGGCCCGTGGCAGAGTCGACGGCCCTTTCAGCGACGAGGGATTTCATCTCCGGATCGGCGAAGACGCGAGCCACCGCAGTGGCGTTCTTCCCACTGCTGCATTGCTCGTAGTTCCCTGCGATGCAGAATCGCTTCACAAGGGGATTGGCGGGGAACTCGATCCGGCACGACCAGGCGCGCGGCGCGCCACCGCTGGCGACCCACAACATTGCGCCTCCATAGTTTGGGAGTGGCGGCCAGTGGTCCAGTGACATCTTGTCGGGGTCGAAGACCCAGAGGCGCGGGTCGGGCGGCGCTCCCTCCGCCCGGCTCCATGTGCCGGTGCGGTAGCCCCATCTTGCCGAACCGTCTGGCTCAAGAATCCAAGTCGCGCCCGTGAGCATCCGCGCGGGCAGGACGGGAACTCCGTCCATCCGAAGCCCGGACGCGTGCCGGGGAGGAAATCCATCTCGGTCTGTCCATCCGCGGACAATCAGCCGCGGAGTCACAGGCTTGTCGCTGGTGTTGACTACGAGGAACTGCTCACCCGAAGCCGTGACCTCCACAGCCACCCGACCGGCCTGGACTGTCTGGGCAGCCGCCAGGAGAATCGCCAGAAGAACTATACCGGTCCGAGTTGCTCTCATCTGCCTTCCACTCCTTGTAATTACTGACTACACGTAGGGACCAGTCTATCACGTCGGGAGGCTATAATCTCCGTAAATCCGCACCTTGTTGAGGTGCAGGTACTCAGCGTCCGCCTGCAGCCCAATCTTGACGAACTGTCCTTTCATTTCTTGATCGTCCAACTCAATCATCCATTCGGGTTCCACCTTGGTCGCTCTTCAAACTTCCAACCGCTTTCCAGTTCTTCTGATCGTCGGACACCCATACCGTCAAGGTCTGTGCTCTTTCCGGGTGTAAGTCAGATTTGTGAGAATCCACCCCAGCCGGAACCATAGGCGTCTACAATCTGAAACCCGACAGTGATTGTGTAACGGAGTTCGCGGTTCGTCGCTCCTGAGTGAGTTCATGCAACAACCCCCTTTCACTCGCGTAGGTTTCCCCAACCTCTCGTTTACGCCTGCCCGGCCCCCGGGGGGCTGATTACCACCACACATCACAAATCTTACTTACACCCCGAGGGCTGCAGGGACTTGACGTGGTTGTAAAGCTCATCGCCATAGGACTTGTATTCCGGCGCCCACACTTGGGAGTCCCCGATGTCGAACCACAGGACTTCCAGCGGTCCGTAGTTCTCAATCAACTCGCGGGCACATCACCTACGCGAACTGCAGTTCATCGAAGAGCAGTACCAGCAACCCTGGGCGCGCCGACACCCAGAAAACGCGGCCGGGTGAAGCGCGAACTCGCAGAGTCCGAAAAGCCCCGCGAAGAATCTGCTGGATCGCTTGCAGACGCACAAAGGCGAAACGCTGGCGTTCATGCGCGATTGCAAGGCGCCGTTCGACGCGAACTCGGAGTTCGACAATAACCAAGCGGAACGGGACATCCGCATGCTCAAGGTGAAGCAGAAGGTGTTAGGCTGTTTCCGCAGCGAAAAGGGCGAGGGTCTCCGCCAGGATCTCCGCCTGACGGTCGGCGTCCCGCGTGTTGAAGTAGTTGGTCTTCAGCATGACGCTGCGCGGCTGAATACCCTCCCAGACCGGGCATGATCCACTTTCGTACCGCGGCAACCGTTCGGCGAAGTGAGGAAAACGCTCGGGGTTCTCGTCCACCGCGCGGTTTAGCTTCGCGAAGAAAGGCTCGAGGTGAGCCGGTTGGTAGGAACCGTAGAATCCATCTCCGCCGCGCTCGACGAACGCGGCACGCACGTCCGCCCACACGATGTCCTCTCTCGCAATTCGCGCCGTGTAGGTCCAGTATGCGTTCACGTATCCCTCCGGCGTTTTTTGCGCGATCATCCAGTCGCACTCGTTCACCACGCGGTCGAATGCGGACGCGGCGTAGGTCCGCATCTCCGCCAGTTCATCCACGCGTTCCAGTTCCGCCAGCGCCACGGCCGCGGCGATCTCGGGGAGCCGCTGGTTCCATCCGAAGCTGTCGTGCCGCTGGTAGTCGGGGTGACAGCGCAGCTGCTCGGAGACGACGTTGTCGCCCGGTTTCAGTGTGAGGTCTTTGAACCCGATCGTCGCGGCCTTCCTCGCGGCCAGGGCCAATTCGTCGTCGGAACAGACCAGGATGCCGCCATCGCCACAGGTGATAGTCTTGGATGACTGGAAACTGAAGCTGGCGAAATGACCGATGGAACCGGCCACGCGCCCCTTGTAGTGGCCGAGAATGCACTGAGCGTTGTCCTCCATGACCACAATATCATGTGCAGCGGCCAGTTCCATGATGGGGTGCATGTCCGCCGGCAGGCCGCAGATGGCGACCGGGATGATTGCTTTCGTGCGGGGAGTGATGTGCGCCCGGATTGCATCGACGCTGATGGTCCACGTTTCAGGATCGACATCGACGATGATTGGCACCGCGTTACAGTGAAGTACCGCGGCGGGTGTGGAGAACACAGTGAAGCTGGGGACGATGACCTCATCTCCCACACCCACGCCCGCGGCCATCAGCGCGCTTTGCATCGTTGCGGTTCCATTGCAGTGAGCGATGCCATACTTCTGGCCAAATCGTTCTGCGAACTCACGCTCCAGCCGGGCCGTCATGCCGACGGAGTGGGCGTTGCGAAACCCGAAATCCAGCACCTGCCTGACGTAGTCGTAAGCCCGTGGGGCAACGCGAGGGATGCTTCTGGATGGTGATTGCACTGCTGGCACCTCGACGTGTTCGATATGTCATTCGCTCTCGTCCGCCTCGTCCCCGTAGATAATCAGGCGCAGCGGGTCAGGTAGGTACGGAGATCTGCAACTCCCAAATTCGTATCCGTTCAGTTGAGTGCAAAGCCCCCCGGTTTCACACTGGGGGATTCTCGGACTCTTTGAGTCCGCGGGGGTGGCCATCCCCAAACCGGGAGGTGGATCCCTTCCCTAATAGCGTGGTTGTAAGAATCCCCCAGTATGAAACTGGGGGCGTTCCTGTCGACAACTGAACGGTTCCCCAAATTCTCCGGCAGGTGGATGAAGTTACTACCGCCGTCGTTGAGGAACAACCGAGGCGACCAGGGGTTTGCGCAGTGAGACATCGGAACGCTCCCAGTGAGGCATTGATGACGCAAAGACGGGTTGCATGCTATCCGGAATGCAACGCAGTTGTCAATGTTTCTGAGGGTATACGCTGGAATTGTATCATAAGCTTCTCACTTGCTGATTGACCTGCCGGTTTTACGAACTATCGCCGTTACCTCAGCCCGGAGGGCTTGGTTGGGAGCCCTTCGGGCTAAAAGAGACACGACGAAACGGCAAACTGCTGGCAGAGCGCCGGGCGGCTACCGTCACGCGGGAACGGAGCCTTCGCTTATGATACAATTCCAAAGGATATACGAGGTCATATACTTGTTAAGGTTGCAGACTCGCTTCACCGGGAGACAAAGCGGGAGTTTTATCCTACGGCAGAAAACGTGGATTCTCAACCTTAACGAGTATAATCAAGAGGGGATTAGGATGTCTACTCGACAACTCAAAGACGTTGGTTGGGTATGGGAGGGGCAGGGACTAGTGCATCCTTTCGTAAATTCTTCGACATTAGACGCCGGATCGCTTCAGCGTCCGGTAGCTCACACAACGGACTACCGAGCGCCAAGAAAGGATATCTTTTCTCCCCTTTCAACCCGTGTTCGGCACGAACACGGGTTGAAAGGGGAGAAAAGGAGGGTA